>NZ_JCADBM010000026.1:0-165409 GCF_059359075.1 Phytohabitans sp. LZ39 | reverse complement strand
GCTCCCGCCGGAGACCGCGCGGGTCGGCGGCGAGCTGGCGCTCGCCGAGATCCCCGACCCGCGCTGCCAGGTCCGCGCCGCAAGCCCGTCGGGGCGGACCTGCGGATGTGGCTCAGCATGTGGGCGGCGCTATGATCGTTCGCCCGGAAACCACACGACACGCCGGGAAGAGTGCGGGTATCGGGCGAACGATCATCGGTGGCGGCGAAGGTTTCGCCCCCGGGGCTTGTCCCGCGGAGCTAGCAGTGGACGGCGGGGATTTCGGCTCGCTCTGCGAGCCGCCGGCCGGGAGCGGTGCCCGCGGGAACGGGCGTCGCGGTAGCTCAAATCGTCAGGCCACGCTCAGAAGTCGGTCGGCCAGTCGCCGCGGATGAACCTCAGGCCGAGCAGGAACACGATCAGTGCGGGAAAGACCGCGAGCGTGACGGCCTGGAGCCGGTACTCGATCTGATGGCGGAGCAGCGCCAGCCCGTTGAGCGCGACGGCCACCGCGGCCGCCATCATGAAGCCGCCCCACCAGTCGGTGTCGCCGAAGTCGACGACGTCGGTATTCATGAGCAGGAAGATCACGCCGAGCGTGGTGCCGCAGAGCGCGAGAGTCGCGACCGTGCGGTGGAACGCCCTCGCGAGGGGGTGGTCCGGGCGCCAGATGTACGTGCCGGCGACCGCCAGCGTCGGCAGCATGATCATCACCGGCCAGCCCTCGGTCATGACGCCGAACATCAGCATCGCGCCGACCGTGAAGACGATCACGCCTACCCAGGCAACCAGGTAGCCCGTCATGGCCCGGCCGCCGCCGCGGGTCAGCAGCGGCGCGCCGGCCGCCGCGATGAAAGCGCCAGGGATCAGCACGAAGCCGGCCCACCAGTGGAAGTGCCCTGTGGCCTGCGCGATCGCCGTCACCGCTGCCGCACCGAACGCCACCGCAGCGGCCGCGAACCACCAGGCTCGCACCGGCCGGACCGCCACCGCCTGGCTCCCCACCCTCGAATGCGTGTCAACACTCACGCTAAAGAACTCTGCCCCGCCAGTGGTGCGAACACCATCCAGCTAGCCCTACCCTGGCCGCTCCGGCTGCCCTGCCCCTGTCCCGTCGATCCAGGGGCGACCCGCCACACGCCCGGCCCGGCGCCGCCTTAGAAGTCGCCGCCGCCGAAGTCGCCGCCACCGAAGCCGGCGTCGCCGCCCCAGTCGCCGCCGCCGTAGTCGCCTCCGTAGTCGCCGCCCGCGTCGCCACCGTCGCCCCCATCGGCGTCGGCGTCCATGCCGTCGCCCTCGGCGTAGCCGGGGTCGGCGAAGGCCGGCGAGAAGAGCGCGTCGAAGATCAGCAGGCCGCCGATCGCGCCGGCGGCACCGGCCAGGGCCGGCTTCCACCACGGCTGCGAGTACCAGCCGGCCGGCACCGGACGGCCCTGCACCCGCCCACCCGGGTAGTAGTACGGCGTGTCGTCGCCCGGCCGCGGCCCCGCCTTGAAGTGCTGGCCCCGCACGTCGACCTCGCGCTCCACGGTCAGCTGCCCGGCGCCCTGCGCGGCGGCCAGTGGCGGCAGGTCGGGGCCCGGGTCCAGCCCGAGCGCCACCCGTGCCGCCCGCGCGTACGCGAGCCCTTCGAGCGAGGTCTCCCGGGCCAGCGCGAACTGCCGCACCGTGCGCGCCTGCTCGAGCTGGCTGCCCGCGGCCGTGTACCGCTCACCCGCGTCGACCAGCGCCTGCCGGACTGCCGGCTCGTCGCCGTGCAGGTTCATGACCTGGCCACCCAGCCGCTCGTACCACCGCTGTGCCTCGGCCCGCGCGTCGCCCAGCTCCCGGGCGTGCCGTGCCGCGCTCGCCCGGCGCAGCCAGAACGCGCCGCCGGCGATCAGCACGACGAGCACGACCAGCAAGAACCACTCCATGTCACGACGGTACCCGGCCGAATTCGTCGTACTCGTTTGGCAAGCTCACGGACGTGGACATTTCGACGCTTGGTGTGGTGATCGTGTGTCTGGCCGCCGGGGGCGCCGTGGGGTGGCTGGCCGCGCGGGCCAGGGCCGGCGCGGAGATCGCCCGCCTCGACGCCACGCTGCACGCCACCCGCGAGGGTGAAGAGCGGCTGGAGCAGTCGATGCGCGCACTGTCCTATGAGGCCACGGCCCAGTCGCAGGAGGCGGTCGCGCGGGCGGTGGCGCCGCTGCACGAGACGCTGCGCCGCTATGAGCTGCGGGTGGCCGAGCTGGAGCGGGAGCGCGTCGACGCCTACGCGGAGCTGCGCGAGCAGGTGCGCTCGATGTCCACGGTCTCCGGCGAGCTGCGCACCGAGACCAAGCAGCTCGTGGCCGCGCTGCGGGCGCCGCAGGTCCGCGGGCGGTGGGGCGAGCACCAGCTGCGGCGCATCGTCGAGGCGGCCGGCATGCTGGAGCACTGCGACTTCGCCGAGCAGGTCACGGCCGCCAACGACATCCAGGGTGTCCGCCCCGACCTGGTCGTCAAGCTCCACGGTGGACGGTCCGTGGTGGTCGACGCCAAGGCGCCCTTCGAGGCCTACCTGGCGGCCATGGAGTCGCGCGACGAGCGCGGCCGCGACACCCACCTCGACCAGCACGCGCGCCACCTGCGCGGCCACGTCGACGCGCTGGCGGCAAAGTCGTACTGGTCGGCGTTCGAGCAGACGCCCGAGTTCGTGGTGCTCTTCATGCCGGCCGACCCGTTTCTCGACGCGGCGCTCCAGCGCGACCCGACCCTCCTGGAGCACGCCTTCGCCCGCAACGTGGTGCTCGCCACCCCCGCCACACTGATGGCGCTGCTGCGCACGGTGGCGTACGTGTGGCGCCAGGAGGCCCTGGCCCGCAACGCGGTGGCGGTGCACACGCTGGCCCGCGAGCTGTACGGGCGGCTTTCCACGCTCGGCGAGCACGTGAGCCGGCTGGGTGGGGCGCTGGGTGGCGCGGTGAGCGCGTACAACCGGGCGGTCGGCTCACTGGAGGCGCGCGTGCTTGTCAGCGCCCGCAAGCTCGCCGAGCTGGGCGTCTCCGACGACGAATTGCCCGTGCCGCCCCAGGTCGAGCTGGCTCCCCGCCAGCCTCAAGCGCCGGAGCTGGTCTCCGACTGAGCGGGCCGCGGTCGCCCGTGATCAAAGTCGTTGGCACGACTTGAGAGAAGCTTTGATCACGCCGTGCGCGACGCGGCCGCCGCCTTCATGTCGCGCTTGAGCTCCTGCGGGAGGGAGAAGATCAGCCGCTCGTCCGCGGTGGTCACCTCGGAGACGTCGGCGAAGCCGCGCGCGGCGAGGTGCTCCAGCACCTGCGTGACAAGCTCGTCGGGCACGCTGGCACCCGACGTGACGCCGACCGTGGTGGCGCCCTCCAGCCACTCGTCGGCGATCTCGTGCGCGTAGTCGACCAGGTGGCCGGCGCGCGCCCCGGCGTCGAGGGCCACCTCGACCAGGCGCACCGAGTTGGACGAGTTGCGCGAGCCGACGACGAGCACCACGTCGCACTCCGGCGCGATCTCCTTGACCACGTGCTGGCGGTTTTGCGTGGCGTAGCAGATGTCGTCGCTGGGCGGTGACTGGAGCAACGGCAGCCGCTGCTTGAGCCGGGCCACGGTCTCCATCGTCTCGTCGACGGAGAGCGTCGTCTGGGAGAGCCACACCACCTTCGAGGGGTCACGCACCGTCACCTTGTCGGCGCCCTCGGGGCCGTCGACGAGCTGGACGTGCGCGGGCGCCTCGCCGGCCGTGCCGATGACCTCCTCGTGGCCCTCGTGGCCGATGAGCAGGATGTCGTAGTCGTCGGCCGCGAACCGCCTGGCCTCGTGGTGCACCTTCGTCACCAGGGGGCAGGTCGCGTCGATGGCCTTGAGCGAACGCGCCTTGGCCTGCTCGTACACCTCCGGGGCGACCCCGTGCGCCGAGAAGATCACGGTGGCCCCCTCGGGGACCTCCTCGTTTTCCTCGACGAAGATGGCGCCCTTGGCCTCGAGCGTCGACACCACGTGCTTGTTGTGCACGATCTGCTTGCGCACGTAGATCGGCGGCCCGTAGAGCTTGAGCGCCTCCTCCACGGTCTGCACCGCGCGGTCGACGCCGGCGCAGTATCCGCGGGGCTTGGCCAGCAGCACGCGCTTGCGGATCTCGGTCACCCGGCCATCGTACGTGCCGCTCCGCCCCACCCGCCGTGGTCGAGACCCGGATTACGCCGTTCGACACATAGGCTGGCCTGCGTGACGCAGCCCGAAGCCCCGAAGAGCACGCCCGAGGAGCCCTGGCCGGTCCGGGTGGTCAGCCAGAAGATCGGCTCGTGGGTATCCAAGCTCGGGTGGGTCTGGGTGGACGGCCAGGTGGCCCAGATCAGCCGGCGCCCGGGCGCGAGCACCGTCTTCCTCACCCTGCGTGACCCGTCCGCCGACCTCAGCCTGACTGTTACGACAAACCGGGATGTACTGGACATCGGCGCCCCGGAGCTCAACGAGGGCGCCCGGGTGGTCCTGCACGCCAAGCCCGAGTTCTACGCCGCGCGGGGCACGCTCAGCCTGCGCGCCGACGAGATCCGCCAGGTGGGGCTGGGTGAGCTGCTGGCCCGCCTGGAAAAGCTGAAGAAGCTGCTGGCCGCCGAGGGACTATTCGCGCGGGAGCGCAAGCGGCGGCCCCCATTCCTGCCGGCGCGCATCGGGCTGATCACCGGACGCTCCTCGGCCGCCGAGCGCGACGTGCTGACCAACGCCCGCCGCCGGTGGCCGGCGGTGGAGTTTCGCGTGGTCAACGTCGCGGTGCAGGGCCCGACCGCCGTACCCCAGATCATCGACGCGCTCAAAGTGCTCGACGGCGACGACACGATCGACGTGATCATCATCGCGCGCGGCGGCGGGAGCGTCGAAGACCTGCTGCCCTTCTCCGACGAGGCGCTGTGCCGCGCGGTCTTCGACTGCCGCACACCGGTGGTCAGCGCGATCGGCCACGAGACGGACATCCCGCTGCTCGACTACGTCGCCGACGTGCGCGCCTCCACGCCCACCGACGCCGCCAAGCGGATCGTGCCCGACCTGGCCGAGGAGCTGCGCCTCATCGGCCTCGCCCGGCAGCGGCTGGGCCGCGCGGTGACCGGCCTGCTCGACCGCGAGCAGCACCGCCTCGACTCGATCCGCTCCCGCCCGGTCCTGGCCCGCCCACAGGTCATGATCGAGCAGCGTGCGACCGAGGTGGCCGCCCTCCGCGACCGCACCGCACGCACGCTCGACCACAAGCTCGCCGCGGCCGCCGGCGACCTCCGCCACACCCTCGCCCGCCTGCGCGCGCTGTCACCCGCCGCGACACTCGAACGCGGATACGCCATCGTCCAGCGCGCCGACGGCCACGTCGTCCGCTCACCCTCCGACGTGGCCAAGGGCGACGACCTGCGGCTACGGCTCGCCGAAGGCGACCTGTCCGCCCAGGTGACCGACTCACCCGCGTAGGGTGACCGACCATGAGCGAGCGGAGCGAGCGAATCATCAGACTCAGTGCGCTTGGAGCCTCGTGGCCGCCCGCAGCGAAGCGAGGACGGCCATGAGCGACACCCAGTTGAGCTACGAGCAGGCCCGCGCCGAGCTGGCCAGCGTGGTCGAGCGGCTGGAGGCCGGCGGCGGTTCGCTGGAAGAGTCGCTCGCGCTGTGGGAGCGCGGCGAGCAGCTGGCCGACATCTGCCAGCGCTGGCTCGACGGCGCCCGCGCCCGCCTCGACGCCGCGAAGGCCGCCCGCGAAGAAAACTGAGCAAGCCCCGGACATCTACCCGGGCCGCGTCAGCGGCGGACCGCCGCTCCCGCCGGAGACCGCGCAGGCCGGCGGCTCGCGGAGCGAGCCGAAACCCCCGACCTCCGCTGCCAGGCCCGCGGTGCAAGACCAACCCGCGCGCCCACAGTGGACAGGTGAGGCCGCGGGACGAGCAGCGGACGGGTGAGGCGCGGGACCAGCGGTCCGGACCCATGCCACTCGTCTCGAACGGATTTTCCTGCCCGCACAGGGTGGGCCGGCCTCGCCGGCCACCGTCTGTGACGCAGCGTCAGCAAGCTGAGGTAGGAACGTCGAGATCTAGGGCAGTTAGGGTTGAAATAGCGCCCAAGCTCTCCAAGATCTCGAATCTCGGGCCGTGCGCACGGCGGCGGCGGTTACTCAGAGCAACGGAGCCCCGTTTCACATCTCCGCCGCCTGTCCGGCAACAGGCATTGTGGACAAACACCGCTGCACCGCGGGCCGCGCACCCGCCGCAGGCAAAGAGTGACCGCGACCAAACGCGGGGGTGAGCGCGACCAGCGGCGGACGGGTGAGGCCGCGGGAGCAGCGGTCCGGACCACGGCGGATATCGCGGTAGCTCAGAATCTCTTCGGTTATCGGTCTGGCCCCACGACCGACGCCGCCGGCTCGGAGACGTGGGCGGCCACGATGCGCCAGCCCGACGGGAGGCGCACCCAGGTCTGCGACTGCCGGCCCACGGCGGTGCCGCCGGGGTAGTCGAACAGCGTGTTGACCACGGCGTAGTCGGCGCCGAACGTGGCGATCCGGGTCTCCCTCAGCCGCCGGCCGGGCGGGAGTGGCGGCTGTGCCCACCGCCAGACCCGCTGCTCCTCGATGCCCACCTGGTGGTCGGCGATGCCGAAGCGGATGGTCTCCGGCGACTGCCAGAAGAAGTCGACGATCCGGTCCGGCTCGCCGGAGACGAGAGCGTCCTCGTACGCGGCGAAGGCGGCGGCGACCTCGGCCACCACGTCGGGCCGGTTGATCTCCATGCGGCGTGTGTCCTCTCGTGGGGATGGGGCGGCGGTCGCGGCGGGCCCCGCGACCGACGCCCCACGTGTGGGTCAGGCGGCCGGTGCCGCGGCCTTTTCCAGGTCCGGAGCTGGCCGGGGTGCGGGCACCTCGGCGCCGACCTCGTCCGGCTCGGGCTCGCGGGGTGGCACCTTGCCGAGCGCGAACACCACGCATACCACCGCCACGAAGAGGTAGCCGAGGGCGACCTGCCCGTTGGCGTTCCACTCGACCTTCTCGCCGTGGATGAGGCCGACGAACGAGAGCACCGTCCCCGAGCCGGCGAAGACAGCCGCGTGCCAGAAGCGCTTGTCGATGACGAACGCGACGATCGCGCCGAGCACGAGGCCCGCCAGGATCGCGCCCTGCCCCAGCACGAGCAGGCCGTGGTAGAAGACGCCGGCGCCCTCCAGCGCCTCGTCGCCGACCTGTGCCGCCGAGGTGCCGGCCGCGGCGAGCGCGTTGTCCATCTGGCCGCTCGCCCAGGAGGCGATGTTGGGGATCAGCGCGGCGACCACCGCGGCCGCGTGCGCCCGGGGTGTGGCCTGGAAAGCCTGCGCGCCGATCAGTAGTCCTATGTAGAGCAGGATGGGCACGATGGCGGGCGTCGGCAAGAGCGCGCCGAGCAACCCGAACATGCCGAGGAAGCAGAGCAGCGCGATGACCACTCCGGTCGCCATCGAGTAGCCGGTGCGGCCGCCCGCCGCCTTCCAGCCTGGGTGTCCAACGTAGACGGCCGGCGGGAAGGGCGAGCCCAGCGCCGATCCGATGACCGCGCCGGCACCGTCCGCGAGCAGCACGCTGCGCAGGTTGTAGTTGTCGCCCGCCGTCGCCGCACTCTCCACATTGGTCATCGCCTCGGTGAAGTTGTAGACGCCCAGCGGGATCGCGGTCGCCAGCAGCGGCGCCATGTCGCCGAGCCCGTCGAAGAGCAGACCGAGCTTGAGATCCGGCACCGCGACGGCGATGTCGCCCGCGGCCGACGAGACGTCCGGCACCGACATCGCGCCGCCGATCCAGCCGATCGCGGTGCCCAGCAACAGCGCGGCGAGGCCGATCGGGATGTTGCCGGGCAGCTTGACGTCGGTGAGCAGGCCGACGAGCAGCAGCGCGAAGACCGGCAGCGCGATCCAGGCCATGTCCCACATCTGCGCGGCCGGGTTCATCGAGATGAACGTGATGGAGATGCCGGCCAGCGTGCCCAGCAGCGCGGCGCGCGGCGCGTACTTGCGGATGTACGGCCCGACGAACGCTCCAATGAGGACGATCACGCCGATGATGAACGCCCATGCCAGCCCTGCCTGCCACGCCCGCAGCGGGTCATTGGTGCGCAGGTAGATCGGCAGCATGATCACGAAGATCACGATGAACATGTGCGGCACGCTCGGCCCGTACGGCATGGCGGTCACGTCCGTGCGCCGCTCCTTCCGGGCCAGCCGCCGCGCCAGGTACGTGTAGTAGATGTTGCCGAAGACGAGCGCGACGCCGAGCGCCGGCAGCACCGTGCCGAAGACGTCGCCCGAAGCCATGTGCACGACGCCGATGCACAAGCCGGTCAGTGTGAGCACGTTGACCAGCACGTTGACGCCGAAACCGAAGAAAGCGTTGGTGTCCCCGCGCACCCAGTACGGAAGTTTCACGACTCCTCCTGAAGAGCCCTGAGCACGTCGGTCGAGTCGGCGACCCAACCGAAGATCCCACCCTGTGCGGCGATCATGTCGAGCCCCACCCGCTGGAACTCCGGGAAGTAGGACCCGACGCAGTCGGCGAGCACGAGGCACTCGTACCCGCGGTCGTTGGCCTCGCGGACCGTGGTGTGCACGCAGACCTCGGTGGTCACGCCGGTGACGACGAGGCTCGCCACCTTGAGCTCCTCCAGCAGCGTGCCGAGGTCGGTGGCGTAGAAGGCGCCCTTGCCGGGCTTGTCGACGACTGGCTCACCCGGCGCGGGCGCGAGCTCGTCCACGATGTCGTGGCCGTACTCGCCGCGTACCAGGATGCGGCCCAGCGGCCCCTCGTCGCCGATGCGCATGCTTGGCGCACCCCGGGCGAGCTTGGCCGGCGGGCAGTCCGAGAGGTCGGGAAGGTGCCCCTCGCGGGTGTGGATGACCGGCAGCCCGGCCGCCCGCCAGCCGGCGAGCAGCGCCGCGAGCGGTGCGATCGTGCGGCGGAGCTGGCCGACGTCGTTGCCGAGCGCCTCGCCGAAGCCGCCCGGCTCCAGGAAGTCGCGCTGCATGTCGATGACCAGCAGGGCGGTGCTGGCCGGGTCGAACGCGAACGGTCCCGGCCGCGCCTCGACCGCGATCACGAGGTGGCCTCGATGACCGCGTCGGAGGTGGCGACGCAGCCGAAGACGCCGCCCTGCATGGTGACCATGTGCAGCGCGGCGGCGTGGTTGCCCGCGTCGGTGGCGCCGGTGCAGTCGGAGAGGATCAGGCACTCGTACCCGCGGTCGTTGGCCTCGCGCATGGTCGTGTGCACGCACACGTCGGTCGTGATGCCGGTGAGGATGAGGTGCGTGATGCCGTGCGTACGCAGCACGAGGTCGAGGTTGGTGGCGTAGAAGGCGCCCTTGCCCGGCTTGTCGATCACCACCTCGCCTGGTGCCGGCGCGACCTCGGGCACGATCTCCCAGCCCGGCTCGCCCTTGACGAGGATGCGCCCGCACGGCCCGGCGGAGCCGATCTCGGCACCGATCTGGGCTGAGCGCCAGCGCTTGTTGGGCGGTAGGTCGGCGAGGTCCGGGTCGTGCCCCTCGCGGGTGTGTATGACCAGCATGCCGAGGTCGCGAACGTGCGACAGCAGCCGCTGGGTCGCGGGCAGTCCGGCCCGCGTGAGGGCGATGTCGTAGCCCATGCTGTCGACGTAGCCACCGGGTCCGCAGAAGTCGGTCTGCCAGTCGATGCAGAGCAGGGCGGTGCGCGCGACCGGAGCCGCGCCGTCGTACGGCCAGAGATAGGGGTCGGCCTTGACGGGCCCGATGGTTGAGCCTGGCATACAGTCGATTGTCGACCGTACCGTTTCCCACCAAAGTCGCTCAGGTAACGGCGCAATTACGCCAGGTAGGAGCGGGCGCCATGGCCGGCCAGCTCGGCGAGCATCGCGTCCGGGTCGCCCGCCGCGGCCGCCGCCAGCAGCCGCTCGTGCCGGTGCACGCCGTCCTCCGGCTGGGCCACCTCGGCCTCGCGGCTCAGGTTTCGGGCCATGTAAAGCTGGAGCTTGACCAGGACCGACTCGTACATCGCGCTGAGCTGCCGGTTTCCGGCGAGCGCCACGACCGCGACGTGAAAGTGGCGGTGTGCCTCGGCGATCCGCAGCCGGTCGCCGGCCCGGGTCGCCTCGCGCATCTGGTCGAGGGCCGCGCGCAGCCCGGCCAGGTCGGCGTCCCGTCGCAGCGGCAGCGCGGCGGCGATCGCGTGGCGCTCCAGCACGTCGCGGACGTCGTAGAGCTCCTGGACGTCGCGGTCGGAGAGCGTGGCCACCCGCACACCCCGGCGTGGCACGTGCTCGACCAGCCCCTGCTCGGCCAGCCGGCGCAGTGCCTCGCGCAGCGGCGCCCGGCTGATCCCGAGGCGGCGGGTGAGCTGCTCCTCGACCAGCCGCTCACCCGGATCGGTGCGGCCGCTGAGGATCTCGCGCCGCAGGCGCAGGACGGCCAGCTCCACGAGGCTGAAGCTCTCCAGCTCGCCGTCGACGGACGCGGCTCCGAGGTCGGTCACGGCATTCAGCGTACGGCCGTGGCCAGCTCGCGCTGCTCCTCCTCATGGGCGCCACCCACGATGACGATCGTCCGATCGCGCTCCAGGAGCACCAGCGCCCGCTCGCCGGGACGCGCCGTGTAGCGCTGCCAGCTCTGCCCGTCGAGCTTGATCGTGCCTGCCGGCCGCCCGCTCTTGGTCAGCTCGGCGGGCAGCAGCTTTTCCGGCGACACGTCGCTCTGGATCAGCTGGAGGCCGGCGCCATCCGGCGTCACGTACCCGAGGCGGAGGATCTGGCCGCCCTCCGTCTTCTGGAAGACGGCGCTGATCGTCCGCCAGTCGTCGCTGAGCCCGGTGGGCTCGGCGACCGGAAACGCGTTGGCCGAGCGCGCCTGCGCCACCGCCGGCGCGGTGTCGACCTCGACCGGCTTGTCGCCGCCCTGGACCACCCGGTAGATCAACACCACCAGCAGCACGGGGACGAGCAGCACGATCAGCGACAGCACCATGTCGCGCGGCGTGCGCGAGTTGGCGACGGGCGGCGGCGTCGGCTGGTCCACGTAACCATCTTCTCAGTACGCCGACCGAACGGGCGTTCAGCCCCCGGCCATGAAAAGATTTGGGCAGCCCAACACCCCGCAGCGTCGCGAGGAGGACCGTCATGGCCCAGGACCGCATCCCCCAGGATCTCGACCGCAACCTCGCCCTCGAGCTGGTCCGGGTCACCGAGGCGGCGGCCATGGCGGCCGGCCGGTGGGTCGGCCGCGGCGACAAGGAAGGCGGCGACGGAGCCGCCGTAGACGCCATGCGCAAGCTGATCAACTCGATCCAGATGCGCGGCGTCGTGGTCATCGGCGAGGGCGAAAAGGACAACGCGCCGATGCTCTTCAACGGCGAGCAGGTCGGCGACGGCAGCGGCCCGGAGGTCGACGTGGCGGTCGACCCGATCGACGGCACCACGCTGATGAGCAAGGGCATGCCCAACGCGATCGCGGTGTTGGCCGTGGCCGAGCGCGGCGCGATGTTCGACCCCAGCGCGGTCTTCTACATGGAAAAGCTGGCCGTCGGCGCCGACTGCGCACATGTGATCGACATCAACGCCGGCGTGACCGAAAACCTCCGCCGCATCGCCAAGGTCAAAAACTCCGGCATGTCCGACGTGACGGTCTGCATCCTCGACCGTCCGCGGCATGAGCATCTGGTACACGAGGTACGCCAGACCGGCGCCCGCATCCGCTTCATCTCCGACGGCGACATCGCCGGCGCCATCTCCGCCGCGAGCGAGCAGTCCGATGTGGACGTGCTGGTCGGCATCGGCGGCACACCCGAGGGCATCACGGCCGCGTGCGCGCTCAAGTGCATGGGCGGTGCGATGCAGGCCAAGCTCTGGCCCCGCGACGACGCCGAGCGCGAGAAGGCGCTCGCCGCCGGCCACGACCTCGACCGCGTGCTCACCACAGACGACCTCGTGACCGGCGACAACTGCTTCTTCGTGGCCACCGGCATCACCACCGGCGACCTCCTCAAGGGCGTGCGCTACCGCGCCGGCGGCGCCTACACCCAGTCGATCGTCATGCGCTCCAAGAGCGGCACGATCCGCGTGATCGACTCATATCACCGCTTGGAGAAGCTAGCCCTCTACTCCGCCGTCGACTTCGACGGCCGCCCACTCGCCGACCTCACCTGAGGCGAGTGGTAGCCGGCCTGGGCCCGCCGCACCTGCTGGCGAGCTTCCGGGGCCTCGAAACATTTTGAGTATTCGAGCTACCGCGATGTCCGCGGTGGTCCATGCCGTTGCTCCCCGATCCACGATGGAAAAACCGCGCGCGTCGCCCGCTGGACGCGTTCTATCGAGCTTTCGGCGTGGAGGTGGCTGCGGCAGGCGCGGCCACGAAACCCCGATTCGAAAGGCAAAGTCGGGCGTCCTCCTTGATCGGCTCTGGCGCCGATCAAGGGATAGCTGGGTAGCGCAAGATCAGGGATCTTGACGGGGCGTGTGGGCTTGTCCCGCGGCCCCGGCAGCGGAGCGTCGGGGTTTCGGCGAGCGCCAGCGACGCCGAAACCCCGACCGGAGCGGTGCCCGCGGGAGCATACGGTCTACAACTGACACGGACGCGGGCAAATCAGCTTGAAACCCTCACGACAAGCGCAACCCCGCATCCAAACCTCTCCGGAGACGGTATGCGCGTCGCGCACGTCACCGGACACGGGTGTCCGTGGCGAAAACATGCCCCCACAGGGGCCAAGAATCGCCACGGACGCCCGTGATGAGGCTAGGCGCGGAGGAAGGCTTCCAGACCTGCCAAGTCGTCGGTGTTGATGTGGTCGACGTCGGCGGCGATCAGCTCGCGCCAGACCGCGTCGCGCTCCGGGCCGGGCAGGTCTGGCGTGGCCCAGAAGCGGACCCGCTGGCCGTTGGCGTGCGCGGCGGCAACGGCCTGGTGCAGGAAGGCGCGCTCGCCGGCCGGCATCGGGCCCACGCCCCGCCAGGTGAAGACGCCGGTCCAGTTTTCGCTGATCAGCGGCATGAACGAGGCTGGCGCGCCGCCGCCGAGGTCCGGGCCGCGACCGTCGTAGAACGCGCGGCGCACGGTCTGGCTCTCCATCAGCTCGCGCGGGCGGTCGCCGCTGATCACGACGGTGACCGCGTCCTGGTGGACCTTGCCGTACGCGTACGTGGTGAGCATGGAACTGTAGCGCCGCAGCACCTTGTCCAGCTGGGTGTAGGTGGCCGCGCCGGTGTTCTTGATGTCGACCAGGAGCTGGAGCTGCTGCTTGCTGCCCCGGAAGACGGTGCCGTGGTTGGCCCGGACGCGGCGGGCCAGCGGGTCGAGGTAGAGCTTTTGCAGCGTGCGGCCCGGCACGATGTCTTCCGGGTCGTGCGCGACGAGCAGCTCGCCGTCGATGAGGAAGATGTCCGCCTCGACGCTGGTGAAGCCGTGGCTCAGCGCGTCGAACAGCGGCCGCTCGTGCTCGTAGTCGTTGTGCGCGTGGGCGCGCGGCAACGGCTTGTCGGGCCGGCCGTGGTGTCCACCGGCCTGTGCGGCCGGCGCCGCGGTGGCGACGAGCGCGCCGGCGACCGCCAGCACGGTGAGTACGCGTCGGAACATCGAGATTCTCCCCCGTTTCGATGGGTGCCAACAAAACAGGACCCTAGTGAACGAAGGTGAATCTGTGGTGACGATCAACCCGCGTCGGACGAATGACCTGGGAAGAGGTGGGCGCCCGGGTCGATGGCGACGGCGGCGTTGTTGACCGCGGTGGCCGCCTCGCCGAAGCCGGTCGCGATCAGCCGCACCTTGCCGGGGTACTCGGCGATGTCACCGGCCGCGAAGACGCGTGGGCGGTTGGTCAGCATGGTGCTGTCGACCTTGATGTGCCGCTTGTCGAGCTCGAGGCCCCACTCGGCGAGCGGGCCGAGGTCGGCGGTGAAGCCGAGCGCCGCGACGACCGTGTCGACCGGGATGGTCTCGGCGCTGCCGCCCTTGACCGTGATGTCGGCGCCGGTCACCCGCTCCTCGCCGTGCAGCTTGCTCACCTCGGCGTTGACCACGATGCGCACCGGCAGCTGCTGCACGCGGGCCACAGTCGCCGCGTGGGCCCGGAACTTTTCCCGGCGGTGTACCAGCGTGATCGACTTGGCCAGGGGCTCCAGCGCGAGCGCCCAGTCGAACGCCGAGTCGCCACCGCCGACGATGAGCACGTCGTGGTCGGCCAGGTCGGCGAGGCGGGGCACGAAGTAGACGAGGCCGCCGCCGGTGAACGCGGCCGCGGCCGGCAGTGGGCGCGGGCTGAAGCTGCCCAGGCCGCCGGTGATGATGATGGCGCCGCATTGCAGCTTTTCTCCGCCGCCGAGCGAGAGGAGCGGGCGCTCGTCTACATAGGACAGCTCTTCGGCGCGGGCGCCCAGGATGTACTCCGGGTTGTAGGGCGCGGCCTGCTCGACGAGGTTTGCCACGAGGTCTCGGCCCTTGATCACGGGAAAGCCGGCGACGTCGTAGATCGCCTTCTCCGGATACATCGCCGTGACTTGGCCGCCCGGCTCGGGCAGCGCGTCGATGACCGCCACCGAGAGCCCGCGGAACCCGGCGTAGTACGCCGCGTAGAGACCCGTGGGTCCGGCTCCCACGATCGCGACATCGACCTCGCGCATGCGTCCACCGTAGCCTTCCGTAGGCACCCAACTGGTCCAGACGGTAGGCACACCCGCCAGCGCCCGGCAAGGACTACATCAGCGGGTAGGACGAGTCGGCCCGCTTTCGCCGGAAGAGGATCGCCGCGACGAGGCCGCCGATGAAGCCGAAGAGGTGCCCTTGCCAGGAGACCTGGGGGTCGGAGGGCAGGATGCCGCCGATCAGCTGCCAGCCGTAGAGCAGGCCGACGAGGAAGACCACCCCGAGGTTCCACCAGCTGCGCTCGACGAGGCCGCGCATGAGCAGCAGGCCGAGGTATCCGAAGATGACCCCGCTCGCGCCCACGACGATCGTGTTGGGGTTGCCGGTGAACCACACGCCGAGGCCGCTGGCGAAGACGATGAACAGGGTCGAGAACAGGAACCGCCTGGCACCCGCGGCCAGCACGAACGTGCCGAGCAGGATCAGCGGCACGCTGTTGCTGTAGAGGTGGTCGAAGCCGTGGTGCAGAAACGGTCCGAAGAAGACGCCGTCGAGACCCTCGATGCGGTGCGGCACGATGCCGACACTGGAGTCGAACGGGTTGCCGAGCCACCCGTCCAGCGCCTCGATCGCGAAAAGCACCGGGATGACCGCGCACATCGCCACGAACGCGCGCCCCAGCGAGGCGTAGAACGCCTCCGTGCCGAAGCGGTTTGGATCGCCGCTTGAGGTGCCGCCGTAAGCCACGCTCCCGTTGCTACCAGGCCGCGGCGGCCACCGCCAAATGAGCGAGCGGTCAGCTCAATTCACGCGTCTTGCGCTCGATCACTTCGGCGAACTTGGAGACCTGCGTGTAGACGCCGGGGTAGTCGCGGCGGGCGCAGCCGATGCCCCAGCTCACGATGCCTACGTGGACCCACTCGCCGGCCGCGTCGCGGCGCACCATCGGCCCGCCCGAGTCGCCCTGGCACGCGTCGACGCCGCCGCGCCGGGTGTCGCCCGCGCAGATCATCTCGCTGGAGACGTACGGGTAGCCGGCGTCCCGGTACGCCCGGCCGCACTGGCGGTCGCTGACGAACGGGACCTCGGCCGTGCGCAGGTAACGCTGCTGGGTCGTCGAGCCCTCCCGGGTCGCGCCCCACCCCATGATCGTGAACATGCCGTGGTCGGACGACCCGTCGGCGGCGCGCGGGAGCAGCGGCAGGTCGATCTCCTGGGCGAGCTGGATCAGCGCCCAGTCGTCGCCCCGGGTGGCGTCCCGGAAGCCGGGCGCGCGGACCACGTACCGCGACTTGACCCGGATCGCGTCCGGCGAGTGCTGGTCGACCGAGCCGGCGATGATCGTGAGGCCGCTGTAGAAGCCGGTGCGCTCGACGCAGTGCGCGGCGGTGAGCACCACCCGCGGGGCGGTCAGTGCGCCGGCGCAGCCGACCGAGAGGCGCACCACCCAGGGAAACTGCCCGTCGTCGGCGAGCTCGCCGCCGACGATCTCGGTATGTGGCGTGGGCGGGGGTACGGGCGCCGCCGCGGCCGCACCGGCCGCCGCGATCGAGCCAACCATCGCGCCGGCGACCAGCGCGCCGAGCCACCCGGCACCACGCATGCGAAACCCTCCGATATAGGCAGTTCGCCCAGTATGGACGGTTGGTCCGCACAATCCTTGTCACGAAACGCCAGAAAGGGTACGCACCGGCGAGGTGCGCACCCTTTCCGCGATCGTCAGCGGGTCAGTACCAGCCCACGTCCTGCGAGTGCGCCCACGCGCCGCAGGGATCGCCGTACCGGCCCTTGATGTAGCCCAGGCCCCACTTGATCTGGGTCGCCGGGTTGGTCTCCCAGTCGTCGCCGGCCGACGACATCTTGCCGGCGGGTAGCGCCTGCGCGATGCCGTACGCCCCGGAGGAGGGGTTGCGGGCCTTGTGGTTCCAGCCGCTTTCCTTCGTCCACAGCTTGTCCAGGCAGGGGAACTGGTCGAGCTTGAAGCCGCTCTGGAGCATGATCGCGCAACCGATCTTGCGGTTGCCGCTGTACTGGTTGCAGGAGGTCGGGATCGGGCCCGTGTACGGCTTCGTCGCCGTGTTGTTCTCCTGCTCCTTCTCTTCCTGCTCCTCGCGCTTTTTGCGGCTCGCCGCCTCGGCGGCCTTCTTGGCCCGCTCGGCCTCGGCCTTCGCCGCGGCGGCCGCCTTCTCGGCGGCGATCCGCTGGGCCTCACGCTGGTGCGCCGTCGCGATCATGTGTTCGCGGTGGCGCTCCTTGACGTACTCGATCTCGTCCTGATCGGCATCGGCGGCCAGCTGAGCGCTGATCCCTTGCTGCTGGGTTTCCTGGTCCTGCGCCAGGTAGTAGCCACCGCCGATGCCCGATGCGAGCAGTGCGAGGGCCAACGCCCGGATGCCGAACCGGCTCCACAGCCGACTCACGAAGTGTCCCTTCGTCGGGGGCAAGGACACGGTGCGGACAGCGGTAAGGGGGACGGCTGTCCGCGCCGTGGGCACCTGCCCCTCGACCGACGAAAGGTGCCGGTGTGGCGCGGGTGCCCGCAGGACACCATTGCGCACAGTGAGACGGTTGGGGAAGCGCGTCAGCTCTTTGTGACTTGCGCCACGCCGTTTACCAGGGCAAATATGGACAGAATCCGAGCCCTACCGCGGGATGTCCTCCAGCAGATCGGTGACCACCTCGGCGATGGGTGACCGCTCCGACCGGTTGAGTGTGACATGCGCGAAGATCGGGTGTCCTTTCAGGGCCTCGATCACGGCGGTGACACCGTCGTGGCGGCCGACCCGCAGGTTGTCGCGCTGGGCCACGTCGTGGGTGAGCACCACCCGCGAGCCCTGGCCGATCCGGGACAGGACGGTCAGCAACACGCCCCGCTCCAGTGACTGCGCCTCGTCGACGATCACGAACGCGTCGTGCAGGCTGCGGCCCCGGATATGGGTCAGCGGCAGCACCTCGAGCATGCCGCGGCCCATGACCTCGTCCATCACGTTTTCGTGGACCACGGCGCCCAGGGTGTCGAACACCGCCTGGGCCCACGGCGACATCTTCTCCGACTCCGAGCCGGGCAGGTAGCCGAGCTCCTGGCCACCCACGGCGTACAGCGGGCGGAAGACGATGACCTTCTTGTGCTTGCGCCGCTCCATCACGGCCTCGAGGCCGGCGCAGAGCGCGAGCGCGGACTTGCCGGTGCCGGCCCGCCCGCCGAGCGACACGATGCCGATCGACTCGTCGAGCAACAGGTCGAGCGCGACCCGCTGCTCGGCCGAACGCCCCCGCAGGCCGAACGCCTCGCGGTCGCCGCGCACCAGGCGCACGGTCTTGTCGGGCAGCACCCGGCCCAGCGCGGAGCCGCGCGAGGAGTGCAGTACGAGGCCGGTGTGGCACGGCAGCCCGGCGGCTTCGTCGACGTCGAGTGCCTCGCCCGCGTACAGCCGGTTGACCTGATCCTCGGTCAGCTCCAGGTCGGCCATGCCGGTCCAGGTCGGATCGCTGGCCTGGCCGTGCCGGTACTCGTCGGCGTCGAGGCCGACCGACGCGGCCTTGACCCGCAGCGGCATGTCTTTGCTCACCAGCGTGACGTCGCGCCCCTCGGCCGCGAGTCCAAGGGCGACGGAGAGGATCCGCGCGTCGTTGGACTCGTTGCGAAAGCCCTGCGGCAGCACGGACGGGTCGGCGTGGTTGAGCTCCACCCGCAGCGTGCCGCCGAGGTCGTTGACCGGCAGCGGTGCGTCCAGGCGGCCGTGCTTGATGCGCAGCTCGTCGAGCATCCGCAGGCACTGCCGGGCGAACCAGCCGAGCTCCGGGTGGTGTCGCTTGCCCTCCAGCTCGGAGATGACGACCAGGGGGAGAACCACCTCGTGCTCGTTGAACCGGTAGAAGGCCGCCGGGTCGGACAGCAGCACCGAGGTGTCCAGCACGTACGACTTTGTGGCCGGCTCCGTAGGAGCGGGCTCGGCCGTAGCGGCGCGGGTGGACTTCGGGCGGCGGTTGGGGGGCGTGGCGGCTGGGTCCTGGTTGGTGGCCCGGGGGTTGGTACGGCGAGTCGTCACAGGCCTGCTCCGGCGAGCGTGCACCCGGAACGCCCGCGATCCGCCTCGTCCGGTGCCCGGAGTCACGGGGTCGGATGCGAGGTCCCGTGGCGCTAAAACGCAAGGTCCCGGGCCGGCCGGATGGCTTGGGATGACCCCGCGCCATGGGTAGAAGCTAACCGGCCAAGGCCAACTTGGGCTAGTACACGCCGGGCGGCGCGCCGTGATGAAACCCCTACAGTGCGCTGGAACCGGGACCACCGGCCCGCCGGTGGTCCCGGGGCTGAGTGCGACCAGCGCCACGTTTTTGGCGCCGGCCCGCCCGACCCGAGGGCGGCTGCAAACCCAGGGTCGGACGGGCCGGCTGGGAGGGGCCGACCAGGATGCGTGCCCCCTGCGCGCATCCCGGTCGGCGAGTCGTACGACCACCGGTCTGGCCGTACGACCCCCTGAGGGAGCCGTTCACCCCACGCGAGTGGAGTGCCTTCCGCCGTTGGACACGGCTCCCACGAATGAGGCGCTGGTGTACGTGGTTCCCTGCCGCACCACCACCGGCCTGTTCAGCGGCTTGCCGTCCGCTGGTGGGGGTTTGGCCGCCTGCGCCTCACGGCGTCGCCGGTTCCAGGCCCCGCGATCGCCGTCCAAATAGCCTTGTCGGTACCCGAACCGGTAGCCGATGCGATAGCTCAGCTGGCCGTGCAGCCGGCCGGCCGCGTAGCTCGAAGATCCCAGAAGCAGCACGAAGAACAGGGCGAAGAAGGGGCTCATGGATCGACCTCGGCATCCAGCAGCCGACTGATGTCCGTCATGCTCACCTCCTCGACGAGCTCCACGCTTATCCGGCACCCGCCGAGTACCACCTCCGCCACCGACGACCGGCGGATGTCGCCTCCCGCGTCGTACACGCGCACGCTCAACTCGGGGCAGCCAAGGTGGGTCCGCCAGGAATCCCACTCCGACCGGTTGCCGACGTTGAGCGACACGTAACGCGAGCCACGGGCCAGGTACAGCCGCCAGGGGGCACTCAGCCCGGCCGCAACGCCTTCGGCGATCAGCCCGAAGGCATCCGCTCGCGTCTCAACCTCGGTCATCCGTCGCCTCCTGCCCCTTGCCTCCCTGTCACGCATACGTGACACCATTGACTACTATTCGTCCCAAGCACGTGACAGAGCGTACGGCGTCTCATACGCGTGACAGCATCATCTTTTCGGCCGATATGTGCGAGACATACAGACGACCTACCCTAACGGCGTGGCACCCCTCAAGAGAAGGAAATACCGGGTACGCGATGTTGATGATGACCCGTCACGCGCACGGGACAGTGCCGGTTCACGAGAAAGTGGGCCGGCGAACTGGCCGTACCGTCACCCGGTGCCGGACAGCACGCCTGGGCGAAAGATCGCTTTCGCCGCATTCGTACGTAAAGCGCTGGCAGACGCGCGCGCGACCCGAGCCTGGACCGGTTCCGAGGTGGCCCGCCGCACCGGCGTGTCCCGCCAGACCATCAACAGATGGGTCCGCGGCGAGTGGGCCAGCGACCCCGAGGCGGAGCGGGTGGTGGCCTTCTGCGAAGGCCTCGGCATCAACCCGACCGTCGCCTTCGGCGTGCTCGGCTGGGCCGACGCCGCCCCCACCCGACCGGCACCGACGGCACCGCCGATGGACCCCGACGTGGAGGCGTTGCTGCGCCGCCTCGTCGACCCCAACGTCTCCGATGCCGAGAAGTTCCACATTAGGGAGACCGTCCGGTACCTCGCCTACCGGCCGCCAGTCCCCTCCGACTCCCGCAAAGGCCGCAAAAGGGCCAGCTAGGCACGCCAAGTCTCCAAATGGCGAAAGAAGGCTGGCCTTGCTGTCGCAAACTGCTGTGCCTGGACGCACGGCGGGTTACCGTCCACTTCGTACTGCTTGGGCTCGTCGTCGGCGGGGGGACGGGACAAGGCCGGACACAGCCCTGCGGGACAAGAGGAGGGGGTCTTCCATGCCCCTGAAATGGAGCGCGGTCGTCGTCGCCACCGTCGCGGTCACCCTGTGCGTGACCGCCAACATTTTGGTCGGAGTGCTGAGCTCGCGACAGGTGCCAATCGTGGTCAACCTGTTCGCTGTCGCCGTTGCCGCAGTGACGACGCTCGTCGCCGTGATGGCCGAGTTCTACCAGCGGGTCAACGACCGGCTGAGCGCGATTAGCGAGTTTCTGGTCGTCCGCTTGGCGGAGCTCGACGACCGCACCGGCGACCGCAACACCGGCTTCGTCGAGGGGTACCTGCTGGGCCAGGGCCACGACAGCGGCCCCATGGGCGCGGGCGGCGAGGGCAGCGTCGTCCAGCTGGGATTCCGCTCCGGCCGGCGGGCCATGACCGGAAGCGACGACTGATCCGTTACTCGACCGTCGAACGCCAGGTCATTCATTCGGTACGCTGACGCCCGTGCGGCCGAACGATGCGGGTAACCAGCGCCCGTCCCGTCCCCTGACCGCGGACCAGGCGTGGCAGATCACCAGCGCCCGGGCCGCGGAGTGCGTGCTCTTCTTCGACTTCGACGGTGTGGTGGCACCGGTTGGCGACGACCCCAACGCGGTCCAGCCGGTGCCTGAGGTCATGGCCGCCATCGCCGGCCTCGCCGAGTCGGTGCAGCGCGTCGCGGTGGTTTCCGCGCGCCCGGTCGACTTCCTGCGCGAGCGCTTCGGCCACCTGACCGACGTAGACCTGTATGGCTTGTACGGCCTCGAGCACAGCCACGGCTCGGGCGAGACGGTCACCGAGCCGGCCGCCCTGCCGTGGGTGCCGATGATGGCCGAGCTCGCCGAGCGGGCCGGGGTCGAGCTGCCCGAGGGCACCCTGGTCGAATACAAGCGGCTGTCCGTCGCCCTGCACTACCGCACCAATCCCCACCTGGCCAAGCAGGTCGACGCGTGGGGCCGGGCGGAGGCCGAGCGGCTGGGGCTGCGCGTGCAGACCGGCCGCATGGTGATCGAGATCAAGCCCCCGGTCGACCGCGACAAGGGCATGGTCATCCGCGACGTCGCGTCCACGGCCGGCTGCGCGTGGTACTTCGGGGACGACGTGTCGGACATCAAGGCGTTCGACGCGCTGCGCGAGCTGGAGGCGGCCGACGACCGCTTCTTCGGCATCCGCGTGGCGGTGGCCAACCCGGAGACCGGGCAAGAGGTGGCCCGCGCCGCCGACCTGACCATCGACTCGCCACAGGCGCTGGGCAAGTTTCTCGCCGAGGCGCTGGAGACGCTGCGCGCCTGACTCACCGGTCAGTCAGGCCGCGCCCTGAGCGACGGCTCAGGCGCCGTAACGGCGCTGGCGCTGCCCGTACGCGCGCAGGGCGCGGAGGAAGTCGATGTGGCGAAAGTCGGGCCAGTTCATGTCGCAGAAGTAGAACTCCGACTGCGCCGACTGCCACAGCAGGAAGCCGGACAGCCGCTGCTCGCCGCTGGTCCGGATGATCAGGTCGGGGTCGGGCTGGCCGCGCGTGTACAGGTGCTCGGCGATGTGCTCCACGTCGAGCACCTCGACCAGCTCTTCGATCGTGCCGCCGGCCTGGGCGTGCTCGGTCAGCAGCGACCGCACCGCGTCGGCGATCTCGCGCCGGCCACCGTATCCGACCGCGAGGTTGACCTGGGCGCCGCCGGTGCGACCAACGGTGCGCTCCTGTGCCGCCTTGAGCACGGTGGCGGTCTCGCCGGGCAACACGTCGAGCGCGCCCACGACCCGCAGCTGCCACGGGTTGCCGTCTTCGGCGAGCTCGGTCACCAGGTCTTCGATGATCCGCAGGAGGGGCTCCAGCTCGCCCGCCGGCCGGCGCAGGTTGTCCGTCGCCAGCAGGTAGAGCGTGATGTGACCGACATTGGCCCGGTCGCACCAGTCGAGCAGATGCTTGATCTTCACGGCGCCCATGCGGTGGCCGTCGTTGGGGTCGATGAACCCCATCTCCTTGGCCCAGCGCCTGTTGCCGTCGCACATCACGCCGACGTGACTGGGCACCGGCTTGCCGATCAGCTTCCGGGTCAGCCGCCGCTCGTACACCGAGTAGACAAGGCTCCGCAGATTCACCTTATGCAGAGTAGGGCTTACCGGACCGATCCACTACCGTGCGGCGAACCCGATCCGTACCAATGTGCGGGCATCCAGCAGTCCCTCGCCGAGCCCCAACTCGGCCAGCGTGCCGAAGACACGGGCGTCCTGGGCGGCCGCGCGCACCGCGGCGTCGACCATCCGCTGGCGGCCGCCGAGCCACGCCGCGGCGCGGCTGTGACGGAAATGACGGCCGAGCCGGCGGCGCAGCGCCGCGGTGTACCGCCCGGCCACGCCCTCGCCCCGCGCGGCGGCCGCACCGGCCAGCGCGCCGGACAGCACCGCGTAGAAGATGCCTTCGCCGGTGAACGGATTTATCAGCGAGAGCGCGTCGCCGGCAAGCACCATCCGGCCCCGCCCCGCCGGTGGCCGCCGCGTGGAGAGCGGCAGGTGGTGTGCGCGCAGCCCGGTCACCCCGGCGGGGTCGAGGCCGGGCAGCAGCGCGGCCATCCGGTCGAGCAGGTGGGCGCGGGTGAGCGGCCGGCCGCGCAGCACCTCGCCGTATCCGATGTTGGCCCGCCCGTCGCCGATCGGAAACGACCACGCGTACGCCGGCCAGCCCGCGCTCGACGTCACGATCAGCTGCTCGACCACCGGCCGGGCCGGCGCGTAGCCGCGCATCGCGATCGCGAGGTGGCCGTCGGGGTTGGGCGCGAACCCCAGCGCCCGCCGCACCACCGACCCGGCGCCGTCCGCGCCGACCAGGGCGCGGGCGGTGAAGGCGCCGTCGACCACCACCTGGCCGTCGCGCTCCGCCAACTCGCGGACGGTATGCCGGCGCAGCTCCGCACCGGCGGCCACCGCGGCCTCCACCAGCCGCGCGTCGAAGACCTTCCGGGGCACCGTGTACGCCGGCCGGGGCAGTGTCCGGGCGACCTCCGCGCCACTCGGACTGACGAGCCGCAGCACGGGCACCGGCGGGTAGCCGTCGACCGGGTCGGGCACGCCGAGCCCGGCGAGCACGTCGACCGCGTGCGGCGCGATCCCGTCACCGCACGGCTTGTCGCGGGGGAAGTCAGCGCGGTCGAGCAGCAGCACACTCGCACCGGCCCGGCGCGCGGCGAGGGCGGCGCTCGCCCCGGCCGGCCCGGCACCCACGACGGCCACGTCATAATCGCTCATGGCCGTCCTCGCTTCGCTGCGGGCTGCCACGAGGCTCCAAGCGCACCGCGCCCGATGATTCGCTCGCTGCGCTCGCTCATCGCGCCCGCCAGATGCCGTAGTGGGTGAGGCCGGCGGCCACGACCAGCGGCGCGCCGTCCCGGATCAGGCCGTCCGCGCCCAGCAGCCACCAGCACAGCGGCAGGTCTACGAGTAACACGAGGGCGGTGATACCCCACATCAGGCCGCGTGCCCATCGGCGGCCGCGCAGCATGAAGAAGGTGGTGGGCAGTACCACGTTGCTCACCCCGAGCGCGACAAGAAACCACAGCACCACGGCCGACAGCGCGAACGGGCCGTGGTCCGGGATCGCGCCGATCGACACGAGGCACGGCACCAGCATCAGCGGCGCGTACGTGAACGCGGCCACCCGCGCGGTCAGCAGCCACCCGGTCGCCTGCGGCCGCCGGGGCGCCGCCTCCTGCCAGGAGACGCCCTTGCGGTCGATCACCAGGCGGCTCGGGTGGCGGACGAGGTAGCCGCCCACCGAAGGCGATCGGTAGAGCAGCAGCACCACGGCCGCGCAGAGGAGGGCGAGGCCGGCGAAGCCCGCGACGCCGGGCAGTGCCGGCAGCCCGTCGCGCGGCACGAGCAGGCGTCCGACCGCGAAGACCGTGGTGACCGCGAGGATCAGGCCGAACGGCTTGGCACCGGCCCGCCCCCGCCGCACGTGCCAGATCAGGATCAGGAAACCGAGCGCGCGGAGCATCGCCCAGCCGGTGCGCACGGCGAGCCCGAAGCCCTGCTCGTCGGTGTACCACCAGTTGAGGGCCTCGGTCGCGACGGTGGCCGCCGCCGTCGCGACGAGCAGGACCACGAGGGCCCGGACCGCCGGCGGCCGCCGGACCGGGGTCACGGCGGCACGCGTGGCGGTCACCCGCCCAGCTTCCCTGGGATCAGGGAGCGGCGTCCAGCCTTGCCTTCAGGGCGTCGAGCTCCGCCCAGAGCACGCCCGGCAGCTTGTCGCCGAACTTCTCGAACCACTCGGTGACCTGCGGAATCTCCGCCTTCCACTCGGCCGGGTCGACGCGCAGCGCGGCCTCGATGTCGGCCCGGCTCACGTCGAGGCCGCTGAGGTCGAGCGCGTCCGGCGCCGGCACGTGGCCGATCGGCGTCTCGACCGCGGCACCCCGGCCCTCCAGCCGCTCGACGATCCACTTGAGCACGCGGGAGTTTTCCCCGAAACCGGGCCAGAGGAAGCGGCCGTCGTCACCCCGGCGGAACCAGTTGACGTAGAAGATCTTTGGAAGTTTTTCGGGGTCGCCGGCTCCGTCTCCAGCGCCCTTGCCCATCTCGATCCAGTGCCGGAAGTAATCGCCGGCGTTGTACCCGATGAAGGGCAGCATGGCCATCGGGTCGCGACGCACGACGCCCACCTTGCCCGTCGCGGCGGCCGTGGTCTCCGAGGAGAGCGTGGCGCCGAGGTAGACGCCGTGCACCCAGTCGCGCGCCTCGGTGACGAGCGGGATCGTGGTCTTGCGCCGCCCGCCGAAGAGGATCGCGTCGATCGGCACGCCGCGCGGGTCGTTGTACTCCGGCGCGAGGATCGGGCACTGCGTGATCGGTGTGCAGAAACGCGAGTTGGGATGCGACGACAGCTCGCCGGAGTCCGGCGTCCAGTCGCCGCCGCGCCAGTCGGTGAGGTGCGCGGGTGGCTCGCCCATGCCCTCCCACCAGATGTCGCCGTCGTCGGTGAGCGCGACGTTGGTGAAGACCGAGTTGCCCACGTCGAGGGTGCGCATGGCGTTCGGGTTGGTCTTCCAGTCGGTGCCGGGCGCGACACCGAAGAGCCCGTACTCCGGGTTGGTGGCGTACAGCCGGCCGTCGTCGCCGAACCGCATCCAGGCGATGTCGTCGCCGATCGTCTCGACCTTCCAGCCCGGGATCGTGGGCTGGAGCATGGCCAGGTTGGTCTTCCCGCAGGCGGACGGGAAGGCGCCGGCCACATACCGCACGGTGCCCTCGGGCGAGGTGAGCTTGAGGATCAGCATGTGCTCGGCGAGCCACCCCTCGTCGCGCGCCATGACGCTCGCGATCCGCAGGGAGTAGCACTTCTTGCCGAGCAGCGAGTTGCCGCCGTAGCCGGAGCCGTACGACCAGATCTCCCGGGTCTCCGGGAAGTGCGAGATGAACTTGGTCTCGTTGCACGGCCAGGACACGTCGTCCTGGCCCGGCTCGAGCGGCGCGCCCACCGAGTGCAGCGCGGGGACGAACCAGGCGTCGTCGCCCATCGCCGCGAGCACCTCGGTGCCCATGCGGGTCATGACGCGCATCGAGGTCACCACGTACGGGCTGTCGGTCAGCTCGACGCCGAACATCGGCTCCGGCACGTCGAGCGAGCCCATGCAGAACGGGATGACGTACATCGTGCGGCCGCGCATGGATCCCCGGTAGAGCGCGGTCATCGTGCGCTTCATCTCGTCCGGCGCCACCCAGTTGTTGGTGGGGCCAGCGTCGGCCTCGTCGACCGAGCAGATGAACGTGCGCTCCTCGACCCGTGCCACGTCGGTCGGGTCGGTGCGCGCCCAGAACGAGTTGGGCTTGCGGTCGTCGGCCAGCCGCACGAACGTGCCCGCCTCGACGAGCTCGTCGGTGAGCCGGCGCCACTCCTCGGCTGAGCCGTCGCACCAGACGACCTCGTCCGGTGTCGTCAGCTCGGCCACCTCGCGGACCCAGGAGAGCAGTTTCCGGTGGTTGGTGGGGGCGTGATCGAGCCCTCGAACGGTCGCCGGTGGGGCCGTCATAACTGTCTCCTTTGGTCGACGTTGACCGGAAATCGGGATGCGCGGAGCGGGCGTGTCGGACGGTCCGACGCGCCGGTTCGAGTCATCGGGATTTCAACTCAGCGTAAGCCGAGGAGCGGGTCGGGGCAGCGTGGACGGTTGTGAAAATCTGCACAAGGTACGGCGTTTGTGACTTCTCACGACGTTTTCCGCGCTCCCACGCGCAGTTTCACGCAAACCTTCCTGCGGGCCCCTCACCCCTTCCGGGTACGACCGAATTGCCCTAAGGTGCTGGTTAGCTCCTGTTACGCCTGATTAATCCCCCGGAGGCGACAGTGACTACCCATGTCGAGTTGAGTGACGCACACCTTCTGGCGGCCGTACGCGACGGCGACAGCACCGCGTACGGCGCGCTCTACGCCCGCCACGCCGACGCCGCCAGACGCCTGGCGTACACGTTGGTGCGATGTCCGGCGGACGCCGACGACCTCGTGGCTGAGACGTTCGCGAAGGTGCTCGCGGTGCTCCGCGCCGGGCGCGGCCCGGACGTGGCGTTCCGCGCGTACCTGCACACCACGCTCCGCCACGTGCGCTACGACCGCGTGCGGCGGGACCAGCGGATCGAGTTCACCGACGACCTCACCCGGTACGAACGGGGCGAGCCGTTTCAGGACACGGCCGTGGTGCAGCTCGAGCGGGCCCAGGCGGCGCGCGCCTTCGCCCAGCTGCCCGAGCGGTGGCGCACGGTGCTGTGGCACACCGAGATCGAGGGTGAGCCGCACGCGCAGGTCGCGCCGAGGTTGGGCCTCACCCCCGGCGGGGTGGCGGCGCTGGCGTACCGGGCGCGCGAGCGGCTGCGTCAGATATATGCACGGGAGGCGTCCCATACGGGATGACCGGAGCCGGTACCCTCGACTGCGTGTCCGCAACCGTGACGGGTGAGCCTCCGGCGTCTTCCGACTCCAGACCGGGGCTCTTGCGCCGGCTCTGGGACCGTTTCGGGCACCTTGTCCATGAGCTGGGTAAGTTCGGCACCGTCGGCATCATCGCGTTCGGCGTCGACCTGGTGCTGTTCAACATCGCGCTGACCGTGCTCGACATGGAGTCGCTGACCGCCAAGGTCTTCTCCACGGCGATCGCCGCGAGCGTCGCCTTCGTCGGCAACCGGTTCTGGACCTGGCGCCACCGCGCGCGGTCCAACCTCGCCCGGGAGTACATCCTCTACTTCGTGCTGAACGCGATCGGCCTGTGCTTCAGCCTGCTCACTCTGGCCATTTCCCACTACGGCCTGGGCAGCGTGTGGCCGGTATTCCAAAACCCGATCGTGGATAACATTTCCGCAAACATCGTCGGCACTGCGATGGGCACCACATTCCGCTTTTGGTCCTACCGGCGCTGGGTATTCCTTAATCCCGATACACAGCCCGTGCCCGCGACAGTTACGGAGAGCAAGTAGCGGGCGTGACCTTCAGCAAACCTCCAGCCGGTCGTGGGGACGCGGCCGCCAGACTGCCGTAAGGTGGCCGAATGCGTCTTGTCCGCCTGCTACCGGAGCGTTGGCAGAAGTTTCTCAAGGAGGCGCTGAAGTTTGGCGCGGTCGGTGGCGCCAACACCGTCCTCAACTACGCACTGTTCAACGCTCTGGTGCTGACCGTTCTCGCGGACGGGCAGCTGAAGGCGACGGTCATAGCGACCGTTGTCGCGACCACGTCGTCCTACTTCATGAACCGGCATTGGACGTTCCGTGACCGGTCCAAGTCGGCGATGCGGCGCGAATACTCGCTCTTCTTCCTCTTCAACGCGGCCGGCCTGGTGATCGAGCTGGGCGTGCTGGCCGTCGCCAAGTACGGGCTGGACATCAACGGCCTGCTGGCGCTCAACCTCGTCAAGACCGTCGGCCTCGTGCTCGGCATGGCGTTCCGGTTCTGGTCCTACCGCACGTTCGTGTTCCGGCCGCAGCCGGCGGGCGTCGCGCACCAGCCCCACCTCGACCCGGTCGCCGAGATCGTCGACGCGCTGGAAGAGCCCACCCCGTCGTCGGCCGCCGTGCCGGCGCAGGCCCGCACCGCGGAGTTCGACGAGCTGACCGAGCCGCTGGAGGCCGAGCTCGCCTCGCCGATCGACGACGTGGCGCTCGACGCCGAGCTCGCGGTCGAGCTCGACGCGGCCCGGAGATCCACGGCCCACTGACACATTGAGGGCGCCCTCGCGGGCGCCCTCAAACTTTGCCCCGGCTTACGGCTGCTGGGCTTCCCGGGCCTCCCGGTTGGACTCCCGCATGATGTCGCGCATCTCCTCGTCGCCGAGGCTGTGCTTGTCGTGGTTGGCCTCGATCAGCTCGTAGAGCGTCGTCTGGACCTTTTCCACGGCGGGCATGTCGCGGAGCAGCGACTGGCCGCGCTCACCGGCGGACTCGATCGTGAGCGTGCCGCAGCCGAGCAGGCGCTCGATGAACGTCTGGCTCATCGAGTGGTCGTTGACCCGGCCGAGCGGGATGTCCCGCCGGTCGCGGGAGAAGACCCCGTGTTGCAGGATCACACGCTCGTTGGTGAAGACGTGGTGTGTCGTCCGCCAGACCAGGATCGGCCAGAGCGTCAGCCACAGCACGGCGACGAGCGCCGCAGCGGCGATGACGTAGAGCGTGATGGTGCCACCACCGCCGTCGGGGAGAAAGATCCAGGCGGCAACCAGGCCGACGAGTGCCAACACCAGCACCAGTACCGGCCGGATCGCCTCCTTCCAGTGGGGGTGCATGTGCAGCACGACGTGCTCGTCCTTGGTGAGCACGTCTTCCGGAAAGGCCACGCCAACCTCCTCATTCACATTCGTGACGGGCTGACGGTAGCGCTTCAACGCACGTGGAGCACGTCCCCCGCGGCAACGGATTGGCTGCCGCCGCCTGTCGTGCGGACGACGAGCTGCCCGTCGGCGTCGATGGTGGTGACCTCGCCGGCCAGCTCCGCGCCGGAGGGTAGCCGCACCCGCACGCTCCGGCCGATCGTGCCGCAGTGGTGCCGGTACGCCTCCAGCAGCCCGCACTCGGCGGCGTCACCAGCGGCGAGGCGCCATCGGGCGTACCAGCCGCCGAGCCCGCGCAGCAGCGCCCGCAGCAGCGGGTCACGGTCGGTCATCGCGGCACCGGCCAGCTGGAGCGAGGTGGCCGGCCGGTCCGCGGGCAGCTCGTTCGCGCGCAGCGTCACGTTGAGGCCGATGCCCACCACGACCGCCGGCGCGCCGCCGCTGTCGGGCACGCCCTCGGCGAGGATGCCGGCGCATTTGAGGTCGCCGACCATCAGGTCGTTGGGCCACTTGAGCACCGCGGGCACCTCGGCCAGCCGGGTCGCGGTCTCGACCAGCGCCACCCCGGCCAGCAGGGGCAGCCACCCGTAGGCCGACGGCGGCGCGGCCGGCCACTCCCGCTCGGGCACGGCGACTCCGGGGCGGAGCAGCACGCTGGTGGTGAGGCCCGCGCGTGGCGGCGAGGTCCAGGTGCGCCCCCGACGGCCGCGTCCCGCGGTCTGCGCCTCGGCGACGACCACCAGGCCCTCCGGCTCACCCGCACGCGCGGCCGCCACCGCGTCCGCGTTGGTGGAGCCGGTCTCCGCACGCAGGTCGAGGCGGGTCCACGGCCCGGTCTCGGTGACCAGCGCCGCCTCCAGCCGCCGGGCGTTGAGCGGTGGCCGGTCCAGGTTTGTGTACGGCGAGGTCACCCGCCGAGCCTAATCGCGGTCGACACCCCGCGACACGTACACCGTGCCGCGCTCCGGTGGCACGTAGATGGGACGCGAGCCGTACTCGCCGACGCCGTCGTCCAGGGGGGTGTCGATCGCGTCGTCCTCGGGGCCGACGTAGTGCACCCGCTCGACCGGCGGCGCCTCCGGTTCCCCGTCTTCTTCCAGCCGCCGCCAGAGCGCACGGCGCAGCGCGTAGAGCACGATCGCCCCGCTCACGATGAGCGCGAGACCAATGACCATCACGTCGACTACAACGAACAGGGCATTTGCCGCGAAACGACTCCGGCGACCTGCCGATCCGCCGATCGTTACCATCCAGTAGTGACCGTTCAGGAGAGCGCCGCCCAGATCGACGTACACACCACCGCGGGCAAGCTCGCGGACCTTTCGCGCCGGGTCGACGAGGCGACGCACGCCGGCTCCGCCCGCGCCGTGGAAAAGCAGCACTCCCGTGGCAAGAAGACCGCCCGCGAGCGGATCGCGATGCTGCTGGACGAGGGCTCGTTCGTCGAGATGGACGAGCTGGCCCGCCACCGCTCGACCAACTTCGGCCTGGACAAGACCCGGCCGTACGGCGACGGCGTGGTAACCGGCTACGGCACGGTCGACGGCCGGCAGGTGTGCGTGTTCGCCCAGGACTTCACGGTCTTCGGCGGCTCGCTGGGCGAGGTCTTCGGCGAGAAGATCGTCAAGGTCATGGACCTGGCGATGAAGACGGGTTGCCCCGTGATCGGCATCAACGACTCCGGCGGCGCCCGCATCCAGGAGGGCGTGGTCAGCCTCGGCCTGTACGGCGAGATCTTCTTCCGCAACGTGCGGGCCAGCGGCGTGATCCCGCAGATCTCGCTGGTGATGGGCCCGTGCGCGGGCGGCGCGGTGTACTCCCCCGCGGTCACCGACTTCACCGTGATGGTCGACCAGACGTCCCACATGTTCATCACCGGCCCCGACGTGATCAAGACGGTCACCGGCGAGGACGTCGGCTTCGAGGAGCTGGGCGGCGCCCGCACGCACAACACCCGCTCCGGCAACGCGCACTACCTCGGCACCGACGAGGAGGACGCGATCGACTACGTCAAGGCGCTGCTGTCCTACCTACCGTCGAACAACATGGACGACGCGCCGACGTTCCCGAATTCGTCCTCTTTGGACGTCAGCGAGGACGACCTCGCCCTCGACACGCTGATCCCCGACTCAGCCAACCAGCCGTACGACATCCACCGCGTCATCGAGCACGTGCTGGACGACGGCGAGTTCCTCGAAGTGCACGCGCTGTTCGCGCAGAACATCGTGGTCGGCTTCGGCCGCGTCGAGGGACACCCGGTCGGCGTGGTGGCCAACCAGCCCATGCACTTCGCCGGGTGCCTCGACATCGCCGCGTCGGAGAAGGCCGCCCGCTTCGTACGCACCTGCGACGCGTTCAACATCCCGGTACTGACCTTTGTGGACGTTCCCGGTTTCCTGCCCGGCACGGGCCAGGAGTGGGAAGGCATCATCCGGCGCGGCGCCAAGCTCATCTACGCGTACGCCGAAGCCACCGTCCCGAAGGTCACTGTCATCACGCGCAAGGCGTACGGCGGTGCGTACGACGTCATGGGCTCCAAGCACCTCGGCGCCGACCTCAACTTCGCATGGCCCACCGCGCAGATCGCGGTGATGGGCGCGCAGGGCGCGGTAAACATCCTGCATCGCGCCGCACTGTCCAATGCGGACGACCCGGCGGCGCTACGGGCGGAGCTCGTCACCGAGTACGAGGACACGCTCGCCAACCCGTACGTCGCCGCCGAGCGAGGCTACGTCGACGCGGTCATCCAACCCTCGCATACGCGCGTCCAGATCGTCCGCGCCCTGCGCGCGCTCCGCACGAAGCGAGAGACCTTGCCGCCGAAGAAACACGGCAACATCCCCCTCTAGCGACCTTTCGGAGTCGGGGTGGCTTCGCCCCTGAACCCCTACTTAGACAGAGATTTGAGCTACCGCGATGTGCGTCGTGGTCCAGACCGTTGCGCCCGCGGCGTCACCCGTCCGCCGCTGGTCGCGCTAACCCTGCGCGCAACCGGCGGGGAGCGGATTGAGCTCGCGCCACGCGGTGGTCGACGTTTGTCCACAATGCCCGTTGCCGGATCGGCGATCCGGGAAAGCGGCGGGGTTTCGTCGCCGCGAGTAACCGCTGCGGCGGTGTGAGCGGCGCGAGATTCCAGATCTAGGAGAGTTAGGGCGCCATTTCAGCCCTAACTCTCCTAGATCTCGACGTCCCAACCCCGGGTTGGTCACGCTGCGTCGACTGCCCGCGAAGACCGCCCAGGTGGGCTTGTCCCGCGGACCCGTGGAGGCGTGGGGGTGGCCACTCTGGGGAAGCAGAGCAAATGCATCCCGCGCGCACCTACCCAGCCGGGGCCGTAAAGGCCCGGCGCAGCCGCCGGGGTGAGCGTGACCAGCGGCGGATGGGTAAGGCCGCGGGAGCAGCGGTCTGGACCACGACGGGCATCGCGGTAGCTCACATCTCTGTCTACGTAGGAAGCTACCCCCGGCTCCGGAAGCTCTCGAGTGCGGTGGGCGGGACGGTGACCTACATCAGGTCATCCACGAAGGGCTTGACGAGGAGGTAGCCGCCGAGGGCGAGCGCGCCCAGGTTGACAAGGCCGAAGAAGCCCACCCAGACGAGCCCGGGCACGTGGGTGATGCCGGCCAGTTGGTCGGCGTCGGAGTCGGGCAGCTGGCCGCGGCCGCGGAGGGTTTGCAGCTCGCCGATCGGGCGGACGCCGCCGAGGAGGAGGAACCACACGCCCGCGTACGCGAAGACCGACTGCACGTCCGGCGACGCGAACCACGACACTCCGAAGACGGCGCCGGTGGTGACCACAATGGACACTATGCCGAACGCGTTGCGGATCATCACGAGCATCGCGAGCAGCAGCACCACGGCCACCCACAGCAGGAGGCGGATGCGGTTGCCGGCCAGCAGCCACGCGCCGGCCAGGCCGATCAGCGACGGGGCTATGTAGCCGGCCAGCAGGGTGAACGCCATGCCCGGCCCGGTCGGGCGGCCCGCGGAGAGAGTTAGGCCCGAGGTGTCCGAGTGCAGCCGGATGCCGCGTAGCTTGCGCCCGGTCAGCAGCGCTATCAGTGCGTGCCCGCCCTCGTGCGCGATGGTGATCGCGTTGCGTGCGATGCGCCATGCCATCCGGGTCAGCACAACGGCGAGCGCCGCCACGCCGGTGAGGATCACCAGCAGCAGCGGCGGGTCGGGCTGGCCGCCGAAGAGCCAGTCCCATGCGTCTGTCAAACCGTCTACCGAAGCCACAGCCGGCGAGCCTAGCCGACGACGCTATGAGTGGGGCGGCGCCGACGGCACCGCCCCAGGAAGGACCACTACGTGTTGTTAGCCAGTGCGATCAGACGGTCACGGGCGCCGTTGAAGTGGTTGCGGTCCACGTTGCCGGAGATGCCGGCGACCGAGCCGGTGCTCGTGTACTGCCAGAAGGTCCAGAACGGTGCGCCCGGGGGGAGCGCGCCCACGGTGCTGGCCCAGCGGGCGACCCACAGTGGACTGGTCGCCCACGGGCCGCTCCAGCTGCCGGTGCAGGTGTTCCAGAAGCTGGTGGTCGTGTAGATGACCGCGTGCCGGCCGGTGCGGGCGCGGTACTGGTCGAGGAAGCTCTGCACCCAGCTGCGCATGCCGGCCGTGCTGAGGCCGTAGCAGTAGGCGCCGTAGGGGTTTGCCTCCAGGTCGAGGGCGGCCGGGAGGGTGCGGCTGTCGGCGGACCAGGCGCCGCCATTGCTGGCCAGGAAGTTGGCCTGCACCGCGCCGCTGCTGCGGTCCGGCAGGGCGAAGTGGTAGGCCCCGCGGATCACGCCGGCGTTGTACGCAGCGACGTAGTTGGTGTCGAAGCGGGGGTCTTGGTACGAGACGCCCTCGGTCGCCTTGATGAACGCGAACTGGATGCCGGCGTTGCGCACGCTCGTCCAGTTGATCGCGCCCTGGTGGTTGGAGACGTCGATGCCGGGGGTCGTCGCGGCCATGGCCGGCGTGGCGGAGACACCCACCACCGTCGCGGTCGCGGCCACCATCGCCAGCGCGGCGCCGGCGAGCCGCCGAAGGCCCGTGCGCGTGCGTCTAGCCATGCCATCTGTGCTGGTGCTGGTCATAGTGCCTCCCCAGGACTAGGGACCAACAAGGATGGATATTTCTTGACATCTTTGAAGGAAACTAACCATGATCGCAATAGATCCTGTGGAAATTTTTCGCGGCCGGTTCATGCACCCAGCTCGGCCGCCACGCGCTGGCGCAGCTCGGGCAGGCGGGCGTAGAAGACGTCACCCGGGCACTGAGTCGCCACGTAGTCGCGGTGGCCGACGATCGCACCGAACGGGTCGAGCGAGTACACGTCACAGAGCCACGCGCAGGTGCGTACCAAGGAGTTGAAGAGCGCGGCCGGCGGCGTGGCCGAGACGTAGATGCCCTCGTTTTCGATGCCGATGGTGTGGTCGTTGTGGTTGGCGGTCTGCGCGCCGCTCACGTGCTGGCGCTCGTTGATGGCGCGGAGGCTGAGCTGCCGCCCCTCCATGACGTAGCCGCCGCGGCTGATGGTGAGCTGCTGGCCCGAGTCGATCCACCCGTTCTGGTCCATGTGCAGGTCCTGGATCCACTTCGAGTGGCGGAACGCGGCCGCCAGCGAGTAGTCCGTGGTGTTGGCGCCGGCGGTGTGGTGCACCACGATGTGGTCCGGCTGGCGGTCGAGGTAGCGGATCGACCCGGTGGCCGGCCGGGCGCCCCACTCCGCCCGGGTGTAGACGCGCGGCGGGGTGGCTGCCGCCTCGGCGCGGCCGGCCACGAATACACCGCCGAGCAAGGCACCGGCGGCGCCCGCGAGCAACGTTCGTCGTTCTGGCACGAGAGACCTCCTTCGATGGATGGCAAAAGTTACCGTAGCCATCCATCGATGTGGAGGAAAGTGCCAGCTTCAACGTGATCAAAGCTCCTCTCAAGCGGTTGGAACTGCTTGAGAGGAGCTTTGATCACGAGCTCAGCCTTCGAGGGTGGCCACCACCGCGGCCAGCCGCGTGAAGGCGGTCATGTAGGTGTCGGGCTGGCGCTCGTCCAGCGAACGGACCAGGTGGAGCATGTCGCGCGCCTGGTCGAGGCCCTCCTCGGGCCGGCCCGCCGCGGACATGTGCGCGGCGCGCTCGCCGACCGCGGCGGCCAGCGGCTCGCCCCACTCGGGCGACACCTGCTCCAGCAGCAGCCGGTACACCGTCACGGCGATCGCGCTCGCGCTCGCCGCCTCTTCGTATTCGGCGCGCCGGGCATGTAGGCGGGCGAGCGTGCGGGCGGTCAGCGCGTAGAAGCCGGCCGCGTCGAGCGGCAGCTGGTCGCGCGCGTCGAGGTCGGCGTACCGGCGAAGCGCGTCGTCCGCCGCCGCCATCGCCTCGTCGGGCCGGTCGTCAGCCTCCAAGGCGGACGCCAGCAGGCTCATCGCCCGCGCGATGCCCCGCTCCACGGCCACGTCAGGCGGGAGCGAGAGGTATGTGCTGACCGCGCGCCGGTGGCAGGCGACGGCCTCCTCGGTGCGGCCCAACCCGGTGTACGTGGCGCCCACCCGGGTCTGCGCGTCGGCGTACAGCGGCTCGAACGCCGGGTCGAGCGCGACGAGCTCCTCGTAGATGCGCGAAGCCTCCTGGACCGCGGCCAGCGCGGCCGCCCGCCGGTCCATGCGGTTGAGGACGACCGCGTGGTTGTAGAGGAGCGAGGCCAGCACCCGCTGATGCTGCGGATCGTCCGGCTCGACGGCCGCCAGGTCCCGGCACAGGGTGATGGCTTCCTCACCCTTGCGCCGGGCCCGGTCGAGGTTACCGCTCCGGTAGAGCTCCAGCGCCTCTCCCATCAGCTGGGAGATCTCGTCCTCCTGTGCGGAGTAGCCACGCTGGAACTGCGTCATCCCGTACCCGCCAATCGTCGGTAGGTCGGGCTCCATGGTTCCCGACTGGAGGCGCGGTCAGCAACTGCCAGTTATCGATTGATGACGTTCGGTTGCCGGCGCGGCCGGGCCCTGCCGACCGCCACGGGATGGGGATGGTGCTGCCGCATTGCCCACCAGGCACCGAAGCCGATCACGACTGCGGAGAGGGTGAGCAGCACGACCACGATGCCAAGGCTGTAGAGCAGCAGCACTCCGGTCATCGCCCAGAGCGCCACGCTCGGCTTCAGTACATGCTGTCGGTAGCTCACGCCGTAAGCAGTACCCCTGTACGGCGGCGGTCATGCCGGTTTAGTCGCTCGCGGGGCGAAAACTCTCCACTACCAGGGAGAAGTACTTCAGGTTGGCCTTCCACGTGGAGTCGAGCGTGGACCAGTAGATCCCGTATGCCTGGTTTGGTGAGGTGATGAAGCCGCGGTTGACGACGTGCAGGCGGTTGTTGTTACGGCTCGTGTACGTCCACTCCCAGTCGGCCGCCTTGTCGAAGTAGTCGACCGGCGCGATCTTCACCCGCTTGTAGCCGTTGTAGCCGTCGCGCCGGTCCGCCTCCTGCGAGGTCCAGTCGGCGACCGGGTCGGGCTTGGGCTGGTCGGTCTGGTCGACGCCGAGCACGCGCCCCTCGCCGCCCTGCTCCCGGAAGAACACCATCGTGCCCTCCCGGCTCACCCTCCACCCCGCGGGCGCCGCGACGGAGAAGCCCGTGCTGTCCTTGTAGATGCGCCAGCCGGCCGGCAGCACCACACCGCTCGGGCTCGGCGGAGAGGCACTCGGCGTGGATGGCGCGCCGGTGGTCGGCTCCGCGGCCGCCGTCGTCGGCGGCGCGGCGCTCGTCGCGGCCGGCGTCGGCTTCGTCGTGGCGCCGCCACCGCCGGCCGGTTCACGGTCACCGTTGTTGAGAGCAAGAATCAAAATCAGCGATAGTACGAGCAGGATGGCGGCCCCCGAGACCACTGCGACTCGGGCCAGGCGGGGAGCCGATGGCGGTATCAGCGCCGGAGCGGCCTCCGCCGCCTTCTCGACCGCCTCGTCGTCCTTGCCCGGCACCACCGGCAGCATGGCGTCACCCGGCGTGCGGGGCGCCGGCACGGCGACCTTGGTCTCCCCCTCGTCCCGCTTCGGCGCCTCCGCCGTCTTGGTAGCCCCCTCGGCCGGCTGTGCGGCCGCGTCGGCTTGTTTCGTGGCCGCGTCGGCTCGTTTCGTGGCTGCGTCGGCTGGGTTGGTGGCTGCGTCGGCTGGGTTGGTGGCGATCTCGGCTTTCGCGGCCGGTGCCGCCGCCGCGGGCGGCTTGGCGAGCGCCTTGGTCGGCGGCTCGGCGGCGGCCACCACCGTCGTCGGCTTCACGTCGGGCAACGGATCCCGGCGCTCGATGGCGGACGGCCGGCGTACCCCATCCAGGAGAGAAAGCGTCGCGCGGGGCCGGCGGCCGGCCGCGCGGCGCAACAGGCGCTCCGCTTCGTCCGCGTTGATCCGTGCGGTGGGATCCTTGCGCAGCAGGCCGTTGAGCACGGGCTTGAGCGCGCCACCATGGCGCGGCGTCGGCACCGGCTCCGTCGCGAGCGCGGCCAGCGTGCCGATCGCCGACGGCCGCGCGAACGGCGACTGCCCCTCCACCGCCGCGTAGAGCGTCGCGCCGAGCGACCAGAGGTCGGCCTCCGGCCCGGCCGTGCCATCGCGCGCCCGCTCCGGCGCGATGTACGCCGGCGAGCCGAGCACCAGCCCGGTACGCGTCACGTTCGGGTCGCCCGGCACGGTCGCCAGCCCGAAGTCGGTGAGCACCACACGCCCGTCTTCGGCGAGCAACACGTTGGCCGGCTTGACATCCCGGTGCACCACGCCCGAGCGGTGGGCCGCCCGCAGCGCCCCGAGCATCCCGATGCCGATCTCCGCCGCCCGCGCCGGCGACACCGGCCCGTCGTGTGCGAGCACATCCTGCAACGAACGCGACGCCACGTACTCCATCACGATCCACGGATCGCCGTCGGTGCGCAGGACGTCGAAGATGCGCACGACGTTGACATTGTTGAGCCGCGCGATCGCCCGCGCCTCCCGCAACGACCGCTCGCGCATCTCCTGCCGCTCTTCGGTCGTCAACCCCGGCGGCGGCACCAGCTCCTTGATCGCGACCTCGCGGTGCAACACCTCGTCGCTAGCCTTCCACACCCGGCCCATACCACCCTGACCGAGCGGCTCGAGCAGCCGGTAGCGGTCAGCGACAAGCTGGGTGGGAGTGGGAGACACCCGAAGAACTTACCCGCCCGAGGTGTGACGCACACCGGCGGATGTGAGGGTTTGTGACTGTGTTCTCTCTTGTACGCTGCCTTCATGTCGGAGGCGGAGCCGTTCTTTCGGGTGGTCAAGGGCACTCCAACAGCCGATGAGCTGGCCGCCCTGGTCGGCGCCGTGCTGCTCCGCCGCCGCGCGGCCGCCACCCCCACAGCGCCGGCCACCCCCAGGTCCGCGTGGGCCCGCAGCGCCCGCCCCAACAGCGGCGGCCGGGTGGGCTGGAGATCGTCACTTCGCTAGGGCTCCTCACGCCCGTCTTCCTTGATCCGCGTGAAGGTCTTTCCTTGATCGGCGTGGGCGTCTTTTCTTGATGGGTGTGGGGGTCGTTCCTTGATCGGCGTGGGGGTCGTTCCTTGATCGGTGTGCGTTGCGGCCGCGCGCGAACAGATCGTGGACGCCTACTGCCCCTATGGGGGCAGCTAAATACCACGATCACGAGGCGGAGCCGTCCCCGTCACGCCGATCAAGGGAACAGCCACGCGGGCACCACATTAGGATGCTTGGCGGGCCGCCGTAACTCGTCGACGTCGACTAACCTCATCGGGTAGGACATAAGCCGTTTCGACAGTTTGTCGGAGGCCCGATGGCACGACCAGCGGATGATTCCGGTCCAGCATGGCTCGGCGGCTACGCACAAATCGACGCCGACATCACCCGGATGGAAGAGCTCGCCGCACAGCTACGCGCCGAGGTGGTCGACAACTATGCTGCCCACCTCCCGTACGTCACCGACGACATGGCAATAGATCTTCCCGAGCCGCCAGAATCGTTCGACGAGCTGACCAGCTTCTTGCACGCCCACCGCACGTCACAGTTCAACACTTCTGATCTCGTCTACTTCTACCAAGAAGCCACCTGGGGCCTTGCCACAGCGGCCGCCGAGGTCAGCAAGATGTACGGCGAGACGGACGCCTTCGCGGCGGCAAAGGCCACCGAAGTCGAGTCCGCCCTGGACCGCACCGCCGCCGCCGCGCCGCCTCCCCCTCCGGAAGCCTGACCATGGCCTGGGACCGCAGCGGCGTGCCAGGCGCGCCAGCCCGCACAAGCTGGTACGACCGTGATCTGCCGGCGATGTGGCGCGTGCTGGAAAACCAACAGAGCGACGACCACTGGCGCCTGGTGATCGGCTGGCGCAAAGCCGCGGAGCTGACCGCGACACATCTGCGTCGCCTGGAGCAATACCGCGCCAACCTCGCCGAAGTCTGGCCCCCAGACCGCAACACGGCTGCCGCCGCGTACGTGGCCCGCCTCGACTTCCTGATCCAAAACGTCCGCACCACCCACGAGGTAGCCGCCGCCAACTACTCGACACTGGCAGCAACGGTGGGAGCTCTGGCGTCCGCGCGACGCGACCTGAAGCCGTTACACGACGAGTATGTGGCGAAGTCGCGCGCCCTCCAGGAGTACACAGACCTGGCCGCCCTGAACGCGGCCGCCGAAGCCCCAACGGTGATCGGCGCGGCGCCAGCCAGCAGCCAAGACCTGGAGCGGTTGAACAGCCGGGGACGCGCGATCATGTACACCCTGAGCCACACCCTGGTCGAGGCCGAAGCAGCCATCCGCCAACCCCCTACGTACGAAGCAGTGACGAACAAGAACGGAGGAGACCCCAACGTTTACGGCACCACCGCGAAAGAACCTAGGCTCGGTCGACATTTAGGAGAAACTGGGAACCTCGCACAAGAAACGGTCGGAGGAGCCCGATCCTCCGCCGCCGCCTCGCCTTCGAAATCAGGCGTTGAGGTCTCCGGCTATTCCGTAGTCGCATCGCGCCAGAATCTTGGCGAAACTCCACGACCACTGAGGACGCTGAGGCCGCCGGACCGCGTGACTCCAGAAGGTAGGACGGAGACTAGGAGAGGGCCACTCATCTCAACGGAAGGAACAATTGGTCCGCGCGCTATGCACACCACACCCGAAGCGCAAATCCGACGAGACGACAGGCGAGTAAATCCCGCTGGAGGTCTGATTAGCGGATCACAAAGAAACAACCTTAATGCTAGTCACATTGGATCCACTCCGCCAATCTTCGGCGCAACCAGCAGCCGCCCGGACCGACAAGGCAAGCACACCTCTCCTCATGGACAAGCGGACACCCATTGGGAGCTCAAGGAGGGCGTTCCACCCGTAATCGAACCCATTCGATGGGAAAGAGAAATAGATACCGGACCAGTAATCGGAATAGATCAGTGATATGGAGTAGGTTTAAGGCTATCATCGTTGCCTCCGCCGCAACAACAGTAATGAGCTCTCACGTCATCGACCTTGACAAGATCCGCGATGACCAGTGGCACCTGCAATACCTAAACGCGGTACAGGCCCACGCACACAGTCGCGGCGAAGGGATAACCGTCGCCGTAATCGACACTGGCGTCGATCCCCATCCAGATCTGCGCAACAACCTTCTACCTGGTACCGATGTACTTTCAGGAAAAAGCAACGGTCAGATAGATTCCGATTCTCACGGCACCGGGATAGCTGGACTCATCGCCGCTCACGGTCAAGCATCGAGCAGCGGAGCATTGGGGATCGCGCCTCGGAGCAACATCCTGCCAGTACGGATCGAAAGCCTGGAAAAGCAAGGAAGCAGCGAGGACCTGGCTTCGGGCGTTGAGTGGGCAACCCAACGCACTGCAGATGTAATCAACGTATCTTCTGGCGGGAGCCCGTCGGTGCGTCTTCGTCAAGCAATTGACGCCGCGATTCGCGCAGATATTGTGGTCGTTGCGTCAGCCGGTAACAAGCCGGGTGACCTTGGTGTCAGTTTTCCCGCGGCTTATGACGGGGTGCTTGCCGTGGGGGCTACTGATCGCGAGGGCAACCACGCCGATATATCCGTTACCGGTAAGCAGGTGGCGATCTCCGCGCCCGGCGTGGAAATCTACAGCACCAGCTATAAAGGCCTCTACCGCAAAGGCACTGGGACCTCCGACGCGGCCGCCATTGTATCCGGAGCTGTCGCGCTCGTGCGGAGTAAATATCCGGACCTCTCGGCGCGCGAGGTCGTCCACCGGCTTACCGCGACGGCCACTGACAAAGGGGCGCCTGGGCGGGATGAGCAGTACGGCTATGGTGTCCTCAATCTCGTCGCTGCCCTTACCGCCGACGTGCCGCCCCTAACCTCGGCCACCAACGATCCGAGCACAACTGCCGCCGCCGCGCCGCCAGACGAACATGGTGGGAGCGACCGTGCCGGGATATGGGCCGCGGTCGTGGTGGCGGCATTGGCCGTTGGGGCGACCGCGACGCTCCTCGCGCTACGAAGGCGCCGTCCGCCCACCAGCTAGGGCCCAAGCGAGCGGACGGCGGTCAGCGCAGCCGCGCCGCCATCGCGTCCGCAATGGCTTTTGCGTCGTCTTCCGGCCCAGTCGGATACATCAGCGTTGCGACCAGATTGCCCACTCGCACTACCACCATGTAGTCGACGCTGGCGCGCTCCACCCGGACCAGCAGCGAATCGTCGCCGGCGAAACGTTCTGCGACCACCGTCTGCCGGATCTCGACGCCGCCCGGGTACTGGAATGCCGGGCACGTCGCGATCGCCCGGCGTACGTCGGTCAGGTTGGCCACGGCATCGGGGTAGCTTTCGACGGCCTCCCAGGCGTTCCACATGCCTTTGGAATAGGCGAGGTGGCGCGCGTCATGGCGCTTAGCGATCGTAGGGTAGTCCTCGGCTCTATAGTCGGGGCATCCGCTTACTACCGTCAGCCATGGCCAGTCGGGGCCGTTCGAGCCGCCGTCGTCGATCTCCCCAGAGCTGACACCGCTGATGGCGGTGAAGGCGTCGGGCTTCAGTAGCCGTGAGTCCGTTATGACCGCGGGTGGTCCCAGAGTGGGTGTTGGGGATGCGGACGGTGACTGCCGCGACGTGGGTGGCACGAGCGAGACCGTCGGGGGTTTTGGGTCCTCGCCGGCTGTGCCCAAGGTCCAGCCCGTACCCAGCCCAGCCACCGCGAGCACGGCCGAGCCCGCGGCCAACGCCTGGCGGTGGCTGCGCTGCCGGCCGCGGCGGCGTACCTGTTCGGGCGGGGCGAAGGGTGCCGGGGGCCGGCTGCCGCGCAGTTGCTCGAAGAGGACGGTGAGTTGCTCAGACATGGGTGTCCTCCGTCGGGTCCAGGGATAGGAGGTCGGCCAGCGTGCGGCGGCCGCGGGCCAGGCGGGCCTTGACGGTGCCGGTGGGTACGCCGGTTTCGCGGGCCACTTCCGCCACTGGTAGGCCGACCAGGTGGTGGAGGACGATCGCGACGCGTTGGGGGGTGGGTAGGCGGGCCAGCGCGGCGACCAGTGCGACCGCGTCGGGGTTCGGGCCGGGGATTGCGGGTGGGGGGCCGTGGCGGCGGTGGGCGAGGAGGGCGGTGCGGGCGCGGCGCCAGCGGCTGATGGCGATGCGTCTGGCTACTGTGCGTACCCATGCTTCGGGGTCGCCGTACTCGCGGACGGTCGACCACCGCTGCCATGCCCGCGCGAAGGCCTCCTGCACCGCGTCCTGTGCCTCGGCCGCGTTGCCGGTGACCGCGTACAGGCAGTCGAAGAGGCGTTGGCGGCTCTCGGCGTAGAACGCGTCGAAGCTGTCGATTTCCGGCACGGGCGGCTCCCAGAGTTGCTCCGCGGCGAGGCCGCGGCATCAGAATCTAGTCACGCCCGACCGTGCCGGGCGGTTGCATCGAAGGAGCGGCAAGTACCGTCATCACCGTGCGTACTCGTTCTCACATCCGGCCGCGGCTCGTCCTCGCCTCGGCCAGCCCGGCCCGGCGCAGGCTGCTTCAGGCCGCTGGCATCGAGCCGGAGGTCCTGGTCAGCGGGGTCGACGAGTCGGGCATCGAGGCCGCCAGCGCCGAGCAGCTCTGCCTCGAGCTTGCGCGCCGCAAGGCGCAGGCCGTGGCCGACCGGGTGCTCGCGGCGATCGTCGCCGGTCATCTGCCGCCCGGAGACACGCTGGTGCTGGGGTGCGACTCGGTGCTGGAGTTCCAGGGCGAGGTCTACGGCAAGCCGGGCGACGCGAGTGAGGCGTTCAAGCGGTGGCAGCGGATGCGGGGGCAGTCGGGCGTGCTGCACACCGGTCATTGCGTGATCAAGGGGGACGCGCGCGCGGCCGCGGTCGCCTCGACCGTCGTGCACTTCGCGGAGGTGACCGACGACGAGATCGCGGCGTACGTGGCGACGGGCGAGCCGCTCAACGTGGCCGGCGCGTTCACGATCGATGGGATCGGTGGGGCGTTCGTGGATCGGATCGAGGGCAACGCGGGGACGGTGATCGGGCTGTCGCTCCCGCTCCTGCGCGCGTTGCTCGCCGACCTCGGCCACTCCATCACCGAGCTCTGGAGTCACCGCGTCGAGGCAGGGCCGGCGATCGGCTGAGCCGTGGCCACGGCCACGCCCGAGAAGCCTAGGCTCAACCCCATGACCGTCAAGACGTTGCCCATGACCGATGAGTTGCACGCGTACGCCGTCGCGCACGGCTCACCGCCCGACCAGATCATGCGGGACCTCATCGAGGAGACCGAGCGGTCGCTGCCTTCCGACGCGCAGATGCAGGTGGCGCCGGAGCAGGCGGCGTTCCTGTCGCTGCTGGCCAAGCTCGTCGGCGCGCGGCACGCGGTGGAGATCGGCACGTTCACCGGGCTGTCGTCGCTGGCGATGGCGCGCGGACTGGCCGATGGCGGCAAGCTTGTGTGCTTCGACATCTCCGACGAGTACACGTCGGTGGCCCGGCGCTACTGGGAGCGGGCCGGCGTGAGCGACCGGATCGACCTGCGCATCGGGCCAGCGGCGGAGCGGCTGCGAGAGCTGCCCGCGGAGCCCCACCTCGACCTGTCCTTCATCGACGCGGACAAGACTGGCTACCCCACTTATTGGGAGGAGCTCGTGCCACGCACCCGGGCGGGCGGGCTGATCGTGGTCGACAACGTGCTGCGTGACGGGCGGGTGCTTGCGCCGGAAAACGAAGGCGACGAGGCGATCGTGCGGTTCAACGACATCGCCGCACGCGACGAGCGGGTCGAGGTCGTCATGCTGCCGATAGCGGATGGACTCACGCTGGCGCGCCGTCGCTGACCGCCTCGCGGACAGCCATGGCGCGACGCAGCCGCACCGCGAGCACCGCGGCCACCGCGATGAAGAGCGGCATCAGCAGGAACGCGCGGTGCGGCCCCACCCCGTCGGACACCCAGCCCAGCGCGACCGGAGCGATGCCGAACCCGATCGCCGACGCGTACATCGCGTAGGCGGACGCGCGGTCGCGCTGCCCGTCGGCCACCGCCAGCGCCATCGACACGCCGAGTGGAAAGTGCATGGCGTTGCCGAGGCCGAGCACCATCAGCCCGGCCGCCGCGACCCACGCCACCGAGGACGCCCAGAAGATGGCGAACCCCACCAGGCTGGTCGCCAGCGCGCCGAGCAGGAGCGGCACCGGGGCTACGCGCCGGGCCAGCGCCGAGCCCACGAGCCGCCCCGCGAACATCCCGCCGACGATCGCCGCCACCGTCGCGGACGCGGCGGCGGGTGACATGCCGGCGTGGGTGCGCAACACGTCCGCCGCCCACAGCGACAGGCAGACCTCCACCGACCCGGTCGCGCTCATCATCGCCCAGGCCAGCCAGTAGGAGCGGGGCAGCGGGCGCCGGCCGGAAACCGTCGACGGCGGGGCCACCACCGCCGGAAGGCGTACCCGGAAAAGGAAACCGGCGGCGAAGAGCAGCGCGATGAGGCCGACCACGACGGCGATCCCGGGACGCCACCCGAAGCCGGCGCTGGCCGACAGGCCGATCACGATGGGCGCCAACACGCCCGCGCCGGCGGCGACCGCGTTCGCCTCGCTGATCGCGGCGGTGGCGCCGGGGCCGTGGTGGTCGGCGAGCGCCGCGTTGACGCCGATGACGATCATCGTCCCGAACGTCGAGGCGAGCACCGCCGCGCCGAGCGTCGCCGGCAGCGGCTCGAACGCGCACAGCACGACGACCGAGCCGGCCACCCCGGCGAGCGCCAGCCACAGCACTCCTCCGCGCCCCAGCCGCCCGACCAGCCACGGAAACGCCGACGCCCCGATCAGGCCGCCCGCCGCGAGGCCGGTGCTGTGCAGGCTGGCGACCGCGGCGGTCGTGCCCTGCTCGTCGCGGAGGAGCGGGACGACGGGGCCGAAGCCGTACAGGAAGAAGCCCCACAACCCCAGCTGGGCATAGACAAGCACCGTTACGCGGTCATGTACTAAATGGGGCACGGTCCTTACGCTAAGCGCGTGGTCCGTGCCCCGGGACAGATGAGACGCAGGTCTCAGCGGACGCTGCGGGCAAACGATCGGGCCGACCAGAGGATCGCCAGCAGGGTGAGCGTGCCCAGGATGAGCAACGCCTGCCAGACGGTGCTGTCACCGGGATCCCCGGCGAAGAGCGCCCGGCTCGCGTCGACCGCCCAGGAGAACGGGTTGAAGTTGGCCACCGTCGCCACCCATCCGGACAGCGGCAGCAGGATGCCGGAAAGCAGCAAGAGCGGCTGAGCCAGCCCGTTCATCAGCGGGGCCAGGGCGTCTTCGGTGCGCAGTTTGAGCGCGAGCGCGTTGGAGAGCGCGGACATCATCACGCCGATAAGGCCGAGCATGAGGTACGCCAGCAGCACGTCGCCGATCCGCACCGTCAACCCGAAGGGGATCGCCAAAACCGTGATGAGCACGGCCTGGAAGAGCAGCGTGGCGACGTCGCGCAGCGCCCGGCCGAGCATCAACGCGACCCGGCTCACCGGCGTGACCCGGCTGCGCTCGATGACACCGGCACGAAGCTCGGCGATGAGCCCGAACCCGGTGAACATCGCACCGAACATCGCCAGCATCACCAGCAGGCCCGGAACGAAGATGCGGTACGCGTCGGCGGCGCTGTCGACCTGGAGCGCGTCCTGGAGCAGCGGGCCGAAGAGCAGCAGGAAGTACAGCGGCTGGAGGACGCCGATGATCAGCCACACCGGGTTGCGCAGCACGAGCAGCATCTGCCGCTGGAAGATCAGCCAGGTGTCACGAAGCAGTTTCATCGGTCAGCTCTCCCGGAGGCTACGGCCGGTCTTCTCCAGGAAGACGTCGTCAAGGCTGGGTCGGTGGAGCTCGATCGTGCCGAGGTGGAGGCCGGCGCCGTCGAGCTTGCGGAGGATCTGCGGGATCGCGGTGGCGCCGTGGTCCACATACAGCCGGAGGCCACCCTCGACGGTCTCCAGCTTGTTGACGAAGCTCTCGGCGTCGAGCAGCTGGGCCGCCTCGGGAGTCGAGCCATTGAGCCCCACGGTCACGACGTCGCCGGCCACCTCGCGCTTGAGCTCGTCGGGCGTGCCCTCGGTGACGATCTCTCCGTGGTCCATGATGGCCAGCCGGTCGCAGAGCGCGTCGGCCTCTTCGAGGTAGTGGGTGGTCACGAAGATCGTCATGCCCTCGGCGCGCAGGCGGCGGATCTCGTCCCACATGTGGGCCCGGCTCTGCGGGTCGAGGCCGGTGGTCGGCTCGTCGAGGAAGACCACCTTGGGGTCGTGGATGACGCCGAGCGCGACGTCGACCCGGCGGCGCTGGCCGCCCGAGTAGGTCTTGCACTTGCGGTCGGCGAACTCGGCCAGCTGGAACGCGTCGAGCGCGCGGACCGCCCGCCGCTGCGCCTCGGCCTTGCCAATCCCGTACATCCTCGCGTGCAGCACCAGCTCCTCGCGGGCGCTCACCTCATCCCACGTGCTGCCGCCCTGGGCGACGTAGCCGATCCGGCGGCGCACCTCGCCCGGGGCGCGGCGCAGGTCGGCGCCGGCGATGGTGGCCTCACCGCCATCGGGCTCGATCAGCGTGGCGAGCATGCGGAGAGTGGTCGTCTTACCCGCCCCGTTGGGGCCCAGGAAGCCGAAGATCTCGCCCTCGGCGACATAGAGGTCGACGCCACGCACGGCCTCGACGATCTTGGCCTCCCGCCCTTGGCGGGAGCGGAACGATTTCCGCAAGCCCTTGGTCTCGATCATGAACGTCGCTCCCCGTCGGACGTGGTTGACTGCCGCCACACGCTAACGCGATATGTCGTCTCTAGTCAAGGTTGATTATTACTCGACGTGCTCCTGCCAGCGCTCCCAGCCGGCCGCCATCGGCGTCGTCTTCTCGGGCAGGTAGGACACGCCGGACTCGACCAGCCCGGCCACCCGCTCACACCACGCGATCTCGCCGTCGTTGCGGGCGGCCATCAGCTCCCACATCCAGGTCACGTTGGCCGGCTTCTCGCGGAGCCAGCCCTTCTCGGCCGCCAGCCCCATGCTTTCGTTGGCCGCGCGCAGCTGGGCCGCCCGATTGCGCAGCGCCGCCGCGGCTTCCTCCCGGGGCAGCGCCGGCAGGAACGCCAGTGCCGCGAAGAACGGATCGGTGGCCGGCTTGATCTCCCACCAGTAGCCACGCAGCAGGTGGTCCAGCTCGTCCAGGCCCTTTTCAGTGATCTCGTACGTGGTGCGGGCCGGCCGCATCCCCACCTGCTCGGTGGTGACCTCGCGCAGCAGCCCTTCCTCGGTCAGCTTGCGGAGTGCATGGTAGATGGAACCGGGCTGCACGTTCGCCCATTTATCGGCGCTCCAGCTGAGCAGCTCGCGCCGCACGTCATAGCCATGGACGGGCTGCATCCAGTTGACCAGGCCGAGGATCATCATGCGGGTTGTCGACACGCGACAAGCGTAATAGACAAGTTTGACTAACCTGCTAGTAACTTCTCGGCTCCTCGGGGTCGTACACTCCCGTTCATGCGCAGGGTCCTCATCGCCAACCGGGGCGAGATCGCCGTACGGGTCATCCGCGCCTGCCGCGACGCCGGCCTGGCCAGCGTCGCCGTGTACGCGGACTCCGACCGGAACGCCCTCCACGTCACGCTCGCCGACGAGGCGTACGCGCTCGGTGGTGACACCGCACCCGAGACCTACCTGCGCATCGACAAGCTCATCGACGTCGCGCGCAAGGCCGAGGCCGACGCCGTCCACCCCGGCTACGGCTTCCTGGCCGAAAACGCCGACTTCGCGGAAGCCGTGATCCAAAGCGGCCTGACCTGGATCGGCCCCACCCCGCAGGCGATCCGCGACCTCGGCGACAAGGTGACCGCGCGGCACATCGCCCAGCGGGCCGGCGCGCCGCTCGTGCCCGGCACCTCCGACCCGGTGTCCGGGCCGGAGGAGGTCGTGGCGTTCGCGCGGGAGCACGGCCTGCCGGTCGCGATCAAGGCGGCGTTCGGCGGCGGTGGGCGCGGGCTCAAGGTCGCCCGCGAGATGGACGAGATTCCGGCGCTGTTCGAGTCGGCGACGCGCGAGGCGGTGGCGGCGTTCGGGCGGGGCGAGTGCTTCGTCGAGCGCTACCTCGACCAGCCCCGCCACGTCGAGGCCCAGGTGCTCGCCGACCAGCACGGCAACGTGATCGTCGTGGGCACCCGCGACTGCTCGCTCCAGCGCCGCCACCAGAAGCTCGTCGAGGAGGCACCGGCGCCCTTCCTCACCGACGACCAGCGCAAGCAGATCCACGAGTCGGCGAAGGCGATCTGCCGCGAGGCCGGCTACCACGGCGCCGGCACCGTCGAATACCTGGTCGGGCGCGACGGCACCATCTCGTTCCTGGAGGTCAACACCCGCCTCCAGGTCGAGCACCCGGTCACCGAGGAGACCGCGGGCATCGACCTGGTACGCGAGCAGTTCCGGGTCGCGGACGGCGAGCGGCTGCGGCTACAAGCTGACCCGGTGCCGCGCGGCCACTCGATCGAGTTCCGGATCAACGGCGAAGACCCCGGCCGCAACTTCCTGCCCGCGCCCGGCGCGGTCACCCGCCTGCGCCTGCCTGAAGGGCCGGGCGTGCGGGTCGACACCGGGATCGAGAGCGGCAGTGTGATCGGCGGCAACTTCGACTCGCTGCTGGCCAAAGTGATCATCACGGGTGAGACCCGCACCGAGGCGCTCGAACGTGCCCGCCGCGCTCTCGACGAGATGGTCGTGGAGGGCATGGCCACCGCGCTGCCGTTTCACCGCCTGATCGTCCGCGACGCCGCGTTCACCGCCGAGCCGTTCACCGTGCACACCCGGTGGATCGAGACGGAGTGGCAAAACACCGTGCCGCCCTTCGCCGGCGGCGCCGCGGCCAGCGAGGCGGCAGAACGCGAGACCATCGTGGTCGAGGTGGGTGGCAAGCGCCTCGAGGTCACCCTCCCCACCACCGCCACTCCTGTCCGGGCAGCTCCGGCTCCGCGGCGGGCCAGGGGCAGCACGGCGGCCGCGACCGCCGGCGGAGACGCGCTCACCTCGCCCATGCAGGGCACGATCGTCAAAATCGCGGTGGCCGACGGGGACACCGTGGCCGAGGGCGACACGGTCGTGGTCCTGGAGGCGATGAAGATGGAACAGCCGCTCAACGCCCACAAGGCCGGCACTGTGACCGGCCTCACCGCCCAGGTGGGCGATGTCGTTACTGCCGGTGCGGCGATATGCGAGCTCAAATAAGCTGCTCAGAGTGCGGTTTCTCAACGGCGCGGCGCCCGCGCACGACTTGACCTACAGCGACGTCTTCATGGCACCGGTCCGCTCGGAGGTCGGTTCACGGCTCGACGTCGACCTGGCGACCACCGACGGCACGGGCACGACCATCCCGCTCGTCGTCTCCAACATGACGGCCGTGGCCGGCCGCCGGATGGCCGAGACCGTGGCCCGCCGCGGCGCGATCGCGGTGATCCCGCAGGACATCCCGTTCGACGTGGTCGCGGATGTCATCTCCTGGGTCAAGCAGCGGCACCTGGTGCACGACACGGCGATCACGCTCGGCCCCACCGACACCGTCGGCGACGCGATCCACCTGCTGCCCAAGCGGGCACACGGCGCGGTCGTGGTGGTCGACGACGACGGTCGCCCGGTCGGCGTGGTCACCGAGGCCGACTGCGAGGGCGTCGACCGGTTCGCGCAGGTGCGGCACGTGATGTCCACGGAGCTGCTGACGGTCCGCGCGGAGGCCGACCCCCGCGAGGGCTTCGACCGGCTCGCGGCCGGGCGGCGCCGGTTCGCGCCCGTGGTCGACATCGACGGGCGGCTGGTCGGCGTGCTGACCCGCCAGGGCGCGCTGCGCGCAACCCTCTACCAGCCGGCGCTCGACGACAAGGGGCGCCTGCGGGTCGCGGCCGCGGTCGGCATCAACGGCGACGTCCGCGGCAAGGCCGCCGCGCTGCTGGAGGCGGGCGTCGACACGCTGGTCGTGGACACGGCGCACGGCCACCAGGAGCGGATGCTCGCCGCGCTGCGGGCGGTGCGCTCGCTCGACCCGGGCGTGCCGATCGCGGCCGGCAACGTGGTTACCGCCGAGGGCGTGCGCGACCTCGTCGACGCGGGTGCCGACATCATCAAGGTCGGCGTCGGGCCGGGTGCGATGTGCACCACCCGCATGATGACCGGCGTGGGGCGGCCGCAGTTCTCCGCCGTGCTCGACTGCTCCGCCGCCGCCCGCGACCTCGGCCGCCACGTGTGGGCCGACGGCGGCGTGCGGCACCCCCGCGACGTGGCTCTCGCGCTCGCCGCCGGCGCCTCCAACGTGATGATCGGGTCGTGGTTCGCCGGCACGTACGAGTCACCCGGCGACCTCTACACCGACGTGGACGGCCGGCGGTACAAGGAGAACTTCGGCATGGCGTCGGCCCGCGCGGTCAGCGCCCGCACCGCCGACGACACCCCGTTCGACCGGGCCCGCAAGGCGGTCTTCGAGGAGGGCATCTCCACCGCCCGGATGTACCTCGACCCGGCCCGCCCCGGCGTCGAAGACGTGATCGACGAGATCGTGGCCGGCGTGCGGAGCGCGTGCACGTACGCCGGCGCCTCGACCCTCCCCGAGCTGGCCGAGCGGGCGCTGGTGGGCGTGCAGAGCGCGGCCGGATACACGGAGGGCATGCCGCTGCCGACAAGCTGGTGATGATCCAAGCTCCTCTCGAGCAGTGAGAACTGCTTGAGAGGAGCTTTGATCACGAGCGCGGGTCAGTCGAAAAGCCTGCGGATTACCGGTCGGGCGGCCTCGCCGGCATCGTCGCCGAGCGGGTCGCGAAGCGCGCCGGCCAGCCACAGCGTGGCGAAGCCGTGCACGATCGCCCAAGCCGCCAGCTCGGTCTCGCGGGCGTCCTCGGGCGACGGCGGCTCGTCCAGTGTGGACACGCCGGCGCTCAGGGCCGCCCCCGCCCGCTGCCCCGCGGCGACGACCTCGGGATCGTCGCGGTCGTAGAGGCTGGGCTGGAACATCACCTCGAAGTGCGCCCGGTTTTCGGTCGCGAAGCGCACGTACGCCACGCCGGACTCGAGCAGGCTGCCGGTCTGCTCGCGACTTTTGTCGAGCGCGTCGGCCAGCCGGTTGAAACCCTCGATGGCGAGCGCGGTGAGCAGCCCGGCCTTGTCGCCGAAGTGGTGTGCCGGCGCCGCGTGTGAGACGCCCGCCCGCCGGGCCAGGTCGCGCAGGCTGAGCGCGGCCGGGCCGGACTCGGCGATCGCGTCCGCCGCCGCCGCGAGCAGCGCGCGCCGCAGGTCGCCGTGGTGGTACGAGCGCTTCTCCGTCATCCCGCCACCTTAACTTGCCACCGACAAGTTAAGCCGGTGGCGAAAATACTTTGGCGCCTAATAATCAGGGGGCTAACATATCGCCCGTGGAACTCGTGACCCTGCACGACGTGCCGATCGGGCGGCTGCTGCTCCTCGCCGGGCAGCGCGTCTCCCAGCGGTGGAACAGGCTGCTCGCGGAGAGATACGGGCTCACCAACTCCGGGATGTCGGTGCTGCTGGCCCTGCACGGGCGCGGCGAGCTGAGCCACGGCGAGCTCGCGGTGCTCTGCTTCGTCAAGCCCCCCACGCTCACCGGCATCGTCGACACGCTGGAAAAGGCCGGCCTGGTCGAGCGGCGGCGCGACGGCACCGACCGGCGCGCGGTGCGGCTCGCGCTGACGCTGGACGGCGCCGTCGCGGCCCAGTCGCTGATCAGCATGATCCGCAATCCCAGGCCGCTCACGTCGATCGACGCCGACCCGGCAAAGGCGCAGGTGATCCGCGAGTTCCTGCTGGAAGTCATCGCCAACATGACCGACACGGAGGCAGCAGAAGTGCCCATCCTGCACGGGGAGGAGAGCTCATGACGCACGCGGTTGAGGTCCGCGACCTCGTCAAGCGATACCCGAAACGCGATGTGAACGCCGTCGACGGGCTGTCGTTCTCGGTGGAGCCCGGCGAGATCTTCGGCCTGCTCGGGCCCAACGGCGCCGGCAAGTCGACGACGATCGGTGTGCTCACCACCCGGGTCAAGGCCACGAGCGGCGAGGCGAGGGTGGCCGGCGTCGACGTGATCCGCGACGCGGTGGCGGCGCGCAAGCTCTTCGCGGTCGTACCACAGCAGACCAACCTCGACCGATCCCTCACGCCGCGGCAAAATCTCGCCTTCCACGCGGCGTACCACGGGATGGGCCGCGCCGAACGCAACGCGAAGGCCGCGGCCATGCTCGACGAATTCGGCCTGGCCGACCAGGCCGACGACAAGGTCGACTGGTATTCGGGCGGCATGGCCCAGCGCCTCATGATCGCGCGGGCGATGATGCACGAGCCGAAGGTGCTCTTCCTGGACGAGCCGACCACCGGCCTCGACCCGCAGTCCCGGCTGTTCATGTGGGAGCGGGTGCGCGACCTGCGATCCCGCGGCGTGACCGTGGTGCTCACCACCCACGACATGGACGAGGCGGCCGAGATGGCCGACCGGGTGGGCATCGTCGACCACGGCAAGCTGCTCGCGCTCGACACGCCCGCGGGGCTGACCCGCAGCCTCGCCGGGCACTCGGTGCTGGAGGTGTCCGTGACGCCGGGCGACGGCGACGACCCCGACAAGCTGGTCGCGGCACTCACCGACGTGCAGGGTGTCGAGCGCGGCGAAGCGGTGGCCAGCGGCCCGATCCGCCTCTACCTGACCACCGATCCCGCCACCGTCCTCGCGCCGGTCATCGCCGTCCTGAATGGACGGTCGGCGACCCTCACCAACGTCCACATGGGAGCGGCGAGCCTCGAGGACGTCTTCATCGAACTCACCGGAAGGGGCCTGCGATGACCACGCTGGACACCGAGGCGCGCCCTTCGGCCGCGAAGGCCTTCCGCGCCATCCTCTGGCGCGACGTCTTCGTGACCGGCAAGGAGTTCTGGGTGTTCCTCGCCCAGGTGGCGCTCCAGCCCCTGTTCATGCTGTTCGTCTTCGCCAAGGTGCTCAACGCCGGCGGATACGTCACCGACAGCTACGCCCACCTGCTGCTGCCCGGCATCGTGGCGCTGACCGCGTTTCTCACCGCGCTCCAGACCGTCTCGTTCCCCCTGATCATGGAGTTCAGCTTCACCCGGGAGATCGAAGACCGGCTGCTCGCGCCGCTGCCCACCTACCTCGTTGCGGTGGAAAAGCTGCTGCTCGCCATCATCCGCGCACTCGCCTCGGCGGTGGTGATGTTTCCGATCGGCGCGCTCGTACTCGGCTCGGCACCATGGCACTCCGACGGCGTACCGCTGCTGATCGCCAGCCTCGTGCTGGGCAGCTGGGTCGGTGCCGGCATCGGCCTCGCCCTGGGCACGATGGTGCCGCCCTCGAAGATCAGCGTCATCTTCGCGGTGATCCTCACGCCGCTGATGTTCACCGGCGCCACGCAGTATCCATGGCAGTCGCTGGACTCGATGCGATGGTTCCAGGTCGTGACCGCGTTGAACCCGCTGACCTACCTGTCCGAGGGCGTGCGGGCCGCGGTGGTCCCCGAGGTCCCGCACATCCCCGCCTGGATCTGCCTGCTGGTGCTCGTCGCGTCGGGAGCCATCTTCACGGCGATCGGGGTGCGTGGCTTCATGCGTCGCGCCATCAACTAAGGGTCGCCGGCTTGGGGGCATTTCAAATATTGGGCTACCGCGATGTCCGCTGTGGTCCGGACCGTCGCTCCCGCGGCCTCACCCGTCCGCTGTTGGTCGCGCTCGCCAGTTGCTGTCGAGCTGCCCCGTTCGTGCGCCCAGGCAGCGGCCGCGTGCGTGGTTGCGGTTGGTTCGGCGCCTCCGGCGGAGCCTCGGGCTTCGCACGCTGGCTGCGGCTTCGGGGGTTGACCGGGCCGCGAAACACAAGGACCCGGCGGATCGCCGGGCGGCGCCATGATCGTTTGCCCCCGGCGGGGGCAAACGATCTACCGCTGACGCGGACGCGGGCCAAGCGCAGACCCCCCTCTAAGGGGTGGCGGCCGCCGCGATCCGGGCCAGCGCCTCGGCCTCGGGCAGGACGGCTTGGTCGCCGCCCTCGCCGCGGGCGCGGAGTGACACCGCGCCGGCGGACGCCTCGCGCTCGCCGATGACCGCTACGTACGGCACCTTGCGGCGGGCGGCGTCGCGGATCCGGGCTCCCAGGGTGCCTTCCGCGGCCACTTCCGCGCGGAGGCCCGCGGCGATGGCGGCGTTGCGGAAGCGCGCGACCGGTACGTCGCCGACCGGCATGATCTCCACCTGTACCGGCGCGTACCAGATCGGGAACGCGCCTTCGTGCACCTCGATGAGGTACGCGAACAGCCGTTCCATGCTCCCCACCACGCTGCGGTGCACGATGACCGGGCGTCGCCGCGCCCCGTCGCGATCTACATAGGACAGCTCGAAGCGGGCCGCTTGGTGGAAGTCGAGCTGTACGGTCGACAGGGTCATCTCGCGGCCGCCCGCGTCGACCACCTGCACGTCGATTTTCGGGCCGTAGAACGCCGCCTCGTCCGCCGCCTCCACATAGGACACGTCCAGGTCCTTGAGCACGCCGCGGAGCAGATCCTCGGTGCGCTCCCACATCGGCGGGTTGTCGACGTACTTGTCACCCGCACCGTGCAGGGAAAGGCGGAAGCCGGCCGGCCGCACGCCGAGCGCGGCATGCGCTCGCTTGATCATCTCTAGGGCCGCGGCGACCTCCTCGCCGGCCTGTTCGAGCGGGCAGAAGTTGTGCCCGTCGTTGAGCCAGATCGAGCGGACCCGGCTCAGGCCGCCGAGCACTCCGGAGCGCTCGGCCCGGTACTGGCCACCCAGCTCGGCTATCCGAAGTGGAAGGTCGCGATAGGACCGTCCGCGCGAGCGGTAGACCAGCGCGTGGTGCGGGCAGAGCGCCGGCCGCAGCGCGAACTCGTCGTCCGCCGACATCCGCATGAGCGGAAACATGTCCTCGGCGAAGTGTGGCAGGTGTCCGGAAAGCTCGTACAGCTGCCGTTTGGCGATCGGCGGCGAGTACACGTGCTGGTAACCCGCACGCCGTTCCTCCTCGCGGATGTACTCCTCGACAGCGTGGCGTGCCGCGGCGCCGGCGGGCAGCCAGATCGGCAGGCCCGCGCCGGCCAGCGGGTCGGAGTGGAAGAGCTCCAGTTCGCGGCCGAGCTTGCGATGGTCGATCATTGTCGTCTCCTTTCGTGGGCGACCCACCGCGGAGACGAGAAAGGCCCCTGGGCGGTCTCGCCCGGGGCCTCAGGATTAGCGCATCACGAGGTCACGCCGGGACGTCCCGGCGTCGTCGTGACTACTGCGCTACGCATGCGGCCCAGGATAGCGGCTAGCGGAGCCTCGTGACAGTGACTTCCACACCCTGCCCGCTGTTTACCGGCCCGGAGTAGACACCCTTGAGCGGTGGCACGTCGCCGTACTCGCGGCCGCGCCCCACCACGACGTGTCGCTCGCCGATCGGGATGCCGTTGGTGGGGTCGAAGGCCGTCCACCGGCCGACCCACCACTCCACCCAGGCGTGGCTCTGGCCGACGACCGCCTCGCCGATGGCGGCGGCCGGCGAGGGGTGCAGGTAGCCGGAGACGTAGCGGGCCGGCATGCCCATGGCCTGCAACAGCCCCACGACAAGGTGGCTGATGTCTTGGCAGACGCCCTTGCGCTGCCGCCACGCCTGCACCGCGTCGGTCTGCACGCCGGTGGCGCCGGGCACGTACTCGACCTCTTCGCGCACCAGCGTGCAGGTGGCCAGCGCGGCGGCGTGCGGGTTGGGATGCTCGCCGCGCACCCGCTCGGCGAGCTTGGTCAGGTCTTCGTCGAGCGCCGTGCGCGGGGTCGGCAACAGCAGCTCGTGCCACCGGTCGACGGTCTCCGGCACGGCGAGCTCGGCCCAACTCGCCCCGCCGTCCGCCGGGATCAGGTCGCCGGCCGGGAGGGTCTCCACCGTCGCGGTCGCGGTCACCTGGAGCGTCTCGTGTGCCGCGTGCACGTCGAAGGCGGTGACCACCGTGCCCCAGTAGTCTTCGTAGCGGTAGGTGCGCGCCGGCGGCCACACCTCGACCCGCGCGTCGAGCACCGCCTGGCGGGCCTCGTTGCGCGGCGACATGCGGGCCTCGTTGTACGAGGCGGCCACCGTCCCCGCGTACGTGAAACCGGTCTTGTGCTGCACGCGCAGCCGCCAGCTCGACGCGCTCATGCCACCGCCCCCGACACCCAGAGCACCGCCGACGTCTGGCGGAAGTAGCGGCGTGACACCGCGTCGTTGACCTGCGAACAGGTGCGCTCAAGCGAGGCGAGCACCGAGCCGAGGTCGGCCATCAGCTCGTCGGCGCCGCGAAACTCCAGGTTGGTGCGGGCACGCCCGACGATCCGCTGCGCGTCGGTGGCGACCCCGGCGCGGCCGTGGTCGGGCTCCAGCTCGCTCAGGCACGCCTCGGCGCTGGAGAGCGCGGCGAAGACCGAGCGCGGGAAGAGGCGGTCGAGCAGCAAGAACTCGGCCGCGTGCCGGTCGGCGAGCGAGCCGCGGTAGGTACGCAGATAGGTCTCCCACGCCCCGCACGACCGGAGCAGCGTCAGCCACGAGGGGATGCTGCCACCGGCCCGCACGTGGGTGGAGAGCAGCCGCGCGGTCATGTCGACGCGCTCCACGCTCCGGCCCAGCACCAGGAAGAGCCACCCCTCGTCGCGGCTCATCGTCGCGTCGGTCAGGCCGGCGAGCACGGAACACCGCTCGCGCACCCACCGGAAGAACGCGTGCACGCCCTGCTGCTCGACCCTCCGCCGGGCGTCGGGCAGGCCGTGCCAGGTCGCGTTGAGCGTCTCCCACATCTCCGAGGAGACGGTCTCGCGCGCGCCGCGGGCGTTTTCCCGGGCGGCGGCCAGCGCGCCGACGACCGAGCTGGGGTTGTGCTCGTCGAGCCCCAGCAGGCCCACCACCCGGGCCGCGGAGACCTGCGCCTCGATCGGAGCTCCACCTGCTTGGGCGCCACTGGCCCCGGCAACGTCCGTCCTCGTCGCTCCGCTCGTCGGACCGGACGTTGCCGGCGCATCCACAGTGGCGACGCCCATGACACCCAGCAGCGAACGGCACGCTGTCTGCTCGTCGACCCACGGGTCGGCCAGCATCCGGTGCAGGTGTACGTCGAGGATGCGGGCGGTGTCTTCGGCGCGCTCGACGTAGCGGCCGATCCAGTAGAGCGACTCGGCGATGCGGCTCAGCACGAGGCGTCCCGGGTGGACTGTTGCTGTTGCTGCTGCTGCACCGCCACCGGACCGGCCCCCGGGCCTGGATCGGGGCTGCGCGGGCTGGGCACGACCACCACCGGCTCCGCCTCCACCGCCTCGGGCTCGACCGGGCTCGCCGCCCCGGTCAGCACCCACGTGTCTTTGGAACCGCCGCCCTGGCTGGAGTTGACCACCAGGGCGCCCTCGGGCAGCGCCACCCGGGTCAGCCCGCCGGGCAGCACCCACACCTTCTCGCCGTCGTTGACCGCGAACGGCCGCAGGTCGACGTGGCGGGCGCGCAACCTGTTGCCCACCAGCGTCGGCACCATCGACAGGGCCACCTCGCGCTGCGCGATCCACCCGCGCGGGTCCTGCTCGATGAGCGAGCGCACCGCGGCCAGCTGCTCGTCGGTGGCCTGCGAGCCGATCACGATGCCCGCGCCGCCGGAGCCGTCGACCGGCTTGAGCACCAGCTCGTCGAGGCGGTCGAGCACGTGCGCGCGGACGTCCGGGTCGTCGTCGAGCCGGTATGTCTCCACATTGGGCAGGATCGGCTCTTCGTCGAGGTAGTAGCGGATGAGGTCGGGCACGTACGTATACAGCAGCTTGTCGTCGGCCACCCCGTTGCCCACCGCGTTGGCGATCGTGACCCGGCCGGCGCGGGCGGCGTTGAGCAGGCCCGCGCATCCGATCACCGAGTCGGCCCGAAAGTGCACAGGGTCGAGGAACTCGTCGTCGATCCGCCGGTAGATGACGTCGACCCGCTGCTCGCCGGCCGTCGTGCGCATGGCCACCTCGTTGCCGACGCAGACCAGGTCGCGCCCCTCGACAAGCTCGACGCCCATCTCGCGGGCCAGCAACGCGTGCTCGAAATAGGCCGAATTGTGCACGCCGGGCGTCAGGACCACCACCGTGGGCTCGCTGACCCCGACCGGCGCGGCCGCGCGCAGGGCCCGCAAGAGCTGACCGGGGTACGACTCGACGGGCTGGATCCGGGTCGCGGCGAACACCTCGGGCAGCACGTGCGCCATCGCCCGCCGGTTTTCCATCACGTAGCTGACCCCGGAGGGCACCCGCACGTTGTCTTCCAGCACCCGGAACGTGCCCTGCTCGTCGCGGATCAGGTCGACACCGGCGACGTGGATACGCACGCCGTTGTGCGGGTTGATCCCGGCCGCCTCGCGGTGGAAGTGTGCGCTGGTGACCACGATCCGCCGGGGCACGACGCCGTCGGCGAGCACCTGACACGCGCCGTACACGTCGTCGAGAAAGGCCTCCAGCGCCCGGATCCGCTGCGCCACACCAACCTCGACCGTGCGCCACTCCTCGGCGGCGATGATCCGCGGCACGATATCGAGCGGAAAGGGGCGCTCCACCCCTTTGAGGGCGAAAGTGATGCCCTGATCGAGGAACGCCCGCGCCAGCACCTCCGCACGGATGCCCAGCTCGGCGCTGGACAGCGGCTGGAGGGTGGCATGCAAGGCCTCGTACGTGGAGCGGGGCATGCCTGGCTCGCCGAACATCTCGTCCCACCCCGGGCCGAGGCGGTAATCCTCGAACAAGTCCGCCATGGCCTGACGCTACGCCGATCTCGTTGCGCCCGGGTAACAGGATCTTACGAGGACCCATCCATGCAGGTCACGCCGTGTTCCTTGGGCCGGTCCGGCGGCACGGGACCTGCCGCCGGACCGATGAGCGCGGCACGCCAGGAACGGGGGACCCGGCGGGGGCTCTGCGCTCATCCGCAACGGTACGCCTACCGGACGCCGGTATCCGGTAAGCCGAGCTGAGATCTCGCTGAGAGCAAATCGCGCCCGGGACGGGCATGCCGGAAACTATCCTGGCGCGGGGGCGCGTAGGGAGGTGGCCGTGGCAGACCTGCTCACCAGCGTCGCCTCGCCCCTGACCGCCTATTTACTGCTGATGGCGCTGCTGGCCATGGACGCCTTCATCCCGGTTGTGCCCACCCAGGCCCTGATGATCACGGGCGGCGCCCTGACCGTCTACGGCGACCTCAGCCTCCCGGTCACGATCGGCGTCGGCGCGCTCGGCGTCTTCGGCGGCGACCTGGTCTGCTACCTGCTGGGCCGCTCGGCCCGCCAGGTGGACGCGACCCGCGCGGTGCCGGCCCGCGGCCGAGCCCGCAAGGCCGTCATCCGCTTCACCCGGGGCCTGCGCCGCCCAGGGCCGATGGTGATCCTGCTGTGCCGCTTCGTGCCCGGCGGGCGGATGGCCGCCTGCTTCCAGGCCGGGCGCGTGCGCTACCCCGCCCGCCTGTTCCTGATCTACGAGGGCGCGGCGGCGCTGCTCTGGGCGACATACGGGGGCGTGGTCGGCCACCTCGGCGGCACCGCGCTCACCCAGTCGGCCTGGCGACTCGTCGCGGTCGCCGCCCTCGCGGCGGGGGTCTTCGCCGCCGCCGGCTGGATCCTCGCCCTGAGCCGCCCCGCACCCACCCCCACCGAGCAGCCAGACCCCGCCAAGGCCTAGTCCGCGCGCCAAGCCCACCGGCCCTGCCCCAAGAGGGCAGCCCTGTCACCGTCTGGGCGGGTACACGGGACCCCTGCCGGGAATTCACGCCCAAGAGGGCTGCCCTCTTGGGGGTGGGTGGGGTGGGCTTGGCGCGCGGACATGGCAGCGGAGGTCGGGGATCTCGGCTCGCCCCGCGAGCCGCCGACCGCCGCGGTCTCCGGCGGGAGCGGCGGCCGCAACCCACGCGGACCCGGGCAAATCAATCGATCTCGTGGAGCATGAGCTGCCGCCCGGCTTCCGCGATCGAGCCGGACAGTGACGGGTAGATGGTGATCGTGTGGGCCAGCTGGTCGACGGTGAGGCGGTTTTCCACCGCCAGCGTGATCGGCAGGATCAGCTCGCTGGCCTTGGGCGCGACCACCACGCCGCCGACCACCTGGCCGGTCGCCGGCCGGCAGAAGAGCTTGACGAAGCCGTCGCGAAGGTCCTGCATCTTGGCGCGGGCGTTGCCGGACAGCGGCAGCATCACCGAGCGGGCCGGCACCTTGCCGGAGTCGACCTCGCCCTGGGAGACGCCGACCGACGCGAGCTCGGGGTCGGTGAAGACGTTGGCGGAGACGGTGCGCAGCCGCAGCGGCTGGACGGCCTCGCCGAGCGCGTGCCACATCGCGATGCGTCCCTGCATCGCGGCGACGCTGGCCAGTGGCAGCACGCCGGTGCAGTCGCCGGCCGCGTAGATGCCGGGCACGTTGGTGCGGGAGACGCGGTCGACCGTGAGGTAGCCGCCCTTGGCCACGGTCACGCCGTAGTCGGCGAGGCCCAGCTCGGCGGTGTTGGGCACCGAGCCGACGGCCATCAGGGCGTGCGAGCCGGCGACCACCCGGCCGTCGGCGAGCTCTACGCGCACGCCGTCGCCGTCGCGGCGGACCGCGTTGGCGCGGGAGTTGCCGAGCACGCTCATGCCGCGTGAGCGGAAGACCTCCTCGATCACCGCGGCGGCGTCGGCGTCTTCGTGGGGCATGACCCGGTCGCGGCTGGAGACGAGCGTGACCTTGACGCCCATGGCCAGGTAGGCGCTGGCGAACTCGGCGCCGGTCACGCCGGAGCCGATCACGATGAGGTGGTCGGGCAGCTCGGGCAGGTCGTACACCTGGCGCCAGGTCAGGATCCGCTCGCCGTCGGGCACCGCGTCGGGCAGCACGCGCGGGGTGGCGCCGGTCGCGACGAGCACGGTGGAGGCGTCGACCGAATACTCCGAGTCACGGCCGTCCGGCGTGATCCTCACCTGGTGGGTGTGACCGAGCGTGTCGTCACCGAGACGCGCCCGACCGTGTACGAAGGTGACGCCCGCCTTGATCAGCTTGGCGTGGATGTCGCCGGACTGGGCCAGGGCGAGCCGCTTGACCCGCGAGTGCACCGCCTCGGCGTCGACCGTCACCGCCTCCAGGCCATCCGAGTGGACGCCGAACTCATCCGTGTCGCGGTAGCCGGTCACCACGTCTGAGCTGGCAATAAAGGTCTTCGATGGCACGCAGTCGGACAGGACGCACGCCCCGCCCGCCCCATCGGCCTCGACGACGGTGACATCGGCGTCGAGCTGGGCGGCGACGAGTGCGGCCTCGTACCCCGCCGGTCCGCCCCCGATGATCACGATGCGACTCATTTTCCCCCCAGAAGGATCCGACACGCTCTGTCGTATTCTCCCCCACCGGTCCGCCGGGCTATCGTCATCGCCGTGCGTCATTACGCCGCGTATGGCTCAAACCTCGATCCCGCACGGATGCGTGCTTACTGTCCGCATTCGCCCATGGTGGGCACCGGCTGGCTGGAAGGCTGGCGCCTCACCTTCGCCGGCGAGGGGGTGCTGGGTTGGGAAGGAGCCGTCACCACGATTGTCGAGTCACCGGGTGATCGGGTCTTCGTCGCGCTCTACGACGTGCACCCCTGGGACGCGTCCCAGCTCGACGAGGTCGAGGGCGTCGTGGCGGGGACATACCGCAAGCTGACCGTCCGAGTGGTCACCCTGGACGGTGAGATGACCGCGTGGGTCTACGTCTTCGACGGGTACGAGGGCGGCATGCCGACGGCGTGGTACCTCTCCGAGATCGCCAACGCGGCGGAGAAGGCGGGCGCGCCCGACGACTACGTGGCCGAGCTGCGCAGCCGCCCCACGAACACCGCGTCCCCCTAGTGCGGTGGCCACAAACCTTCACCGGGTGAGCGGCCGCCTTCGGCCGCGGCTCACCCGGGCCGGCGAAGCCGGCCAACGTTTGTGGCCACCGCACTAGGCCTGGCCGTTGGGTGGCGTGGGCGGCTCGTCGCGAAACAGGCGGAGCGCGCTGTCGAGCAGGCCCACCAGCTCGACCCGCTCGGCCGACTCCAGCACCGAAAACGCGTCCGCGGTGATCCGGTCGGTGACCGCCTCCGCCCACATGCGACGGCGCACGAGCGGGCCGATCGGCGGGTAGGGCGGCTGCCAGCCGAAGGCCACCGCGCCCGCCTCGCCATCCGGCCCGGCGATGATCGCCTCAAGTGGAGTGAGCCCGCTCGCCCGCACCGCGAGCAGGTGGCCGCCGCCCCGAAACTCCCGCAGGAGGTGGAGGAGGACGGCCGCGCGCGCCCCGGGTGCGTCTTCGGGCACGGGCATCGCGCGCCATGCCGCGAACAGGGGCATCCCAGCGGGGTCGGCGGACACCACGATGCGCTGGACCAGCTCTACGATGCGCCCCACGCGCGGGAAGCCCTCCAGGTGCTCGATGCCCCACCGGCAGCACTCGGCCAGCCGCTTGGCGGCCACCTCCATGGGCGGCACGACCCGGCGGGCGGCCTCCCACCCGTCGACCACCGCGTCGGGCGCGATGAAGCCGAGCGCCGCGGCCACGGTGTCGGTGCGCACGTCGCCCAGCGCACCGCCCCGTCCGGCGACGTAGAACGCCCAGCCGGACAGGCCCATCATGCGGGCGCGCCGCAGCGTACGCGGGTCTTCGCTGAATGCCCCACCCAGCTCCAGGACGCCCGCCTTCGCGGCGGCTGCGGCCTGTTCGGGGGTCACTCGCCAGATTGTGCCCTTCCGATGCGGTCCGGGTCGAGAGCCTCCAGTGCGCCCTCCACGTCGCCGGTGTGCCGCCGGGCCGTCGCCACCGCCCGCTCGGCCGCCTTGCGGGCCAGCTTGCGGCGGCTCAGCTCCTCTTCGGCGGCGGCGCGACGGCGCTCCACTTCGGCCAGTTCGGCCTCGATGTCGGCCAGGTCGTCGACGCCCCGCTGCTCGGCCTTGACGGCCCGCTCCAGGTCGGACTCGGCCTTTTTCTGCGCGGTGCGGGCGGCGGCCAGCTCCCTCTCAAGTGGACCGGTCTGGTCTTCGGCGCGCTGGGCCGGCCGCTCCGGCGCCACCGCCTCCTCTCCCGCCGTCACCAGCCGCAGCTGTGGTCGCGGCACCTCGCCGAAACCCGCGTACGCGGCGGCGCGCACCAGCCGGCCGGAGCGCACTTGGGTGGCGACGTCCTCATCGGACAGCGCGGCCGTGAGGGTGTTTTCCACCTCGCCCAGCGGCAGCTTGGCCCGGGACAGCGCCGGATCCGCTTTGAGGGCGAGCTTGCGGGCCTCGTTGACGAGGCTGGTGACCGCCTGCCGCCGCTGCGCCGACAGCTCACGCAGCTGCGGACCCTTGAGGTCGCGCTGGGCGGCGCGGAGCGCGCGGGACAGCTCGACGAGCTCACCCATCAGGTCGGGCCGCTGGATCGCGAGCAGGTTGACGATCCAGGCGGCGACGGTGGGCTTGCGCAGCTTGGCGATCTCGCGCGCGGCATCGAGGTCGCCCGCCTCCTTGGCCGCCGCCACCGCCTCGTCCCGGGCGGCGACGAAGCCCTCCGGAGGTGCGCTGTACAGGCGCTCGCCGACGTCGCCGCGCATCAGTTGATCGTAGTCCCGGGCGGCAGCCAAGCGTAGTCCGTGCCGGAGAGGCGCCCCAGGTGCGTGTTGACGATCTTCAGGCCGCGCTCGTTGAGGACGCCGTCGTGCAGCGCGTACGCCCGGCGGGGTCGCACCGCGCGGGCGAACTCGATCGCCTCGGCCAGCTTGAGCCAGGGCGCGGACACCGGCACGAACAGCGTGCCGACCTCGGCACCGAACGGCGGGTCGAACGAGTCACCCGGGTGGTAGATCTCACCCTCGACGAGGTAGCCGAGGTTGGATACGCGCGGGATCTCCGGGTGGTTGACCGCGTGCAGCCCGCCCCACGCGCTCACCTCGAAGCCGGCCGCCTGAAACGAGTCGCCCGACTCCACAGTGGTCACGGCGGCGCCCAGCCGGTCCAGAGTGGACGCGGTGCCCGCGTGCGCGTAGACCCGGAGGGACGGGTTCTTCTCGCACGCCTCGGCCACCGCCTCCACGTCGACGTGGTCGGGGTGCTCGTGCGTGACCAGCACGGCGTCCGCCCCGTCGAGCGGCTCCCGCCCGCTGAACTCGCCGGGGTCGATGACCAGGACCGCACCGTCGCGCTCGATCCGTACGCAGGAGTGACCGTACTTCGTCAACCGCATCGTGACCTCCTCGTCCTCCAACCGTGACTACCCGCAAGGCAGTCTGCCGGAACCGGCGGACGGTCGGGGCTCGTCCCAGGAAACACCAGTGGCAGACACGGATCCGTCAGGGGGCAGATAGATGTCGCACAGGAAGAAGTTGTGGAGGGTCGCGCTCGCGGCCGGCGTGGTGGCTTTCGTCGCGGCAGGCTGTGGCGGTGAGGGTGGCTCGGATTCGGCCAGTTCGTCCGTCGACGAGGCGGCTCCGGCACCCGCCCAAGGGGCGGATGCGGCTCCGAATGCGGCGGAGAAGCCGGGCGCGGATGCCGACGCGGGCGCTCCGGTGAAGTACCGCCTGGACGACCGGGCGATCATCTACACCGGCTCGATCACGGTGCGGGTGAAGGACGTGGGCGCCGCCGCCGCGCAGGCCACGTCGATCGCCACCGGCTCGGGCGGCTTCGTCGGCGGCGACAAACGGTCGAGCAACGACTCGTACGCCGAGGCCACGATCGTGCTGCGGGTGCCGGCCCCCAAGTTCGGCGCGGTGGTCGACCAGCTCGCCAAGCTCGGCGACCAGCAGCAACGCGACATCACCACCGAAGACGTCACCGAGGAGGCGCTCGATCTGGACGCCCGGATCAGCAGCCAGCGAGCCCGGGTGGACAGCGGCCGGCGGCTGCTCGCACAGGCCAAGTCGCTCAGCGACCTCGTGATGCTGGAGGGCGAGCTGGCCAAGCGGGAGGCCGACCTTGCCTCGCTGGAGGCCAAGAAGCGCCGGATGGACGACCTCACCGCCCTCTCCACGATCACCGTGACGCTGCTGGCCCCACAGGCCGAGGTCGTCACGGAAGACGACGACGAGATCGGCTTCATGACCGGCCTCAAGGCCGGCTGGACCGGCCTGGTGGGAGCGCTGGTCCTGCTGCTGACGATCGTGGGCCTGCTGCTCCCCTGGCTGATCGTGATCGTCCCGGTCGTGCTGGGGACGGTGTGGCTCGCCCGGCGCCACCACCGCCAGCGGCTCCGCGCGATGCCCGCTCCACAAACACCAGCACCGACGCCGCCATCTCCCTAGCCCGCCGACCGAGGGAGCCGGCCAAGCCGCCGGCTCCCGGGCCGTGAAGCCATTTCAAACACTTGAGCGTGGCCACGTGAGTACTGCTCCCCGTTGGTGACGCAACGTCAAAGACGTTGGGATGGCGGTTCTAGAGACCTTTCGGAGTCAGGGTCCCGCCCGGCCTGGCGTTACTTCCAGGGCAGAATTTTCCCACGCCCGCGTCAGCCGCGGACCGTATGCTCCCGCGGGCACCGCTCCCGGCCGGCGGCTCGCGGGCGAGCCGACATCCCCGGCCGTCCACTGCCGGGTCCGCGGGACAAGCCCGGAGGATCTTCGCGGGCGGTGCAGACCCCTACCCTCCGCCGCGCTGACGCACCGTAGCCAGCCCGAGGGCCGGGACTTCGAGATCTAGCGGACTTAGGGCTGAAATAACGCCCAAACTCTCCTGGATCTCAACTGCGCGCTGTTCGCATACCCCCGTGGCCGTTACTGTCCGCGACGAAGTTCCGCTGTCCGCCCTCGCCGTTAAGAGCAGCGGTCCGGACCACGACGAACATCGCGGTAGCCCAAATCTTCGTCCTAACAGAAATCCATAGCCAGGTCCCCCGACTCCGAAAGATCTCTAAAGACCTTCGGCGTCGGGGTGCCTCGCCCTTCGTGAGATGGATGGAGACATATTTGCCCACATCCGCGTCACCTGTAGGCCGTTTGCTCCAGCGGGCACCGCTCCCGGTCGGCGGCTCGTAGCCCGAGCCGAATCCCCCGGCCTTCCACTGCCGGACCCGCGATGCAAGCCCCGGGCAAGACCATGATCGGCAGCGGTTACCACCGGGCCCGCCAGATCTTGGTACGGATTGGCCCCTCCGGGGGCGCATGCGTACCAAGATCTGGCCGTTCGTGACCAGCGGCGGACGGTGCGGCGGCGGGAGCAGCGGTCCGGACCACGACGGACGCCGTGGTAGCCCGAATCTCCTTATCGCACCAACGCTTTGAGATCACAGCGACGGATCTCCTTGGCCAGACGTGATGGGACCGCGATTCCGGTTTGCGTGAAGGGGCTAACCGGGACCAACAGCGAATGGGTGAGGCCGCGGGAGCAACGGCATCGACCACAGCGGACATCGCGGTAGCCCAATTGATCTTCGGCCCCGCGCACAGACAGCCCGCTCGCACAGACAGGCCGCGCCCGCGGAGAGCGGGCGCGGCCTAGGGTGTGATTTGGGTCAGAGCATCGGGGTCGACAGGGCGGCCAGGGCCGTGTGCACCATCACCCGCACGCCGTAGCCGATGCAGCGCTCGTCGACGTCGAAGCCCGACTGGTGGATGTCGAGCGGGGCGTCGGCGCCCGGGATGCCGGTGCCGAGCCGGATCATCGCGCCCGGGACCTGCTCCACATAGAAGGCGAAATCTTCGCCGCCCATGCTGATCTCGGCCTCGACCACCCGGTCGGGACCGAGCGCCGCGCCGGCCGCGCCCGCGATGATCGCGGAGGCCATGCGGTCGTTGATCACCGGCGGGACGCCGCGGGTGTAGATGACCTCGGCGTTCGCGCCGGTGCCGGCGATCACGTCCTGGACGAGCTTTTTGATCAGCTCGGGCGCCTCGCGCCAGGCCTCGCGGTTGAGCACCCGCACGGTGCCCTTGAGGCTGCCCTCGGACGGGATCGCGTTGTATGCCTCGCCGGCGTGCACGCGGCCCCAGACCATGGAGACGCCGGCGCGCGGGTCGACCCGGCGGTCGAGCAGCGACGGCACGTCGACGATCACGCGGCCGAGTGCGTGCACGAGGTCGGCGGTCAGGTGCGGGCGGGCGGTGTGGCCGCCGCGGCCGCTCAGCCGGACCTCGACCGTGTCGGCCGCCGCGGTGAACGGGCCGGAACGCACCCCCACGAGCCCGGTGGGCAGCTGGGGCGCGCAGTGCAGGGCGTAGATGCCCGCCACGTCTTTGAGGCCGCCAGCGGCGATCACGTCGGGCGCGCCGGACGGGATCTGCTCCTCGGCCGGCTGGAAGAGCAGCCGCACGCGGCCGGGCAGCTCGCCGCGCTCGGCGAGCTGGGCCAGCGCGAGGCCGACGCCCAGCAGGATCGTCGTGTGCACATCGTGACCACACGCGTGCGCCACGTTATCCACAGTGGACCGGTACGGAACGTCCTTTGTGTCCATCAGCGGAAGCGCGTCGAGGTCAGCGCGGAGCGCGATCGCCCGGTCACCCTCGCCGATGTCGCAGATCACGCCGTTGCCCTTGGGCAGGAAGCGCGGTGAGAGCCCCGCCACAGCGAGCTCGCGGGCGACCAGCGCGGCGGTCTCGAACTCCTGGTTGGAAAGCTCCGGATGGGCGTGAATGTGACGTCGTACGGCTACCAGCTCGGCGCCCCGGGAGGCGAGCCATCGGTCTAGCTGGCCTGGCAGCGGGTCGGCCCCGGGTGGTGTCTCGGGCCACGACGATGCCAGCGGGCTGCCACTCGAGGACAGCGTCAACGCACTCGTCACGTCGAATTCTCGATCACTGTGGATGGGATAGGACTCGGACAGCCTAGACCCAGAACGGTGACGCTGCGCAACATCGTTCTGGTAGCGGTGGGCTCGCGGAGCGTTACGTAAGCCCAGGTAGGAGCGTTCGGCAAGCTGCGGAACACGGTTTGTGTCGCCTTCTAACGACCCCAAGTGTCCCACACCTCCTACAACGCGTGACGGTCTCGTCGGTCACGTCGGCCAGTTCGCAAACCAGTAAATCCACTCAAATTTGCCCGCCTGGGCGGGCGCGCCACCCACGCGGACGAACGCGATCGGCGGATGGCCAACAGTGGCACGCCGGCGCCCCACCGCCCGCACATCCCGTCCGTCAATCACGGATACCCCGTGAGTACGGCTCACATTCACGGATCGTTCGGCAATCCCGCCGAAAAGATCAAAATCGATCCGACGGGCGGTAGACGCCCCAGACCTCACGAAGTGCTCCGCTGACTTCTCCCACGGTGGCACGCGCGCGCAACGCCTCACGCATCGGATAAAGCACGTTTTCGGTGCCCTTCGCCGCGGCTCGCAGGTCCTCCAGCGCCCGCTCGACCGTGCCGGTGTCGCGCGAACGGCGCAGCTCGGCCAGCCGTGCCGCCTGCGCCTTTTCGATCGTCGGGTCGACCCGCAGCGGCTCGTACGGCTCCTCTTCGTCGAGCGCGAACCTGTTGACGCCAACGACGATCCGCTCGCCCGCGTCGATTTCCCGCGCCACCTTGTACGCCGAGGTCTCGATCTCCCGCTTTTGGAAGCCGGTCTCGATCGCGTCGACCGAGGAGCCGTGCGCGAACACGCGGTCCATCAGCTCCACCACCGCCGTCTCGATTTCGGCGGTCATCGCTTCGACCACATAGGACCCCGCGAACGGATCCACTGTGGACGTCAGGTCGGTCTCGTACGCCAGCACCTGTTGCGTGCGCAGCGCGAGGCGGGCCGCCTTTTCGGTCGGAAGCGCGATCGCTTCGTCGAAACTGTTGGTGTGCAACGACTGCGTGCCACCGAGCACCGCGGCGAGGCCCTGCACCGCGACCCGTACCAGGTTGACCTCGGGCTGCTGCGCGGTCAGCTGCACGCCCGCGGTCTGGGTGTGGAAGCGGAGCATCCACGACTTCGGGTCGCGCGCGCCGAAGTCGTCGCGCATGAGCCGCGCCCAGATCCGCCGGGCGGCGCGAAACTTCGCCACTTCCTCCAGCAGTGTGGTGCGGGCCACGAAGAAGAACGACAGGCGCGGCGCGAAGTGGTCGACGTCGAGGCCGGCGGCGAGGGCGGTGCGCACGTACTCGACGCCGTTGGCGAGCGTGAAGGCGATCTCCTGCACGGGCGTCGCGCCCGCCTCGGCCATGTGGTAGCCGGAGATCGAGATCGTGTTCCACCGCGGCACCTCCGCGCGGCAGTACGCGAACGTGTCGGCGACAAGACGCAGCGAGGGCTTCGGCGGGAAGATGTACGTCCCGCGGGCGATGTACTCCTTCAGGATGTCGTTTTGGATCGTGCCGTTGAGCGCGGGGCCGGGCACGCCCTGCTCCTCGGCCACCAGCTGGTAGAGCAGGAGCAGCAGCGAGGCGGGCGCGTTGATCGTCATCGACGTGGAGACCTTGTCGAGCGGGATCCCGTCGAAGAGCAGCCGCATGTCGTCGAGCGAGTCGATGGCCACGCCGACCTTGCCGACCTCGCCGTGCACCATCGGGTCGTCCGAGTCGTAGCCCATCTGCGTGGGCAGGTCGAACGCGACGGAGAGGCCGGTCGTGCCGGCGGCGAGCAGTTGGTGGTAGCGCGCGTTGGATTCGGCGGCCGTGCCGAATCCGGCGTACTGTCGCATGGTCCACGGCCGGGAGGTGTACATCGTCCCGTAGACGCCGCGGGTGTACGGGTACTCACCCGGCACACCCAGGCGCGACGCGAGCTGATCCGGAAGGTCGCTCTCGTCGTATACGGGTTTGATGGGAAAGCCCGACTCGCTCATTAACGGATCCTAAGGCGACACGGCTCGACGTCGCGTGAGGGATACCACACAAGTTGTACGCTAGGCCGTCAACCAACCACAACCAGTGAACCCGGGCCCCGCGACTTTTCTCCGGGCGAGCTACCCCGCAAGATAGGGGGGTTGGTTCCCCGGCCCCTCGATCCCCCTCGGTGGCATAACCAGTGACTCAGATTCCGACGTGGAGTGGCGGACAAGTCAGCCCCACCAACGGACGCGCGGCACCAGGCACCACCATCGGCGGTCGATACGCGCTGCGTGCGGCCGTGGGGCACGGCGGCATGGGCACCGTCTGGCGCGCCGCCGACACCCTGCTTCGGCGAGACGTGGCGGTCAAGGAGGTCATCCTTCCCCCGGGGATGGCGCCCAGCGACCGCGACGCGATGTACGAGCGGACGCTGCGCGAGGCCCGCGCCGCCGCCGCGCTCCAGCACCCGGCCGTCGTGCAGGTCTACGACGTGGTCCACGAGTCCGGGCGGCCGTGGATCGTGATGGAGCTGCTCGACGCGCGCAGCCTCGCCGACATGATCATCGAGGACGGGCCGGTCGCGCCGCGCGCGGTCGCCAAGATCGGCATCGCGCTGCTCGGCGCGCTGGAGGTCGCGCACGCGATCGGCGTGCTGCACCGCGACGTCAAGCCGGCCAACGTGCTGATCTGCACCGACGGCCGCTGCGTGCTCACCGACTTCGGCGTCGCCCGGATGCCCACCGACGTGCAGCTCACCACGCCGGGCATGGTGCTCGGCTCGCCACACTTCATCTCGCCCGAGCGGGCGATGGGGCAAGACTTCGGGCCGCCCAGTGACCTCTTCTCGCTCGGTGTGACGCTTTACACGGCGGTGGAGGGCCGGCCCCCGTTCGACAAGGGTGACCCGATCGAGACCATGCACGCCGTGGTCGAAGACCCGCCCGCCCCGCCGAGCCGGGCCGGCGCGCTCACCCAGGTGCTCTTCGGCCTGCTGGAGAAGGACCCGTCCCGGCGCTACGACGTGATGCTCTCCCGCAACATGCTCCGCGAGCTGCTCGCCGGCCCGCTGGCCAGCAAGGCGCCGGCGCACATGATGACCGACCCGTACGCGGTGGTGCCCGCCCAGCGCTCCGGCTGGCAGCCACCGGCGCCGGCGCCCGCGCCGCAGCCGAGCGGGCAGATCGGCGGGCGGGCGATGCTCCAGCCCGGCGAGTCGCTCACCGACCGGCTCCGCGAGCTGCAAAAGGGTGGAGCCGCGCCGCAGTCGCCCGCGCCGGTCGGCGCGCCTCGCTACGACGAGCCCACCGGCGTCGCGCCCCGCTACGACGAGTCCACGAGCGCCGCACCGACCGCGCCGATCCCGCCGCACGCACAGGTCCAGTCCGCCGCGCGGTACGACGCGCCCACCGGCGCCCAGCCCGCCTGGGAGCGGCCCGGCTGGGGCCCGCCCGGTGCCAAGCCGGCCGGCCGGGGCGCGGCGCTTGTCGAGACCGCCCGCCGCACCGGCGCGCAGCTGGTCACGACCGTCAAGGGCTGGCCGCGCAACGTGCAGATCGCCGCCGCGGCCGGCGTCGCGGCCGTGGTGCTGCTCGGCAGCATCGTGCTGCTCAGCGGCGGTGGCGGTGACGGCGACAACACGCCGGCCCAGGCGGGCAACGTCTCGTCGGAGCCGGTGGCGCCGTCGTTCGAGACCCAGCAGCACGCCGAGCGCGGCGTAAGCCTCAACGTGCCCAAGGGGTGGAAGAAGACCGGCGGCAGCGGCGTCTTCTTCGACTACACCGACCCGGCCGACAAGGGACGCCGGGTGCGCATCCTGGTGGAAAACTCCAAGGCCGAGCCGGTGCGGTTCCTACAGAGCGCCGGTAACCGGCTCCGCGACAACGTGTCGAAAAACTGCGCGCGGCCCTACGCCGAGCTGGGCCTCACCGAGGTCGAGGTCGCCGGCAAGCCGGCCGCCGAGCTGGAGTACACCTGCGGCTCCGGCGGCGACATGCGGCACGGGGTCTGGCGCGCGGTCGTCGAGGGCGGCAAGGCCTACTCGTTCTACCTGACGGCGCCCGAGAGCAAGTTCGCCGACAGCAAGCAGATCTTCGACGAGATGGTGCGGACCTTCCAGCTCACCGCGTGAGCCGGTCGCGCGGTCTTACCGGACACGTGCTATCAAAGCGGCATGGAGGAAACCTCGGCGGAATTCGGGGCACGCGACGTCGTGGGCGACCGCGGCTCCCAGCCGCAGCATGAGGGCACCCACGTAGGGCGCGCACTCGCATGGCTCGATGACGACCCCGACCCGGCGAGCCGGGACGAGTTACGCGCCGTGCTCGACCAGCTGCCGGCCAGCGCCGCCGACCTGGCCGACCGCTTCGCCGGCACGCTGGAGTTCGGCACCGCCGGGCTGCGCGGCCCGCTGCGCGCCGGCCCCAACGGCATGAACCTCGCCGTCGTCACAAGGGCGGCGGCCGGGCTCGTCGGCTGGCTCGCCGCCCGCGGGGCGCAAGGTCCGCTCGTCATCGGGTACGACGCGCGGTACGGCTCGAAGGCGTTCGCCGAGCAGACCGCCCGGGTGGCCACCGGGGCCGGCCGGGAGGCGCTGGTGCTGCCCCGCCCGCTGCCGACGCCCGTCCTGGCCTACGCGATCCGCACGCTCGGCGCGGCCGCCGGCGTGATGGTGACGGCCAGCCACAACCCGCCCCAGGACAACGGCTACAAGGTCTACCTCGGCGACGGCGCGCAGATCGTGCCGCCCGTCGACCGGGAGATCGAGGCGGCGATCCAGGCGGTCGGCCGGGTCGCGGACGTGCCGCTCGGCGCGCCGGGCGAGGTGCTCGGCGAAGACCTGATCACGTCCTATGTGGATGGCGCGGTGGCGGTGGTCGACCCGGACACCCCGCGCGACCTCGCGGTGGCGTACACGCCGCTGCACGGGGTCGGCGCGGCGGTGCTGGCGGCGGCGTTCGCCCGCGCCGGCTTCGCCCGGCCGGCCGTCGTGGCCGAGCAGGCCGAGCCGGATCCGGCGTTCCCCACCGTGGCGTTCCCCAACCCGGAGGAGCCGGGCGCGATCGACCGGGTCGTCGCGCTGGCCACGGCCAACGGCGCGGACATCGCGATCGCCAACGACCCGGACGCCGACCGGTGCGCGGTGGCCATCCCGGACCCTGTGCGCGGCTGGCGGATGCTCCGCGGCGACGAGGTCGGCGTGCTGATCGCCGACCACCTCATGCGGCAGGGCAAGCGCGGGTTGTACGCCACCACGATCGTGTCGTCTTCCCTGCTCAAGGCGATGTGCGCGGCGCGCGGCGTGCCGTACGCGGAGACGCTCACCGGGTTCAAGTGGATCGTGCGGGCCGGCGAGGGCCTGGTCTTCGGATACGAGGAGGCGCTCGGCTACTGCGTGGCGCCTGACCACGTCCGCGACAAGGACGGCATCACCGCCGCCCTCACCGTGGCCGAGCTCGCGGCGGGGCTGAAGGCCGGGCTGGGCACGCTCGCCGACCGCCTCGACGAGCTGGCCTCGGAGTTTGGCGTGTACGTGACCGACCAGCTCTCGGTGCGCGTCGACGCGCCGCACGAGATCCAGGACATCATGGCCCACCTGCGGCAGAAGACGCCGGACGCGCTCCTCGATGACGCGATCACCTCGGTGGAGGATCTCCAGCCCGACGCCGACGTGGTGATCCTGCGCACCGAGAACGCCCGCGTGGTGGTCCGCCCGTCCGGCACGGAGCCGAAGCTCAAGGCGTACCTGGAAGTGGTCGAGCCGGTCGTGGACGAGGACGTGGCCGGAGCCCGCGAACGCGCCGCGGCGTCGGTGCGGGCCCTACGTACGGAGACGGCGGCCGCGCTCGGGATCTGGTGACCCGGTCAGCCGCCAGCCGGGGTCGCGGGGCGGGGAGTGCCCAGCGCCTGCTGGATGGCCTTGGCCAGCGCCGCGATGACCAGCGCGACGCTCGGGCGGATCGTGGACTCCTCCAGGCTCACGTTGCCGGTGAAGCCGGCGCCGCCGCCGATCTTCTCCAGCTGGTTGTGCGCCTCCAGGGTCTCCTCGACGGACAGGCCCAGCGTCGGCTCCATCCGCACGGCCGCGACGAGCGTGGCCAGGGCCGCCGTGCGCTCCGCGGGCACCCCGTCGCCGTTGAGCGCCTTGCTGAGGCGGTCTCGGACCTCGTTTTCCACCGAGGCGTCGATCGTGGGGTAGCGGTGCAGGTGGACGTAGCCCTCCATCGCCGTCTCGTCGACGTCGCAGATCACGCCGCGGGCGCACAGGTCGGCCAGCACCCGGCCACGCAGCCCGTGACGCAGCCGCTGCACCCAGGAGGCGGGCGTATGCGGGGTGTCGGACGCGATCCGGGCGAGGACGTCGTCGGCGATCGGCTCACCGATCGGCTTGTCGTTGGTGACGATGATCGTGCCGTCTGAGTACGCGATCCGACCGGCGAGTGCCAGCTCCACCAGCACGGCCGCGGCCATGCCCAGGTCGAGACCGATCCGGGAGCCGATGGCCTTGCCGGACTCGTTGTCATACGCGAGCAGCAGCAGTTCCTCGGCCAACGCAACGGAGCTCATGGCCCCGAACGGTATCCCGTTCACGCTATTCACGCACTCACCCTCCCAGCCTGGTCTCAGAAGCGGGGGCTGCCGCTCCTCAGAAGCGGGGCATGCCGCCGAACTGGCGGTCGCCCGCGTCACCCAGGCCGGGGACGATGAACGCCTTGTCGTTGAGGCCTTCGTCGATCGAGGCTGTGACCAGGCGCAACGGCAGGCCGGAGCGCTCGAGGCGCTCGATGCCGGCGGGCGCGGCGAGCACGCACAGCACGATGATGTCGGTGCATCCGCGGTCGGCCAGCAGGCGGCAGCAGTGCTCCAGCGAGCCGCCGGTGGCGAGCATCGGGTCGAGCACGAAGACCGGGCGGCCGGCGAGGTCGACGGGGAGCGACTCCATGTACGCGCGCGGCTCGAAGGTGTGCTCGTCGCGGGCCAGGCCCACGAAGCCCATCGACGACTCGGGCAGCAGCGCCAGCGCCGCGTCGGCCATGCCCAGGCCGGCCCTGAGCACCGGCACGAGCAGCGGCGGGTTGGCCAGGCGGGTGCCCTCGGTCGGCGCGACCGGCGTCTGGATCGAGTAGTGCTCGACGGCCAGGGTGCGGGCGGCCTCGTACACGAGCATGGTGGTGAGCTCGTGGAGCGCGGCGCGGAACGCCGCCGAGTCGGTGCGGGCATCGCGCATCGCGGTCAGGCGCGACTGGGCCAGGGGGTGGTCAACGACGAGTACGTCCACGGCGGTCAACCTACCGTTCTCGTGTCTAGACTCGCGGTATGACGGCGACAGCGACGTCGGCGGCGCTGGCCGACATAGGGCGTTCGGATGCGACATTGCGCGCATTCCTGCACGGACTGCCCGGGGTGGATCAGGTCGGCGCCGAGCAGCGGGCCGCCATGCTCGGGACGCGTTCGATCAAGACGACCGCCAAGGCGTGGGCCATCGACCTCGCGATCCGGATGGTCGACCTGACCACCCTGGAGGGCGCGGACACGCCCGGCAAGGTGCGGGCGCTCTCCGCCAAGGCCCGGCGCCCCGATCCGGCCGACCCGTCGTGCCCGGCCGTCGCCGCGGTGTGCGTCTACCCGGCGATGGTGCCGGTCGCTTTCGACGCCCTGCGCGGCTCCGGCGTGCATCTCGCGAGTGTCGCCACGGCGTTTCCGTCCGGGCAGGCGCCGCTCGACGTCAAGCTCGCCGACACCAAGGCCGCCGTCGCGGCCGGGGCCGACGAGATCGACATGGTGATCAACAGGGGGGCTTTCCTGTCCGGGCGCTACCAGGAGGTGTACGACGAGATCGTCGCCGTGAAGGACGCCTGCGGCAGCGCCCACCTCAAGGTCATCCTGGAGACCGGCGAGCTGGCCACGTACGACAACGTGCGCCGCGCCTCCTGGCTGGCCATGCTGGCCGGCGGCGACTTCATCAAGACCTCGACGGGCAAGGTGCCGGTCGCCGCGACGCTGCCGGTGACGCTGGTCATGCTCGAGGCCGTCCGCGACTTCCGGGCCGCGTCGGGCCGCCAGGTGGGCGTCAAGCCGGCGGGCGGCATCCGCACCACGAAAGACGCGATCAAGTACCTGGTGGTGGTCAACGAGACCGCCGGCGAAGACTGGCTCGACCCGGACTGGTTCCGCTTCGGCGCCTCCACGCTCCTCAACGACCTGCTGATGCAGCGCACCAAGCTGAAGACCGGACACTACTCCGGTCCGGACTACTTCACTGTGGACTGACGATGTTCGAATACGCTCCCGCGCCCGAGTCACGCTCCATTGTAGACATCAAGCCGTCGTACGGCTTGTTCGTCAACGGCAAGTGGGTCGACGGCGAAGTGCGCAACAAGACCGTCAACCCGGCCAACGAAGAGGTGCTCGCCGAGGTCGCCTGGGCGACTGAGTCCGAAGTGGATAGTGCGGTGCGCGCGGCCCGCGCGGCGTACGAGAACGTCTGGTCGAGGATGCCCGGCCGCGAGCGCGCCAAGTACCTCTTCCGGATCGCCCGCATCATCCAGGAGCGCGGCCGCGAGCTGGCGGTGCTGGAGTCGCTCGACAACGGCAAGCCGATCCGCGAGTCGCGCGACGTCGACGTGCCGCTGGTCGCCGCGCACTTCTTCTACTACGCCGGGTGGGCCGACAAGCTGGGGTATGCCGGCTTCGGCACCGACCCCCGCCCTGTCGGTGTGGCCGGGCAGGTCATCCCGTGGAACTTCCCGCTGCTCATGCTCGCGTGGAAGATCGCGCCCGCGCTGGCCTGCGGCAATACGGTCGTGCTCAAGCCGGCCGAGACCACGCCGCTGACCGCGCTCGTGTTCGCGGAGATCTGCCAGGAGGCGGAGCTGCCGCCCGGCGTGGTCAACATCGTGACCGGCGCCGGCGAGACCGGCCACGCGCTCGTCTCGCACCCGGGCGTCGACAAGGTCGCGTTCACCGGCTCCACCGACGTGGGGCGGGCGATCGCGCGCGCGGTGGCCGGCACCCGCAAGAAGGTCACGCTGGAGCTCGGTGGCAAGGCCGCCAACATCGTCTTCGAGGACGCCCCGATCGACCAGGCCGTCGAGGGCATCGTCAACGGCATCTTCTTCAACCAGGGGCATGTGTGCTGCGCCGGCTCGCGGCTGCTGATCCAGGAGTCGGTGTACGACGAGGTGCTCGCCTCGCTCAAGCGGCGGATGGCGCTGCTGCGCGTCGGCGACCCGCTCGACAAGAACACCGACATCGGCGCCATCAACTCGGCCGCCCAGCTGGAGCGCATCCGCACGCTCTCGGAGATCGGCTCCGAGGAGGGCGCTGAGCGGTGGTCGCCGCCGTGCGAGCTGCCGGATCGAGGGTTCTGGTTCGCCCCGACGATCTTCACGGGCGTCACCCAGGCACACCGCATCGCCCGCGAGGAGATCTTCGGGCCGGTGCTGTCGGTGCTCACCTTCCGCACCCCGGCCGAGGCGGTCGAAAAGGCCAACAACACACCGTACGGTCTCTCCGCCGGCGTCTGGACCGACAAGGGCTCGCGGATCCTGTGGATGGCCGACCGGCTGCGCGCCGGCGTGGTGTGGGCCAACACGTTCAACAAGTTCGACCCGGCGTCGCCGTTCGGCGGGTACAAGGAGTCCGGCTACGGTCGCGAGGGCGGCCGGCACGGGTTGGAGGCCTACCTTGACGTCTAGTCGCCTGGCGGTCCGCAAGACGTACAAGCTCTTCATCGGCGGAAAGTTTCCACGCAGCGAGTCGGGGCGGTCGTATCTCGTGCAGGACTCCAACGTCGCACTCGCCTCGCGCAAGGACGTGCGCGACGCGGTGGTCGCCGCCCGCGCGGCGGTGAAGGGCTGGTCAGGCACCACGGCGTACAACCGGGGGCAGATCCTCTACCGGGCCGCGGAGATGCTGGAGGGTCGGCGCGACCAGTTCGTGGCGCTCGGCGAGACCGAGGCGGACGTCGACGCCGCGATCGACCGCTGGGTCTGGTATGCCGGCTGGTCCGACAAGATCGCCCAGGTGTACGGCAACGCCAACCCGGTCGCCGGCCCGTACTTCAACCTCTCCTCGCCCGAGCCCACCGGCGTGGTCGGCGTGGTCGCCCCGCCGGAGTCGCCGCTGCTCGGCCTGGTGAGCGTGGTCGCACCGGCCATCGTCACGGGCAACACGGTGGTGGTGCTCGCCGCCGAGGGCCGCCCGCTCGCCGCGGTCACGCTGGCCGAGGTGCTGGCCACCTCCGACCTGCCCGGCGGCGTGGTCAACATCCTGACCGGCAAGGTGGCCGAGACCGGGCCCTGGCTGGCCGCGCACATGGACGTCAACGCGCTCGACCTGGCCGGGGTCCGGGAGGGGGCGCTGGCGGCTTCGCTGGAGGAGGCCGCGGCCGACAACCTCAAGCGCGTGGTACGCCCGCCGGCGGGCCCGGTGGACTGGACCGCAGACCCGGGCGTCGGCAGGATGACCGCCTTCCTCGAAACCAAGACCGTCTGGCACCCCAAGGGCATTTAGCCGGTAAGCTGAGGCGGCATATGGAGGGAGGCGAGGTGACCATTACCGAGTTCATACCAATCGCCGACGAGTGGACAATTGACGACCTGGAGAACCTCCCACAGGGCGTACGTGCCGAGGTCCACAATGGTAATTTGTATGTCATGTCTCCGGCCCGGCTGTGGCATCAGCACGTTGAGAGCGCGCTACGCGACATATTTGTAAGAGCTGGCCGATTTGCATTTACCCAAGTTGGCGTGCTGCGCACCCGCAAGGACGCTCGTGTGGCAGAAGTCGGCGTCTTCCACGACCGACCAACCGACCCGAATGCCGCATGGCACGATCCGGCCGCTTTGGCCTTGATCGCCGAAGTTCGGTCTCCGTCTTCCGATAAAAAAGATCGCAATCCCACATGGTATGCCGATCGAGGAATACCATAGTATTGGTTGGCCGAGCCAATTGAGGGCGATCCCTGGGGCGCTCAGATAATCATGTACGAGTTGGCACAGAAGCCATCCGACATGAGTGAATACGTCGAGCGGCGGCGGGCCACACTTGCCGAGCTGGAGCGCGACGGTCTGGGCTGAGCTGTCCTCATGATCGCGGGCCGCGAGACAAGCCCGGTAGCATCTATGGCGTGATGCGGCTGGGTGAGTTGGAACGTGCGGTGATGGACGTGCTGTGGGATCGCGGCACGCCGTTGACCGTGCGGGAGGTCGCCGAGGCCCTGCACAACCGCGAGCTGGCATACACGACGGTCATGACCGTGCTGGATCGGCTCGCCGGCAAGGAGATGGTCGAGCGCGAGCGGGCCGGGCGGGCGTGGAGTTACCGGCCGGCCGCGAGCCGTGAGGCGTATATCGCTCAGCTCATGCTCGACGCCCTCGACCTGTCCAGCAGCCGCGACGCGGCGCTGGTGCGCTTCGCCCGTTCCGTGAGCGGCACCGAGGCCGAGGTGCTGCGGGCGGCCCTGGCCGAGGAAGCCGCGGACGGCAAAGCGGACAGGAAAGACTGACCGCCATGGTGTACGCCGTGCATTTCGCCGTCGCCGTGCTGGCGTGCTACCTCACCGCCCAGGTGTTGACGCGGTCGACCTGGACATACGATTCGCCGCGCGTCGCGATCGTCTGCTGGCAGGCGGTGGGGCTCGCGCTCGGGCTGGCGGCCATCGGGCTGCCGCTGGCGGCCGGTCTCGCGCCCTACGACGACGGCGTCGGTGACGCTCTCGTGCGGCTCGCCTCGGGTGAGCTGGTGCCGGGCTTCGGGCTGGCGCACGCGGCGCTGGTCGCGGGTGGGTTCGGCGTGGGCGGGGTGCTGGTCGGCACGACCGTCATCTGTGGACTTCGCGCGCTGAGCGCGCAGCGCCGCCACCGTGACCTGCTCACGCTCGTCGCCCGCGACGACCCGGCCGCTCCCGGCGCGCTGGTGCTCGACCACCCGAGCGCCGCGGCCTACTGCCTGCCGGGTGTGCGGCCGACCGTCGTGGTCAGCGCCGGCACGCTCAGCCTGCTCGACCGGGCCCAGCTCGCGGCCGTGCTCACGCACGAGCGGGCACACGCCGACGAGCGGCACGACTTGGTGCTGCTGCCGTTCACGGCGCTGTGCCGGGCGCTGCCCTGGGCGGCGTGGGTGCGGGCCGCGCGCGACACCGTTGCGCTGCTCGTCGAGATGCGGGCAGACGACCGGGCTCGGCGGCACCACATGGACGATGCGCTGGCCGCGGCGCTCCTGCGCTTCGCCGCCGCGCCGTCCCGGGTGACGCCGGCGGGCGCGCTCGGCATCGCGGAGAGCCGGGCCGCGCGCCCGCTGCCGATCACGCTCAGCATCGCCGACAGCCACCTCGACGCCCGGGTGCGCCGGCTGCGCACCGCCGGTCGCCCGCCGCGCGTGCGGGGTGCGATCGCGCTCGGCGTCACGGCGACCCTCGTGGCCACGACCGTCGCGCTCTTCGTCGGATAACCCGCGCCCCTCACCGCGCTGGGCCGCACTGTACAGTCATCTACTACAGGACGTCGTAGAATTAGGTAGACGTCCTACATGTAGGCTGACTGAAGAGCCGCCGACCCGGGAGGGCCCATGGACCCGCTGCTCCTCGCGCGCCTTCAGTTCGCGACCACCACCTCGATCCACTTTCTCTTCGTGCTCGTCACGCTCGGTCTCGTCACGCTGCTGGTCTACTTCCAGACCGCGTGGTTGGTCACCCGCAAGCCGGTGTACGAGCGGCTCACCCGCTTCTGGGGCACCTTCTACCTGGTCAACTACGCGCTCGGCATCACCACCGGCATCGTGATGGAGTTCCAGTTCGGGCTCAACTGGAGCGGCCTCTCGCGCTACGTCGGTAACGTCTTCGGCGCCCCGCTGGCGATCGAGACGCTGGTGGCGTTCTTCCTCGAGTCGACGCTGCTCGGCATGTGGATCTTCGGGTGGCACCGGCTGCGGCGCGGGGCGCACCTCGCGCTCCTCTACGGCGTCGCGATCACCGCGTACGCCTCGGCGTTCTGGATCCTGGTCGCCAACTCGTGGCTCCAGCACCCGGTCGGATACGAGGAGCGCGACCGCATCGCCCACCTCACCGACTTCGGGGCGCTGCTGCGCAACGAGACGTTCGGCATGGCGCTCGGCCACGTGCTGTCGGCCGCGCTCACGACCGGCGGCTTCCTCGTGGCCGGCATCGCGGCGTGGCAGCTCATCCGCCGAAACCCCGACTACGAGGCATGGCGCAAGTCGCTGCGGATCGGCGTCGTCACGGCCAGCATCGGCATCACGCTGGTGATGGGCTTCGGCTTCGCCCAGTTCGGCTACCTCGGCCGCCTCCAGCCGACCAAACTCGGCGACGAGGCGGACAAGAACGCGGCCGCCGCCGACTTCGCCGCCCGCTTCGGTGGCAGCCCGGCTGACTACCTTCCCCCGGTGGGCGCCAGCGCGGCGCTCGGCTTCATGATCCTCATCGCGTTCGCGCTGATGTGGATCTGGGTGTTCATCCCGTTCTTCTACCGCGACTGGATCATCCGCCTGAAGGTGCCGCTCTACCTGCTGCTCGTCGCCACGCCGCTGCCGTTCGTGGCGGCGATCCTCGGCTGGCTCTTCCGGGAGATCGGCCGCCAGCCCTTCGTCGTGTACGGCCTGCTGCGCACCGAAGACGCGGTCACCGGCACCAGCGGCGCGGTGATGCTCAGCTCGTTCGTCGGCTTCACCGTGCTGCTGCTCGGGCTCGCGGTCGCCGACTGGGTGCTGCTCGCCCGCGTCGCGCACCGCGGCACGGCCGACCCAGCACTCGGCCGCCGGCCGGACGAGCCGCTGCCCGTACCCGCCGACCGGCCCGAGCCGGTCCTGGCCTGACGGAGGCACACCGTGGCGACCATCTGGTACGGCCTGCTCGGCCTCTTCTTCGCCGCCTACTTCGTGCTCGGCGGCTTCGACTACGGGTCCGGCCTCCTACTCGCCCGGGCCCGCACCGGCGAAGATCGGCGGGCGGTGCTCACCGCGCTCGGCCCGTTCTTCCTCGGCAACGAGGTCTGGCTGGTGGCGGCGGTCGGCATCCTCTTCGGAGCGTTCCCGATGCTGGAGGGCGAGCTGCTCTCCGGCCTGTACCCGGCCGTGGTGCTGGCGCTGGCCGGCGTGCTCGTGGTCACCGCCGCGGTGCAGTTACGCAGCCGGCCAGCACACGGCCGCACGGCGTGGGACCGCGCCATCATCGGGGGCAGCGCGCTCGCCGCGCTGGGTTGGGGCGCGGTCCTCGGCGGGCTCCTCCAGGGCGTGCCGCTGCACGAAGACGGTCACGTCGAGGGGGTGGGGCACATCGTCACGCCGTTCGCGGCGGCGTCCGGAGTGACGCTGCTCACTCTTGTGGCGGTGCACGGCGCCGCGTTCCTCGCGCTGCGGCTGCCCGGCGGCGGGCACGCCACCATCGGCCGCCGCCTAGCGCCGTGGGCGCTCGCCGCGGTCACGGCCACCACGGTCGTGGGCCTTCTCTCTCCCCGGGTACGCGACGCGGTGCAGCGCCCGGCGGCGGCGGTACCACTGCTGTGTCTGCTGGTGGCGGCGCTGGTGGTCGCCGGCGGCGCGCTCGCCCGGGGGCGGCCGGGCGTGGGTTTCGCCGCCACGTCGGTGGCGCTGGTCGTGCCGGTGGCGCTGGTCGGCCTTGCCCTCTGGCCCTACGCGCTGGTTTCCACCGTGGATCCGGCGGCCAGCCTGACCGTCGCCGACGCCGCCGCGAGCGGTCCCACGCTGCGACTGCTGAGCTGGCTCGCGGTGCCACTCGTTCCGGCCTTATTAAGCTTCCAGGTGATGTCCTGGTGGATCTTTCGCGGACGGATCGACGGCCGGGCGCCGGTGTACTGGTGAGTCGCCGCCCCTTCGATCCACGCCTGCTGCGCCGGGTCCCCGCGACCCGGCGTCAGTTCGCCGCGCTCGCACTCCTCGGCGTGGCCGCCGCGGTGGTCGTGATCGCCCAGGCCACGACGCTGGCGGCGCTCCTTGCCGCGGCGGCGGGCGGGCGGTTGGACCGGGCGGCGCTGGCCGGGTTCGTGGTGGCGGTGGCCGCGCGGGCGGGCGTGGTGTGGGGGCAGGGCGTCGTCGCGGCCCGCGCGGCGGCCACGGTCAAGGCGGCGCTGCGCGGCGAGCTGCTCGGTGCGGTGGGGCGGCGCGGCCCGCAGTGGGTGGCCGGGCAGCGGGCCGGCGAGATCGCCACCCTGGCCGGGCGCGGGCTCGACGCGCTCGACGCGTACTTCACCGGCTACCTGCCGCAGCTCGTGCTCGGCGTGACCGTGCCGGTCGCGGTGCTCGGGCGGATGGTCTTCGCCGACTGGAGCTCCGCGCTGATCGTGGCGGTGACGCTGCCGCTCATCCCGATCTTCGGGGCGCTGCTGGGTTGGCAGACCGAGGCGGCGACCAAGCGCCAGTGGCGGCGGCTGTCGATGCTGGGCGGCCACTTCCTCGACATGGTGGCGGGGCTTGCCACGCTGCGCGCGTTCGGGCGGGAGCGGGCGCAGGTCGAGGTGGTCCGCCGGATGGCCGACGAGCACCGCACGGCGACGATGCGGACGCTGCGGATCGCGTTCCTCTCCGGCATGGTGCTGGAGCTCGTCGCCACGCTCTCGGTGGCGCTCGTCGCGGTGCCGATCGGCCTGCGGCTGCTGGAGGGCGGCGTGGGGCTGGAGACGGCGCTGCTGGTGCTGCTGCTCGCCCCGGAGGCCTACCTGCCGCTGCGCGCGGCCGGCGCCCGCTTCCACGCGAGCGTGGAAGGGCTGACCGCGCTCGACGCGGCACTGTCCCTCTCCACTGTGGAGTCTCCGGCGACCGCCGGGGTCGCGCCCGGTCCGGTGCGGGAGATCCGGCTGGAGTCGGTCACGGTCGAGTACGACCGGACGGTCGCCCTGCGGGACGTCTCGCTGACCATCCGGGCCGGCGAGCGGGTGGCGATCATCGGGCCGAGCGGCGCCGGCAAGAGCACCCTGCTGGGGCTGCTGCTCGGCTTCGTACGGCCGACCGCCGGGCGGGTCCTGATCGACGGCGTCGACCTGGCCACCCTCGACCTCGACGCCTGGCGGAGGCGGCTGGCGTGGGTGCCGCAGCGGGCCCACCTCTTCGCCGCCTCGCTCGCCGGAAACATCCGGCTCGGCGCGCCCGACGCCTCCGACGAAGCGCTGCGGATGGCAGTCAAGGTCGCCGCGCTGGACGACGTGGTCGAGGCCCTGCCCGACGGGCTCGACACGGTGCTCGGCGAGCGCGGCCACGGCCTGTCCAGCGGGCAGCGGCAGCGGGTGGCGCTGGCCCGGGCGTTCATCCGCGACGCGCCGATCCTGCTCCTCGACGAGCCCACCGCCCGGCTCGACGGCGGCTCGGAGGCGGCCGTGCTCGAGGCGACCCGGCGGCTGGTGGCCGGCCGCACGGCGCTGATGGTAGCCCACCGCCCCGCGCTGCTGGCCGAGGCCGACCGGGTGCTCCGGGTGACGGACGGGCACGTGGTCGCGCTCGCGGAGGCGCCGGCATGAGCGCCGTCCTGCGGCTCGCCCGCCCCTACCTCGGCCGGCTGATCGGCGCGGGGCTGCTCGCCGCCGGCACCGAGGCGGCCGGCGTGGCGCTGATGGCGACCGCCACCTGGCTGCTGATGACGGCCGCGGGCCAGCCGCCGATCAGCGCGCTCACGGTCGCGATCGTCTCGGTACGCGCGCTCGCGATCGGGCGGGGTGTGCTCCGGTACACCGAGCGGCTCACCGGTCACGACGCGGTGCTGCGCATCCTCACGGACGTTCGGGCGCGAGTCTTCGCGACGCTCGCCGCCCGTCCCGGCCCCACCCGCTCCGGTGACGCGCTCAGCCGCGTGGTGTCCGATGTAGACGCGGTGCAGGACCTGCTGCTGCGGGTGCTCGTCCCCGGTGCGGCGGCGGCCGCCGTCGGCGTGCTCGCGGTCGGCGGGGCGGCCCTGATCTCTCCCGCCGCCGCGGCCGCGCTCGCGGTGGGCCTGCTTGTCGCCGGCGCCGCCCTGCCCGCGGCGGCCACCGCACTGACCCGGCGTACCGCCGAGCAGGTCGCACCGCTGCGCGGCGCCCTCGCCAACGACGCGGTCGACCTGACGCACGGGGCGGCTGACCTGGCCGCGTACGGCGCGACCGGCACCGCCCTCGACGCGGCCCGGCGCCGGGCCGGCGAGTTGTCCCGGCTGGAGCGGCGGCTCGCCACGGCCGGCTGGGCGGTGGACGCGGCAGGTGTGCTCGTCTCCGGCGCCACAGCGGGCGCGGTGGCGGCGATCGCGCTGCGGGCGGACGTCGACGGGGTGCTCGTCGGCGTACTGGCCGTCGGCACGCTCGCCGCGGTCGAGACCTGCCTGGCTCTTGTCGCGGCGGCTCGGCAGTGGGTCGCCTTGCGGGCGCCACTGGCACGGGTTTCCTCCCTGCTGGTGGAGGCGCCGCCGTCAGCGCCGTCCTCTGTGGACATTTCAGCTATCACCGTGCGATACCGCCCCGATGGGCCGGCGGCGCTCGACGGGGTCCGTGTCGACCTTCCGCCCGGCCGCCGGCTCGGCGTCGTCGGGCCGAGCGGCGCGGGCAAGAGCACGCTGCTGGCCGCGCTGGCCGAGTGGGGTGGGTCGCCGCGTGAGGTGGGTGGGCTGCTCGCCGAGGCGTACGTCTTCCACGCCACCGTGCGGGAAAACCTGCTCCTCGGCCGCCCCGACGCCACCGACGACGAGCTGGCCGCGGCCTGCGCGGCGGCCGGCCTCCTCGATTGGGTACTGGACCAGCCCGAGAGCTGGGAAACGGTCGTCGGCGAGGACGGCGGCCAGCTGTCTGGCGGGCAGCGGCAGCGGCTGGCGTTGGCCCGCGCGGTGCTACTCGACCCGGCTGTGCTCCTGCTCGACGAGCCCACCGAGGGGCTCGACCCGGCGGCGGCCGACGAGGTGCTGGCCGGGGTGCTCGCAGCGGCCCGCGGCGCGGTGGTGCTCGTCACCCACCGGCTGCGCGGGCTCGAGGGCATGGACGAGGTGCTGGTGCTGGAGGCCGGCCGGGTGGTGGCGCGGGGCACCCATGCCGAGCTGGTGGAGGCACCCGGCTGGTACCGCGACCAGTGGCTCGCCCAAGAGGTGGCCGAGCGCGGCTACCTCGCCGCCGGATAGGCCCTTAGGGCCGCTCCCGGATGCCGTGTACCGCCGGCGCGTGGCACGCTCGGGGCCATGCACGCGCCCATCGACGAGTACGTCCGCGCGCTCGACCGTGCCCTCACCGGACCCGGCCGGCTCAAGGGCGACATGCTCCGCGAGGCCCGGCACGGCCTGGCGGACGCGGCGGAGGCGTACCAGGAGGAGGGCCTGCCCCGCGCGGAGGCCGAGCGGCTCGCGGTGGCCGAGTTCGGCGAGGTCCGCGTGCTCGCCCCGGAGTACCAGGCGGAGCTGGGCCTCGGCGCGGCCCGGCGGCTGGCGCTGACGATGGTGTTGGTGCCGGCGCTCTTCGCCACCCTGGCCGACTTCATGTGGCGCGGCTCGCCGTGGTCGGCCGCGGGCGCCCATCCACCGGAGGGATACCTGCTCATCTCGCGGGCGCAGGATCACCTCGGGTACGTCTGGGCCGGGCTGGCGCTGGCCGTCTACCTGTGGCTGGCGTGGGCCGCCCGGCGCGGCCGCCCGACCGGGCGCCACACCGTGCGGGCGATCGGGCTCGCCGCCCTTTCGATCGTGGGCCTGACCTGGCTTGCCAGCACCGTCATCTACCTCTGGTCGGTGTCGCTCTGGGACACGGCGCTCACCTGGCCGCCGATGATCGTGGGCGGGCTGGTGGTGGCGGCGGCGTACGGCTGGCTCGTCAGGTCGGCGGTGACCTGCGTTACCGCAGCGCCGCGCCGCCGACCGGTCACGTCGTAGCCGGTCCCGTCGTGGTGGGTCCCAGGAATCGGCCCACCGTCGTGCTCAGCTCCTCCCAGCTGGCGCGCTCGCCGGCGAGCGCGCGATGGCCGGAGTCGGTGAGGCGGTAGGTGCGGCGCTCCCGGCCGTTGACCGTGCTCCACTCGCTCTCCACGTGTCCGGCCCGCTCCAGCCGGCGCAGCGCGGGATAGATGGTGCCGGTGGGCAGGTTGAGGGTGCCGCCGCTGCGGGATTTGAGCGCCTCGATGATCGCGTAGCCGTGCAGCGCGCCGCCCTCCAGGACGGAAAGCAGCAGCGCATCGAGGTGTCCGTGCAGGGCCTGCGACTTCATAGGTAGTAAGACTACCGATCTGCGCGGGCTTCTCCAACGGGGTGCGGGCGTTCGTCGCGCAGGACGGGCTACTACTGTGTGCGCAGAGTCGCCGACCCGACAGCCATCGGGCCGGTGCCAGACCTGAGCCCACACGGAGGTCAGCGTGGCCCGCCAGTCGCCCAACCGGCCGGACGCCGACAAGCCCGAGCCCGACCTCGAGATCGACGAGGATCTCGCCGAGGAGCTCGAAGAAGACAGCGACGAGCCAGAGTCGTCGGTCGGTGACTCGTCCTTGTGGGCCGATACGAAGATCGATCCCGTCGAGATCGCGCTGCCTTCCGGCGTGGGCTTCACGCTCCGGGCATACCGCCTCTCCACCTCGCTGACCCCCACCGAGGTCGGCGACCGTGACGACGACGACCCGTTCGAGGCGAGGGCCAAGCACGCCGTGCCGGAAGACGACGAGGACACCGTGGTGATCCTCGACGACGACTTCCCGGACGAAGACGACGAGGACGACGACACCGAGGAGATCGCGCGCCGCGGCAAGCACGCGCGCGACGAAGATTCGGAGGAGCCCTCGGCCGAGGAGTTCGACGACGAGGAAGAGGAGGCGGCGGCCGAGGAGGTGCCGGTCTTCCTCAGCCACCGCGGGCGGCTGCTGCTCTTCAAGAGCCCCGAGTCGCTGGTGACCTTCGTGCGCTCCGGCGCGCCCAACGACCTCGCTCAGGTCGACGGGTGGCCCGAGGTGGTCGAGCGGATCCAGCCGAGCCACGTGGCCCCGTCCGACGAAGACTCGTACGAGCTGGATCTCGTCGTGGAAAACCTGCGTGGTGGCCACGACACCTGGGACGTCAACCTGCTGATCGAGGCCGGCGAGGCGGCCCGCGACCTGGCGTACGCCCTGCGCCTCACGCCGGTCCTTACCGCCCTGTCCCCCGGGTCGCCCCTCGATGACCTTGACGAGGCACTTCGTTCCGCCGCGGGTGGTGGTCTGGGTGCCTTCCGGGGTCGACGGCGGCTCAAGAAAATCGGGGCACAACAGGCAAGTCTCGGCTGGCGCACGATTATCGGCAAGATCTCTGCCGCTGTGGACTGGCGCGACTGACCCCTCACCAGGGAGCATCAGTCCTTGGCACACGCTCAAGTCCGGGGAGGAGGACGACGCCGTGGCGCTCGTGCGCGTGTACTGCGGTCTGGCGTCGGCGGCCGAGTCTCGTTTGACGGTCGCTGTCGTCGATGACGCGGGGCGACTGCTCGACGTCTGCGAGGTCAGCGACGACCCTGGGGGTTATGCCCAGCTGGGCGCGCTGCTCGTGGAGCGTTCCAGCGGGCCGACCGGGGTGGCGATCGCCGCGGACAGCGACGATCACCTGGTCCCGTCGCTCCTCACCGCAGCCGGGCGCCCGCTCGCCATCGCCGACGACGACGCGGTCGACGATTACGCAGAGCGCTTCGCCGATGACGAATCGGTGGAGGAGATGGAGTCTCCCGCCGCCGAGCGGCGTGCGGTCGGCCTCGCGCGCGCCCTCCAGGCCGGTGCCCTCTCCGCGGTCGTCCTGCCCGTCCCGCGTGACCTGTTGGCCTACAAGCCGGTACTCGCCGCACACGCCGCACTCTGCAACGGCCGGCTCTCCGCCGCTGTCGCGCTGCGCGAGGTGCTTCGCGAGCTCTACCCGGCCGCCTTGCGCGCGTACCCCGACCCGGCCGAGCCGGTGTCACTCGCGGTGCTCGATGCCCTGCCCGAGCCGAGCCTGCTCAACGGCACCGCCACCGGCCGGGGGCGCGAGTCCACCTCCGCCACCGACGCCGTGATCAGCCAGCTCGCCGCCGAGGGCATCGCCGACGCCGAGACGGTCTCCGAAAAGATCACGGCGCTGCGGGTGGCCATCGCCGAGACCCCGCGCCGCGGCAGCACGAGCAAGGCGCTGGTGCCGGCGATCTCCGAGACCGTGCGCCAGGCGGTCGCCGCCGTGCGTGCCTGTGACCTCGGCTGCGACGCCCTCATCTCGACGCTGAGCGCCCGCCTGACCGCCCCTCCGGCCACGACGGCCACGCGCCGCACGCTGCGCCGGTCGACGGCTGGCACGGCCCAGTCCGCCGCACCGACCGGCGCCGGCCTGCACGCCGTCCGCCCGCCGGCCGAGGAGCCCGCGCCGACCCGTGTGGGCCGCCGGGCCCGCCCCGAGCCCGCCGCCGCGAGCGCCGCCCCCGCGATCCCGCAGGCGCTGACCACGCCGCCGGTAGCGCCCGCGCCCGTTACCCGCCCGCCGGTCGCGCCCCCGCCGGTCAACCGCCCCGCCGCCGCGCGCGGTGGAGACACCGGCCGCCGTCACGCCGAGCCGCCCGCCCGCCCCGCGGCCGCGCCAGCCTCGGCCCCGCCGATGGCACCGGCGTCCGCGCCGCCGGTCGCTCCGGCCTCCGCGCCGCCACTCGCTCCGGCCGCCTCGGCCGAGCCGGTCGTGCGCCCGCCCGTGGCGCCGCCCCCGGCGAGCCGCCCGATGGCCCCGGCGGCCATCAGCGCGCCCACGCCGCTGCCGATCCGCTCCTCGGCGCCGCCCGCGCGGCCGGCGCCCCCGACGGTGTATGGCAACGGCATGGCCGACACCGCACAGATCGCGATGCCGCTTTCCCGGCCCGAGCCGCCGCGCCCGCCGGAGCCGGCGCACCACCCCGAGCCGGTGAGCAACAGGCCCGTCTCCGCGCCGCCGCCTCCGCCGCCCGGCATCACGCCGATCGCGCCCGCCGCCGTGGTGCCTAGCCAGCGTGGTCTGGCGCCGGCCGACAGCGGCGAGCCGTTCCGCGCGACGCTCACCACCGCCGCGATCAACAACGCGCGCGCCGAGCGCCAGCGCCCCACGCCGATCCCGCCGCGCCCCAACACCCGGCACGACGCACCGCCGCCCGACCAGGGTGTCTCGCCCACTCCCGGTGGTTTTGGTGCTACGGATTTGAGCGTGCCCTTGCCGCGACACGCGCCCGAGCCCGGCTCCCGCGCCGCCTGGCCTTTGGTCAACTCGTCCGACAACGACCGCTCCCGTTTGGACACCGAGCCCTCACGGTCCCGCCTCGACGAGCCGGCGGCCCGGTCCCGCTCCGACGCCGACCTGCCCACCCGGTCGCGCCGAGACGAGCCGGCAGCCCCGTCCCGCCTCGACGCCGAGCTGGCCTCCCGGTCCCGCCTCGACGCCGAGCCGGCAGCGCGATCGCGTCTCGACGCGGAGCCGGCGACCCGATCGCGTCTCGACGCCGAGCCAGCGGCGCGGTCCCGTCTCGACGCCGAGCCAGCGACCCGGTCCCGTCTCGACGCCGAGCCAGCGACCCGGTCCCGTCTCGACGCCGAGCCAGCGGCGCGATCGCGTCTCGACGCTGAGCCGGCGGCCCGCGGAGGGGCCCACCAGCGGGCAAACGGCGACCAACCCTACTCGGGCTACAGCGAGCTCGACCGGCCCGCTCAGCAGGCCGCTACGGACGGCCGCGTAAAGCCGCCGTGGCAGGCGGACGACCTGCCCCAGGAGCCGCCGATGCTGCGCCTGGTGGAGCCGCCACCGCTGGCCGACCGCGCGCTCGACGACCGCCCGCTCACCGGCATGACCGCGCTGGACGCCCCGTCCCTGCGCCTCGTCGACGCCGAGACGAGCGACCGCGGTGCCCGCACCGCCCGCTCCCGGCGCGCGGTGGAGCGCAGCGCCGTGCCAGTGGCCGAAGAGGGCGACGGCGACCTGCTGATCTTCGCGCAGACCCGCTCCGCGTGGTTCGTCGGCCACCCGGAGGACGAAAACCAGATCGACTGGACCTCGTCCGCCGACACCGGCTGGCGCGCCGCCTCACAGGCCGCCACGCCGTCCGTGGGCGCCGAGACCACCTCGGGCCTGCCCCGCCGCGTACCCCAGGCCAACCTGGTGCCCGGCTCCGCCCTACCGCCCCGCGAGGAGCGCCCGCTGCGCATCGTCCGCGACGCGCAGAGCATCGCCGCCCACACGACCGGCTACTTCCGCGGCTGGCGTCGCGGGCAGGAGATCGGCGGGTACGCGGTCGGCGGCCGCCCGGGCCGCGAGTCCGCGGGCGGCTGGGACTTCAGCCGCGACTCGGTAGACCGCGAAGACGAGTACCGCTCCGCCGGCTACCGCTCCTAACCCTCACACCCCCGGCCCCGCGAAGCTCTCGCGGGGTCGAGGTGGCCTCGGCCTGTGCGGCTCCGAGGCGAACCAGAGCTACCGCGATGTCCGTCGTGGTCCAGACCGCTGCTCCCGCGGCCTCACCCGTCCGCCGTTGGTCACGCTCATCCCTGCGCGCAACCGGCCCGGCGAGAAGGGGCGGGGGGATGAGCTTGTGCCAGGCAGTGGTCGACGTTTGTCCACAATGCCTGTTCCCGGATCGGCGATCCGGGAAAGCAACAAGGGTTCCGTCGCCGAGAGTAACCGCTGCGGCGGTGTGAACGGCGCGAGATTCGGGATCTGGGAGAGTAAGGCGCTATTTCAACCCTACGTCTCCAAGATCTCGAAGTCTCGCCCCCATTGGCTGGTTACGCTGCGTCAGGATGGCAGAGTTAGGGCCGCGAAGACCCTTCGGGGCTTGTCCCGCGGACCTGGCAGTGCACGGCCGGGGGTTTCGGCGAGCGCTGGCGAGCCGCCGGCCGGAGCGGTGCCCGCGGGAACATACGGTCCGTCGGTGAGGCGGACGGGGCCCATAGGGGCCGCTCGACTTTGGAGTTTGATCCGCTTCTCCGTTCCTTTCGGGTTGTGGTTGGTGCGCCTCCGGCGGGGGGCCCCAGGCTCCGGACCGGGGGCGCCTCGCCTTGTTTTCGCGTTGTTGGTGGGTGGTTGCGGTGGGAGCACGCTGGCTGCGACTCGGGGGTTGACCGGGCCGCGAACACCATGACCGGCGGTAGCCGGCCCACCCTTCCACTGGTGGGGGATGCGGCTCGGCGTGTGGGCGGCGTCATGATCGTTCGCCCGGAAACGACGCGACACGCCGGCAAGAGTGTGGGTATCGGGCGAACGATCATCGGGGAAAGCAGCAAGGGCACGGCTCGACGCACAACCGCCGGACTAGCCGCCGATCATGGCCTTGCCTGCGGGCTTGTGCCGCGGACATGGCAGCGGAGGCCGGGGTTTCGGCGAGCGCTGGCGAGCCGCCGGCCGGAGCGGTGCCCGCGGGAGCATGCGGTCCGCAGGTGACGCGGACCGGGGTATATCCACATGGCACGCAGCCGCCGACGGGCATCGGCCCGCCGGCGGCGAGGTGTGGCGAGCCCTCAGGCGGGTGCTACCGCCCGGGAGCGGCGCATGCTCAGCACGTACTCCACAAGGGAGATGAGCACGTGCTTTGTGGACTCGCGGTTGCGGGCGTCGCAGCTGACCACGGGGATCTCGCTGGAGATGGCGAGCGCGTCGCGCACGTCCTGCGGGTCGTGGTACTGCATGCCGTCGAAGCAGTTGATGGCGACCAGGTACGGCAGCCGCCGGTGCTCGAAGAAGTCGATCGCCGCGAAGCAGTCGGCGAGTCGGCGCGTGTCGACGAGCACGACCGCGCCGATGGCCCCGCGTACCAGCTCGTCCCACATGAACCAGAAACGGGTCTGGCCGGGGGTGCCGAACAGGTAGAGGATCAGGTCGCGGTCGATCGAGATGCGGCCGAAGTCCATGGCCACCGTGGTGGTTGTCTTGCCCGGCACCTGCCGGGTGTCATCCACGCCGACGCCGGCAGACGTCATGATCGCCTCGGTGGTCAACGGCGTGATCTCCGAAACCGAGCCGACCAGTGTCGTCTTGCCAACGCCGAACCCACCGGCGATGACGATCTTCGCCGACGTCACGCGCCCCGTCAGCGGCGGGCGTTGCGACATGTCAGAGCCTGCGAAGTCCACTCAGCACCCTCTCCAGCAATTCAGTGCCCACCGCGTCGTTGGCGTCGTCGAGGGACGTCGGCTCGTACACCGCGAGCAGGCCGTCGGCGGCCATGTCGGCGATGAGGACCCGGGCCACCCCGAGCGGTAGCTGCATCCGCGCCGCGATCTCCGCGAGCGATTGCAGCCGGCCGTCACAGAGCGCGGCGATGTATTGATGCTCCCGGCCCTGACCGCCCTTCGTATTGCCCGCGGACCGTCCTCTTACGGTGGTCTCCACGAGCGCCTCGAGCGCGATCTCAAGCCTGGGACGGGTCCGGCCGCGGGTAACGGCATATGGTCGCACCAGCGCACCGGTCGGCTCGTCGCGTTCCGCCATCATCGCCGTTCACCCCCTCCTGTCGACCCGAACAAATCTCGAACAGAATCCGTGCATCAGCGGCCCCCCGTGTCGGACCGCTTGTGCGCTCAACCCAACATGCCCGCGGTCGTACGCGGAGCGGGCGTCAGCGCGTCGCCCACGCGGTCGACGAGCAGCGCCATCTCGTAGCCGACCTGGCCGACGTCGGAGCTGCGCGCTGCCAACACGGCGAAGGAGGAGCCGTCCGAGATCGACATCAGGAACAGGAAGCCGTTGTCCATCTCGACCACTGTCTGGAGCACCGCGCCGCCCTCGAAGCACCGCGCCGCTCCCTGGGTGAGGCTGACGAGCCCTGACGCGATGGCCGCGAGCTGGTCTGCCCGGTCGCGCGGAAGATCACGCGACGCTGCCAGCAGCAGACCGTCGGCGGACACCGCGACCGCGTGGGCCACGCCCGGCACCCGATCGGCGAAGTTGGCGAGTAGCCAGCCGAGATCCTGCGTTGTTGTCATCCCTCATGCTCCTTCTGGCCGCTCCCGGCCGCGGGGCCCAAACCGGTCTGCGGGGTCTCCCCCGAAGGTGTCGGCTGGTCGTCCTTGGGGTGCGTGCGACCACGCTGCACCCCTCGGTGGTACGCGGACAGCAGACCGCGCACCGCCTCTGGTGTACGACGCTGCACGGCAGCGGCGCCCTTGTCCACCCCACCGGGCACGAGCTGAGCCATCGGCACCCGCTTGGGGAGCCCGGCCTGGGTGGTCTCGGCGGCCGGCCGCTCAGCCGCGGCGCTGGCGGCGCGCCAGCCGTCGTCAGCGGCGGTCTGCCAGCCGCCCGCTGGCTCCCGGCGCGCGCCGTTGCCGTTGCCACCGGAGGGTGGCGGGACGGACGGGCGCGTGGCCGCGGCGGGCACCGGTGTGGCGGTGGGCGCGCTGGCCGTCGGGGTGCCCTGTGGGGCGGGGCTGGCCGGTCGTGCGGCGTCGACGGTGACGAAGTCACCGTTTGGCGCGGACGGTGTGCGCGGCTCCTCTGGCGCAGCACGCCGCCCGGTGCGGAACCAGGCCGACTCCAACTCGCGGAAGATCGGCAGCTCCATGGTCTCGTCTGCGAACCGCGGCTTGGCCGCCTGCCCGGCCTGTGCGGCGGTCGTCGGCCCCGTGGCCGCGGCCGGCGCCGGGGCGGTCGCCTCGGACGCGGGCGTGGCAGCGGCCGGCGGAGTGGTCGCGCTCGGGTCGTTTCGGCTGGTGACCTTGGGCAGCTCGGCGGTCATGTCGAGCGCCGCGGCGAGCTTTTCCGGGACCGGTGGCGTGGTCGTCGGGCCCGTCTCCGCCGCGCTGACCGGCGGCCAGGCCGGCGGCGCCGAAGAGGCCGGCACGACCGGCGGCGTGGCCTGGGTGGGCCGGGACGGGGTCACCGGTGGCGCCGACGCGGGCGGCGGCACCTGAGCCTGCGGCGGGACCGGCGGCGCGGAAACCGGCGGCACGGGCGGAGCGGACACCGGCGGCACCGGCGGGAAGCCGCCGCGCGTCTCCGGATTGGCCGGGATCTGGCGCGGGATGCCCGGCGCCGGAGGGGCGCTGGTCACCTCGCCGTCGACGGTCCAGTGGTCCTGCTGGCCCCGACGCTGCGGCAGCGGGTCGCCCGGCTGGCCGTTCGTCGGCGTACGCGGGCTGAACATCGTGCCCGAGCCGTTGGTGGTGCCGTTGGGCGCCGAGGCCGCGCCGGTGAGGTCGGACCAGGCGGGCATCGACCGCTGCGGCGGACCCGAGGGGCCGACCATGCGGCCACCGTTGAGCGGGGCGGGGTCGAACGGCCGCCCGGGCGGGACGGAGGGCGGACCACTTTCCAGGGCCAGCGGCGTGGGGCCCAGTGGCGGGCGCTGCACCGGCACCGGCATCGGCGTCGGCGGTGCGGTATGCGGGGTGCCCTGGAACTGCGGCACACCCGGCTCGTTGCGCCCGGAGAGCGCGCGCGGCACGAGCACCGATGTCGGCAGGGTCACGTCGGCAACGGTGCCACGCTCGCTAGCCGGCCGCAGCTCGACCTTGACGCCGTGGCGGGCGGCCAGCCGCGCGACCACGACGAGGCCCATCATCCGGGAAACGGCGACGTCGACCAACGGCGGCGTGGCGAGCCGCTCGTTGAGGTCGTGCATCTGGTCGGGCGTGATGCCGATGCCGCGGTCCTCGACGTACAGCACGGCGCGGTCGCCGACCCGGCGCGCCTCGACCATGACGTGCGAGTCGGGCGGCGAGAACGCGGTGGCGTTGTCGAACAGCTCGGCGACCAGGTGGACGAGGTCGTTGACCGCGCTGGAGGCGACCTCGATGTCGCGGTCGATCACGCCGAACTCGATGCGCGTGTAGTGCTCGACCTCGGACTGGGCGGCCCGCAGCACGTCGATGAGGGCGGCCGGCTCGCGCTGGACGCGGGTGGAGTCGGCACCGGCGAGGACCAGGAGGTTTTCGTCGTTGCGGCGCATCCGGGTGGCCAGGTGGTCGAGCTGGAAGAGCTCGGCCAGGCGGTCCGGGTCTTCCTCACCGCGCTCCAGCCGGTCGAGGTGGCCGATCAGCCGGTCGACCAGGATCTGCGAACGGCGGGCCAGGTTGACGAACATCGTCGCGACGGAGGCGCGCAGCGCGGCCTGCTCGGCGGCGGTGCGGACGGCCTCGAGGTGGACGGCGTTGAACGCCTCGGTCACCTGCCCGAACTCGTCCTTGCTCCGGACCGGCAGCGGCTCGGCGATCTGGTTGGCCACCTGCACCGGCGAGAGCTGGCTGGACAGGGCCGGGTCGCGGAGGCGGGAGACGGCCTGCGGCAGCCCGTACTGGGCGACGGAGAGCGCGCCGTGCCGCAGCTCGCGCAGCGACCGGGCCATCGAGCGGGCGACCGCCCAGGCGAAGAGGATCGCGAGCAGGAGGACGCCGAGCAGCACGCCGGCCTCGACGAGCAGCTGCTCGTACTCCTGGTCACGCAGCGTGGTGGCGCGGTCGACGATCTCGCCGTCGACGGAGGTCTCGACCTCGCGGACCAGGTCGGCCTTCGCCAGCAGCGCCGTATCCCAGCTCGCCGCGTCGAACGGCCGGTCACTCGTGTCGGAGCCGGCGAGGCTTTGCAGGTAGCCCGCGTAGCCCTCGACCTTGCGCAGGTCGGAGCCGGCGACCGTCTGGTCGAAGAACTCGCCGTCGGTGCTGGTGGCGACCGCCTTGAACGCCTGCACCGCCTGCTCCTGCCCGGTCTGCGTCTCGATGTACTCCCTACGCAGGTTGGGCGTGAACGCGCCGGTGCTGATGATGCTGAGGCCGACGATCCGCTCCTGGGAGATGAACTCCTTGTAGCGGGCGAGCGCGGCCCCGGCGCGCATCTGGTCGCCGAGGGTCGTGTCGCCGGCGAGCTGTGCCGCCGAGTCGCGCACCGAGATCAGGCTCGTGAGCAGCGTCGTGTAGTTGTTGGTGGTCTGGCTGAGCTGGAGCTTGGCGTTGGTCACCTGGCTGCGGATCGCGGGCAGGTCCGCGAGGCGCTGGTCGATCGTGGTGAGCGTGTCCCGGAAGTTGGCCGGGAGGTCGTCGGCGTTGAGCGCGTTGCGCTCCTGCTGGTAGGGCCGCTTGGTCTCGTCGACCGTCGGCTGCACCTTCGTGTACGCCTCGTTGTACCTCTGCTTGCCGGCCTGATCGGTGGCGCCGAGCAGCATCGCCGCGGCGGCCCGCTCGTTTTGCAGGTTGTGCACCAGAGCGCCGGATGCCTCGGAAAGCTGTGAGAGCGTGCGCGCTCGGTCGGCGTCGTTTGCCGTGCCGAGGTGCTCGATGAGGCCGTTGGTGCCGACCCCGATCGTCGCCAGCGTGGGCACGATCATGATCAGGCCAAGCTTGGACCAAATCGGGAGATCGCGAAGCCGGCCCAGCGGCCGGCGGAGACGCGACATGACAGAGTCCGCCGTCTTCGGCTGCTTACTCACGTCACCGCCCTCTCCAGCTCCGGCACCCGGCCCGTCAAACTGGGCACCGCTCATCGACCGACCCGGTCGGGTCGAACCCCCGAGATTCCATCACGACCCGTGTCAAAGAGAAAGGCCAGGTTCGCCCTAACCGTCCCCGCAATCGGGCGAAGGTAGCTATTGATAGCAATGCGTCCGCGCTCAATTACTGACTGTGACCGCACGTGCTGTCCAACTTGTCCCGCCTAGATCTGGGCCGTGATGACCACCTCGCCAAGGATGGCGACGCTGCCGCGTTGCCGACCATTGCCCGACCGGCCAACGACGGCAAGGCCGAAGTGCCGGTTTACGCACTGCGTGCATACCGCCAAGCAACCACTCGGTGCGCCCCGCCTGACCGAATCGCCACAGTTGAGGACCGGGCGGAGGCACCGTTCTACAACAACTTCGCGTAAGCGGGCTTGATGATCTCGTTGATGATCGCGAGGCGCTCGTCAAAGGGGATAAAAGCGCTCTTCATCGCATTGATCGTAAACCACTGCATTTCGGCCCAGCCGTAGCCGAACGCCTCCACCAGCAGCGCCATCTCCCGAGACATGGACGTGCCGCTCATCAGGCGGTTGTCGGTGTTGACCGTGACCCGGAAGCGCAGGTCGCGCAGCAGGCCGATCGGGTGCTCGGCGATCGACGGCGCCGCGCCGGTCTGCACGTTGGAGGACGGGCACAGCTCCAGCGGGATGCGCTTGTCGCGCACGTACGCCGCGAGACGCCCCAGCACGTCACCGGTGATGTCGTCGACGATCCGCACGCCGTGGCCCAGCCGGTCGGCGCCGCACCACTGGATCGCCTGCCAGATCGACGGCAGCCCGAAGGCCTCGCCGGCGTGGATGGTGAAGTGGAAATTTTCCCGCTGGAGGTACTCGAACGCGTCGAGGTGCCGGGTGGGCGGGAAGCCGGCCTCCGCGCCCGCGATGTCGAAGCCGACCACCCCGGTGTCCCGGTAGCGGACGGCGAGCTCCGCGATCTCCTGCGAGCGGGCCGCGTGGCGCATCGCGGTGAGCAGCGTGCCGATGCGGATCGGCCGGCCCGCGGCAGCCGCACGCGTCGCGCCATCGGCGAACCCGGCGAGCACCGCCTCGACCACCTGCTCCAGGGTGAGCCCGCGGGACAGGTGCTGCTCGGGGGCGAAGCGCACCTCGGCGTACACCACACCGTCGTCGGCCAGGTCGAGCGCGCACTCGGCGGCTACCCGGTGCAGCGCCGCCTCGGTCTGCATCACCGCGACCGTGTGCTCGAACGTCGCGATGTAACGCTCCAGGGACCTGGAGTCGCAGGCTGACACGAACCAGCTGGCCAGCTCGCCCGGGTCGGTGGCCGGGAGCGGATGGCCCACGTCGGCCGCCAGCTCGATGATCGTCGCCGGGCGGAGCCCGCCGTCGAGGTGGTCATGCAACAGGGCCTTCGGGGCCTTGACGATGTCCTCGTACGCGATTGCGACCATGGAAAGATTATGGACGCTGACGTGGTCGCAGAGCTGCGGTGCCCGGTTTGCGGCGAGCCGCTCGAGACCGCGCCCGGAGCGCTGCGCTGCCCGCACGGCCACAGCTTCGACATCGCCCGCCAGGGCTACGTCAACCTGAGCGCCGGGCGCTCCCCGCACCCGGGCGACACCGCCGACATGGTGGCGGCACGCGCCGAGTTCCTGGCCGCCGGGCACTACGACTTCATCTCGGCCGCCTTGGCGGAGGCGGCGTGCGCCGCGTACCAAGGCGGTCTGGTCCTGGACGCCGGAGCGGGCACCGGCCGGCACCTGGCGGCGGTGCTGGACGCCCTGCCGGCCGCGCCCGGTCTGGCCCTGGACGTCTCGAAGCCGGCGCTGCGCCGCGCGGCGCGCGCCCACCCGCGGGCCGGCGCCGCCCTCTGCGACACCTGGGGCCGGCTGCCGGTGGCGGACGGGGCGGCCGGGGTGGTGCTGGACGTGTTCGCGCCGCGCAACGGCCCGGAGTTTCGCCGCGTGCTGCGGCCGGGCGGGGCACTGCTGGTCGTGACGCCCGGTCCGGACCACCTCGCCGAGCTCGTCCAGCGGCTGTCGCTGCTCCAGGTCGACCCGGACAAGGCCGAGCGGGTGGCGGCCAGCCTCGACGGCCACTTCGCCCTCGCCGGCGAGACCGCGCTCACCCGCACCCTGACGCTCAGCCCACAGGAGGCGGCCACCCTGGTCGGGATGGGACCGAGCGCGTGGCACACCACCCCTGTGGCGCTGGACGGCCCGGTCACCGTGACCGCCTCGGTGCGGCTGGGCGTCTACGTGGAGAGGTCGACCTCTTCCCAGCCGGCCGGCGGATCGTGATAAGGCCCCCGGAAGATCACCGCCCACTCCAGGGCCCACCTCCGCTGGCCGATCGCGTTGGCGTCGATCTCGCCGGGCAGCGGCGCGCCGATCCGCTCGGCCTCGAGGTAGCCCCAGTCGAGGCAGTAGTAGAAGTCGAGCACGGTGGCGGCGTCGAGCGCCGAGCGGGGCGCGGCCAGCGTGCGCGAGCGCCACTCCGCGAACGTCTCCCCCGCGGGCAGGTTGGGCAGCAGCTCCACCAGCCGGTCGTCGGCGACCTGCTCCGGGTCGAGGTGCTTGGAGAGGCCGAGGAGCCAGGCCAGCGCGTACACGGCGTCGTGGTGCAGCACGAACGAGCGGTGGTCGCCACGCCCGCCCATCACGAACTGCCACTCCGGTGGCGTCACCTGGTCGACCAGGTGCGAGCCGAGCAGCCAGCTCATCGCCGCCTGGGGCGGCATACCGAAGCAGCGGGCGAGCACCACGTGCAAGATCGCGGCGCGCGCTTCGATCTCCGCGGTCGGCCGCAGCTCGACCTCGTCACCGGGCTCCCAGACCAGCGGAAAGTGCGGCGGCGGCTGCGGCAGCCGCAGGCGGCGCATCTCCTCGACGCTGGCCAAGCGCACGTGCCGCGGGTCGGGAGCCGGAACAGCCACTGGTCTACGTCCCTGCCAATCGTCGCAGCGCCCCCTGGCCTGGGAGAATAGCCGTTTCGGCCGAGCCGCACCACGCCCACTTCCCGATGGATCTCGGCAGCGGCGTTAGCGGTGGTCAGGGCCCGCGTCGCCGCACTCTGTGGGTGGCTTCGGCGGGCACCCCCCACCCAAAAGACAGATCTGAGCTACCGCGATGCCCGTCGTGGTCCGTGCCGTTGCTCCCGCGGCCGCACCCGTCCGCCGCTGGCCGCGCTCACCCCTTTTACCTCCAGTGTGATGGCCACAAACCCTTGGCTGGCTTCGCCGGCCTGGGTGAAGGTGGCCACCGCACTAGCTGCCTTCGTGGTCCGGGGCGGCGTCTCCATCTGGGACCTAGGCGATGCGTTCCATGACCAGGGCGCGCGGGCCCGGGGCGACGTCCGCGACCTCGACCGCGCTGGCCGCCTCCGCCAAGGCGGCGGGGATGCGGCTGGCGTCGTCGGCGCGCAGCTCGAAGAGGGCCTCGCCGGCGCGCACCGGGTCGCCGGGCCGCTTGTGCAGCACCACGCCGGCCGCGGCGCTCACCGGGTCTTCCTTGCGCGCCCGGCCGGCGCCGAGCCGCCAAGCGGCCACGCCGATCCCGAGTGCGTCCACTGTGGAGACGTAGCCGTCGCGGTCGGCGCGCACCGTCTCGGTCTCCCGCGCGACCGGCAGCGGCGCGGCCGGGTCGCCGCCCTGAGCGCGGATCATCGCGCGCCACGAGTCCATCGCCTTGCCGCTCGCCAGCACCTGCGACGGGTCGACGTGCAGCCCGGCGGCGGCGACCATCTCGTCGGCCAGCGCGAGCGTCAGCTCGACCACATCGGACGGTCCGCCGCCGGCCAGCACCTCGACCGACTCGGCCACCTCCACCGCGTTGCCGATCGCGAACCCGAGCGGCGTCGACATGTCGGTGAGCAGCGCGACCGTCGCGACGCCGTGTGCCTTTCCCAGATCCACCATCGTGCGGGCCAGCTCGCGGGCGTCGGCCGCCGACTTCATGAACGCCCCGGAGCCGACCTTGACGTCCAGCACGAGCGCACCGGTGCCCTCGGCGATCTTCTTGCTCATGATCGAGCTGGCGATGAGCGGGATCGCCTCGACGGTGGCGGTGACGTCGCGGAGCGCGTACAGCTTGCGGTCGGCGGGCGCCAGACCCTCGCCGGCCGCGCAGACGACCGCGCCCACGTCGCGCAACTGGGCGACGAACTCCTCGTTGGTCAGGCTCGCCCGCCACCCCGGGATGGCCTCCAGCTTGTCGAGCGTGCCGCCGGTGTGGCCGAGCCCGCGCCCGGACAGCTGCGGCACCGCGGCACCGCAGGCGGCCACCAGCGGCGTCAGCGGCAGCGTGATCTTGTCGCCCACGCCGCCGGTGGAGTGCTTGTCGACGGTCGGGCGGGACACCGCGGAGAGGTCGAGCCGCTCGCCGCTGGCGATCATCGCGGCCGTCCACCGGGCGATCTCCGCCGGCGTCATGCCGCGCAGGAGGATCGCCATGGCGAGCGCGGACATCTGCTCGTCGGCGACCTCGCCCCGGGTGTACGCGTCGACCACCCAGTCGATCTGCGCGTCGGACAGTGCTCCGCCGTCGCGCTTGGTGCGGATCACGTCAACCGCGGCGAAGCCCATCTCACTCTCCATTCGCCGGCGGGTCACCCTCGCCGACCCAGCGCATCTTGCCCTCTTCGTCGATCAGCACCACCCGAGGTGTACGCACCCGGCCCCACGCGATGGCGTCGTCGACGTTGCCCCAGGAGGGTGCCTCCTCCAGGATGCCGGTCTCCTTGCTGTCGGTGCCGGTGGAGCGGTCCCAGTAACCGGTCCAGACCCGCTGCCCGGCGGCCAGGTCGGGGTGCACGAAGACGGTGCCGCGCCCGCGCCACCGCAGCAGCCGGCTGGGTACCTTCGGCCCCTTCGACGCCTCGGCCGCGACGAGATCCTGCGGGCCGAACGCGTACGGCAGCAGCTCGTCGACCCGCAGCGGCCGGGGCACCGCCTCGACCAGGCACTCCGGGCCGCCGTGCTCGAACAGCAACTGCCGGCAGCGGCCGCACGGCATCAGCGGCTCGCCGTCACCGCCGACACACGAGACGGCGACGAGCCGGCCGCCGCCGGTCGCGTGCAGCGAGGACACCATGCCGCATTCGGCACAGAGCGTCACGCCGTACGACGCGTTCTCCACATTGCAGCCCACGACCACCCGCCCGTCGTCGACAAGCCCGGCCACCCCGACCGGGTAGTTCGAGTACGGCGCGTAGGCGTTGCGCATTGCTTCCACAGCCGCCACGCGCAGCTGCTCCCAGTCGATCTCCACGCGTCTTTCTTACCCCTTTATGTACGGCTTGCCATCAGCGGCAGGCGCGCGGACCCGGCCGACCAGGCCGGCGACAGCGAGGATCGTCGCCAGGTACGGCAGCATCGCGAGGAACTGGCTCGGGATCACGCTGTTGATCGCGCCGAGGTAGACGCCGAGCTGGTCGGCGAAGCCGAAGAAGAGCGCGGCCAGCAGCGCGCCCGTCGGGCTCCACCGGCCGAAGATCAGCGCGGCGAGCGCGATGAAGCCCTTGCCGCCGATCATGTTCTTGGTGAACGAGTAGAGCAGCAGCGTGTACGACGCGCCACCGATCCCGGCCACCACGCCGGCGAGCAGCACGTTGCGGTAGCGCAGCCCCAGCACCCGCACGCCGAGCGTGTCGGCCGCCGTCGGGTGCTCGCCCACCGACCGGGTGCGCAAACCCCAGCGGGTGCGGAACAGCCCGACGTGGATGACGAGCACGAGAACCAGCGCGAGGTACAGGAACATGTTGCTCTGGAAGAGCGCCGGCCCCAGCACCGGGATCTCCTTGAGCAGCGGGATGTCCCACTGGCCGAAGTGCGGCGGCTGGTTGTACTTGGCCTGGTCGGTCTGCATCAGCCGCTCGTAGAGGAAGCCGGTGAGGCCGAGCGCGAACAGGTTGAGCACGATGCCCATCACGACCTGGTCGACCAGGTAGCGGATCGTGAAGATCGCCAGCAGCAGCGAGATCAACGCGCCGCCGAGCGCCGCCGCGACGAGGCCGACCCAGGCGTTGGCCGCCATCGTGCCGACCAGCGCGCCGGCGAACGCGCCCATCAGCAGCTGGCCCTCGATCGCGACGTTGACCACACCGGAGCGCTCGCACAGCACGCCGGCGAGGGCGCCGAAGATCAGCGGTACGGCCAGCAGGAACGTGCCGCGCACGATGTTGACCAGCGGCATGAAGTTTTGCCCGGTGGGCGCGTCGCTGATCTGCCAGCACAGGAACGACAGGACCAGGCCGACGAGGCCGATGCCGAGCAGCCACGGAAACCACCGGTCGGCGAACATGGCGGCGCCCGCGGCGGCGGCGATCAGCCCGAAGAGGATCGCACCGACGATGCCGCCGATCGACAGCGCGGCGCCCTGAGCGTCGTCGCTCAGCGTGAACCGCACGGTCTGTGACGTGGCGAGCGAGCCGAACAGCACAGCGGCCAGCACACCGGCGGCGGCGAGGCCCGCGCCGACCTTTCGGGCGCGGGTCCAGAAGCCGGTCGCGACCGGTGCGACGACCGTGTCGTCGGCGGTGATCGTGGACACCGGGGTCACCAGCCCTTCGCCAAGCTCGTCGACAGGCGCGCGGCGCGGGCGGCCCGCAGCCGGAAGATCGCCTTCACCAGGGCCGGCGCGGCGATGAAGATGACGATCAGCGCCTGGAGCACGGTCACCAACTCCAGCGAGATGCTCGACACCGACTGCATCGTGTTGCCACCCGCGCGCAGCGCCCCGAAGAGCAGCGCGGCGAGCGCGACACCCCAGGGTTTGACCCGCCCGAGCAGCGCGACGAGGATGCCGTCGAAGCCGATCTGGGCCACCACCAGCGGGGTGAGCGCGTCGGCCGTGGAGCCGATGACCATGTTGGCCCCGCCGAGGCCGGCCAGTGCGCCGGAGATGACCATGACCGCGACATACGTGGCGGTCACGCTGATGCCGGCGGTCCGGGACGCGTCCGGGTTGTTGCCCACCGCCCGCAGCTCGAAGCCGAGCGTCGATCGGTCGAGCAGCCAGGCAACCGCCCAGACGGCCGCGACCGCGAGGACGATGCCGAGATGCACCCGCAGGTCGTCGCCGAGCAGCCGGGGCAGCTGGGCGGAGGAGTCGACCGGCTTGCTGATCGCGTCGGTGCGGCCCGGGTTCTGGACGCCCTTCTGGACGATGATCCAGGTCAGGAAGTAGATCGCGACGTAGTTGAGCATGATCGTGTTGATCACCTCGTGGGCGCCGGTGCGCGCCTTGAGGAAGCCCGGGATGAACCCCCACACCGCGCCGCCCAGCGCGCCCGCCAGCAGCGCCACGATCAGGTGGAGGACCGGCGGCAGCGGGATCAGGAAGCCGACCAGCGCCGCCATGATCACGCCGATGATCGCCTGGCCCTGCGCGCCGATGTTGAAGAGGCCGCCGCGGAAGGCCAGGGCCACCGACAGGCCGGTGAAGACCAGCGGCGTCGTGTACGTCAGCGTCTCCGAGATCGGCCGGAAGACCGGCACCCAGCCGCCGTCGCCGCTGATCCAGGCACTCACCGCGGACGGGTCGACGATCGAGCCCTTGAAGAGGTTGGCGTACGCCTCGCTGACGACTGTCCAGCTCGCCTCCAGCGCGTCCTGCGGCCGGGCGGTGAAGTAGCTGTACGTCTCCAGCACGTCGGGGTCGGAGATAATGATCAGGATGCCGCCGATGACGAGCGCGAGCACGACCGCCAGGATCGTGACGGTGACCGTGTTGGCGGCCCACAGGCCATGCAGAAACGCCTGGCCGAAGGACTCCCGCTCGTGCTGCTCCGGGGCCTTCTCCTCGGTGAGGCTCATCCTTCCTCCTGGACGACGCCGGCCATCAGGAGGCCGATCTCCTCGCGCGGGGTGTCGGGCGGGACGATAGCGAGGATCCGTCCCCGGTACATCACCGCGATCCGGTCGGCGAGGCCGATCACCTCGTCGAGCTCGCTCGACACCAGCAGCACGGCGGTGTCGATGTCGCGCTCGTGCACGATCCGGCTGTGGATGAACTCGATCGAGCCGACGTCGACGCCGCGGGTGGGCTGCGCGGCGATGAAGAGCTTGAGCGGGCGGGACATCTCCCGCGCCACGATGACCTTCTGCTGGTTACCGCCGGAGAGCGTGCCGACGGCCGATTCGTGAGACGACGTCCGCACGTCGAACTGGGCGATCCGCTCCCGGGCCGACTCCGCGATCGCGTCCGGCCGGAGCACTCCGCGCGAGCCGAAGGGCGGCCGGTCGTAGATGTCCAGCACGAGGTTTTCCGCGACCGTGAACTCTTTGACCAGCCCATCGACGCTGCGGTCCTCGGGCACGTACCCGACGCCGGCGCGGAGCACCTTCTTGGCCGACCAGCCCTCGATCCGCTGCCCGTCGAGCGTGACGGTGCCGGCCAGCACCGGGCGCAGGCCCATGATCGCCTCGACCAGCTCGGTCTGGCCGTTGCCCTGCACGCCGGCGACGCCGAGCACCTCGCCCGCGCGCACCTCGAGGTCGACGCCGGCGACCGCCTGGTGGCCACGCTCGTCGTTGACGACCAGGCCCGCGACCTGGAGGACCGGCGCGCCAGGCTCCTTGGCCTCCTTGGTCACGGTGAGGCTCACGCTGCGCCCCACCATCAGTGCCGCAAGCTCGTCGCGGCTCGCGTCGGGCGTGGCCGTGCCGACGGTACGACCGCGGCGGATCACCGTGATGCGGTCGGCGATGGCCTTGACCTCGCCGAGCTTGTGGGTGATGAAGACGATCGACTTGCCGGCGTCCTTGAGCGACCGCATCACGGCGATCAGCTCGTCGGTCTCCTGCGGGGTGAGCACGGCGGTCGGCTCGTCGAGGATGAGCAGGTCGACCTCGCGGGTGAGCGCCTTGACGATCTCGACCCGCTGCTGGATGCCGACCGGCAGGTCCTCGACCACCGCGTCCGGGTCGACCCGCAGGCCGTACCGCGTGGAGACCTCCTCCACCTCGCGGCGCGCGCGGCGGCGGTCGAGGAAGCCGACGATCCCGCCGCGCACGTTTTCCGCGCCGAGCATCACGTTTTCCGCGACGGTGAAGACCGGCACCAGCATGAAGTGCTGGTGGACCATGCCGATGCCGGCGTTGATCGCGTCCCGGGGGCTGCGGATCTGCACCGGCTTGTCATCGACCAGGATCTCGCCCTCGTCCGGCTGGAGCAGGCCGTAGAGGACGTTCATGAGCGTCGACTTGCCGGCGCCGTTTTCGCCCAGCAGGGCGTGGATCTCTCCTGGCTCCACCGTCAGGTCGATGTGGTCGTTGGCGACCAGCTCACCGAACCGCTTGGTGATGCCGCGCAGCTCGAGTTTCAGCGGAACCTCCCGGTCCGGGTGGTGACAAGGGCGCCCCCCATTGTGGGGGACGCCCTGATCACGAAGGCACGACTACTTGGGCTGAGCCGCCGAGGTGACCTTGACGGCGCCCGAGATGATGTCCTGCTTGAGCTTGTCGATCTCGGCCTTCAGCTCGGCCGGGACCTTGCTGTCGAACTCGTGGTACGGCGCGAGCGAGACGCCGTTGTTGGCCAGCGTGCCGAGGAAGCCCGGCGAGCTGGGCAGTGACTCGCCCTTGGCGCCCTTGGAGACGGCCTCCTTCACGGCGTCGGGGATGTTCTTGACGACCGTGGTGAGGAACGTCGAGCAGTATTGCTGGGCGCTCTCACACCCGTCGACGTCGACCCAGATCACGCTGAACTTGCCGTTGGACGCCTGCGCGGCCGCCGCGGTGCCGAGGCCGGCGCCACCGGCCACCGGCATGACGATGTCGGCACCCTGTGCGACGAGCGTGTCGCTCACCTTCTTGCCCTCGTCCTGCTTCACGAAGTCGTTGGTGAAGGAGCCCTTCTGCGTCTGCTTGTTCCAGCCGAGGACCTGGACGTTCTTGCCCTTGGCCTGGTTGTAGTGCGCGACGCCGTCGGCGAACCCGTCCATGAAGATGGTCACCGGCGGGATCGGCAGGCCGCCGTAGGTGCCGACCTTGCCCGCCTTCGAGTAGCCCGCGGCGAGGTAGCCGGCGAGGAACGCGGCCTGCGCGGTGTCGAACTGCATCGGGTACACGTTGGACACACCCGGGTTGGAGTCGACGATGCCGAACTGCTGGCTCGTGTTGGCCGACGCCACCTTCTTCGTGGCGTCGGTCATGAGGCCACCGACGGCCAGGATGAAGTTGCACTTTTGCGTCACGAAGCCGGTCAGGTTGGGCTCGTAGTCCGCCTCGGCGCTGGACTGGACGCTCTTCGGCTCGATGTTGCTATTTTCGCTGACGGCAGCCTGGATGCCCTTCCAGGCGGAGGTGTTGAACGAACGGTCGTCGATGCCGCCGACGTCGGTCACCATGCAGGCGGTGTACTTCTGAGCGGCTGGGCTCGACCCATTGCCACTCTCCTCGGGCGCGTCTCCACACGCGGCGGCGCTCAGCGCGAGCCCGCCCACCGCGAACAACGAGACGACCCGCATCCCACGCGCAGAGCGCAAGACGGTCTCCTTCCCCAAAGCACACCGCAAAGATTGCGGTGCTTCCACGGTCGGGAGCGTACGCTTCCGTACGCCCGACGGCTGAGATTCGTGCACTGTTGTTGAACCCCTGTTACCCGCCTGTGACCGGCAGGTTCAGAGATCACCAAACCGAACGCGAGCCGTGTTCCGGGTAGTAGAACAGGCTCCTGGGCCATCGGTAATACCCGGAGTGTCCAAAGCGAACCCGCTGACGCTCCCGCCCAGTCGTACTTTCCTCCAAGCGTCAGCGCCAGAAGACGGCGACCGCGGCGTTGACCAGCGTAAGCCCGCCGATCGCCAGGAAGTGGCCCTTGTTGACCACGTCGCGCTTGCGGGAGAAGAACACCATCACGAAGATCATCAGTGCGATGACCAGCTTGACGGCGAGCTTGGCCGGGGCCGGTTCGTCGTCCTCGTCGCGCAGCGGCGCGGCGAGCGCGATGCCGGTGACGAGCTGGGTGATCGAGCCCCAGAGCATCGGCGGGTTGATCCGGGTCGGCCCCGAGACGTACTGGACCACCACCCCGCCGAGCAGCAGCGCGAAGCCGATCAGGTGGGCGTACAGCAGGATGAGTCGCAGAGCCTCCACGGCCGGTGACAATACCGCCTCGCTTACGGAATGAGCATTCGTTTTATATAATTGCCGCCATGCCCCGAGTCTCGGACGAACACCTGGCCGCGCGGCGGCAGCAGATCCTCGACGCCGCATACACCTGCTTCAGCCGCAACGGCTTCCACAGCACGTCGATGCAGGACGTGATCGCCGAGGCAAACCTCTCGGTCGGCGCCGTCTACCGCTACTTCAAGAGCAAGACCGATCTGGTCACCGCGATCGCCGAGGCCGCACTGGAGGGCGCCGAGGACGTGTTCGGTGAGCTCACGGCGCACGAGCCGCCGCTGCCGCTGGCCGAGGCGATGGACCGCGCGCTCGGCTTCGCCGACTCGCAGACCGGCCCGCGCGGCGCGCTGCGGATCGCCATCCAGGTCTGGGCCGAGTCGCTGCGCGACCCGGCGCTGGCGGCGTTCGTCGCGGAGAAGTACGGCCGCTTCCGCGCGCTCTTCGCCGGGCTGGCCCGCCGCGCGCAGGAAAACGGCGAACTGCCCGCCGACGCCGACCCGGACGCGATCGGTGCGGCGCTGTTCGGCATGGTCCCCGGCTTCGCGCTCCAGCGCATCCTCGCCAACGGCCCGGATCGCAAGACGTACGCCGAGGCGATCCGGGTCCTGTTAAAGGGTTGAATCTCCAGTGGCTGGAGGTTTCACGATCGGTCTCATGCACATCGGAGAGCTCGCTCGACGCACCGGCCTGTCGGTGAAGACGATCCGGTACTACTCCGACCTCGGGCTCGTGCCCGAGGTCGCGCGGACCCGGACCGGACACCGGCGGTACGACGCGGAGAGCGCCCTGCGCCTCGACTTCGTGCGCACGCTGCGCGAGCTCGGCCTCGACCTGGCCACCATCCGGCGGCTGCTCGACCAGGAGGCCGACCTGCGCAGCGTGGCTTTGCGCCACGCGGAGGCCCTCGGAGCGCAGATCCGGGTGCTGCGCGTGCAGCGAGCGGTGCTGCGCGCGCTGGCCAAGCATGAGCCCACGCCACAGGAGGTGGACCGGATGAACCGCATCGCACGCGCCACGGCCGAGGAGCGCCGCCGCATCATCGCCGAGTTCTTCGACAGCGTCTTCGAGGGCATACCCGTCGATCCCGAGTTCGAGGGCCGGATGCGCTCGGTGGCGCCCGAGCTGCCCGACGAGCCCACCGACGAGCAGGTCGACGCCTGGCTGGATCTGCACGAGCTGGTCAGCGACCCGGACTTCCGGGCACTGCTGCGCCGGATGAGCGAGGGCTCGTTCGGCGGCGACGCGCCGGCGACCCCGGCGGTCGGCCAGCAGACCGCAGACCTGGTCGCGGAGAAGGCCGGCGCGGCCGTCTCGGCCGGCGTCGACCCGGCCTCCGCGGCCGCGGCCCCGATCGTCGACGACCTGATCGCGGCGATGGCCGCCACGTCGGGGCGGACCGACATGCCGGGGTACCGGCGGGAGGTGCTCGCCGCGCTGGAGACCTCGACCGACCCCCGGCCGGAGCGGTACTGGCAGCTCATGGCGATCATCAACGGCTGGCCGCCGATCCCGGCGCAGACCCCGCTTTACGCGTGGCTGCGGGATGCCCTGCGCGCCACCACGGGATAGCAACCTCTTGCGCGCGACGTAAGAAGTTGCTGGTGCGCTAGCGTATTCGCCATGGCGGCACGACTGCTCGACATCGCCCAGCAGGCCGGGGTCAGCGAGGCCACCGTGTCCCGCGTCCTCAACGACCGGCCTGGCGTGTCGACCGAAACCCGCCAGGCGGTGCTGACCGCGCTGGACGTCCTCGGTTACGAGCGTCCAGCGCGGTTGCGCAAGCGCAGCGCCGGCCTGGTGGGCCTCGTCGTGCCCGAGCTCGACAACCCGATCTTCCCGGCGTTCGCCCAGATCATCGAGTCCAACCTGGCGCAGGGCGGCTACACGCCGGTGCTGTGCACGCAGACGCCGGGCGGCGTGACCGAGGACGAGTACGTGGAGATGCTGCTCGACCGCCAGGTCTCCGGCATCGTGTTCGTCTCCGGCCTGCACGCCGACACCACCGCCGACCACGAGCGCTACCACAAGCTGCTCGACCGGCCGCTGCCGATCGTGCTGGTCAACGGGTACGTCGCCGGCATCGACGCGCCGTTCGTCTCGTGCGACGACACCGCGGCCGGCGAGCTCGGCGTGGCACACCTCGTCGCGCTGGGCCACCGGCGCATCGGGCTGATCTCCGGTCCCAGCAGGTTCATGCCGGTGCAACGCAAGATCGCCGGGTACCGGGCGGCGATGAAGAAGCTCGTCGGGCTCACCGACCCGGCGGTCGACGAGCTGATCTCGCTGTCCCTCTTCGGCGTCGAGGGTGGACAGGCGGCCGCCGGCCGGCTCTTCGATCGCGGCGTCACCGGCATCGTGTGCGGCTCCGACCTGATGGCGCTCGGCGCGATCCGGGCCGCCCGCCAGCGTGGACTGTCCATCCCGGACGACGTGTCGGTGGTGGGATACGACGACTCGCCCCTGATCGCGTTCACCGACCCGCCGCTGACGACCGTGCGGCAGCCGGTGACCGCCATGGCGGTCGCGGCCGTGCGCGCCCTGATCGACGAGATCAACGGCCACGCCACCCACCGCTCCGAGTACGTCTTCCGCCCCGAGCTGGTGGTCCGCGCCTCGACGGGCGCCGCGCCCGTGCCGGTGCCCGCTTGAAGCCGTGGACCGACCCACCTTTGACGGCAGGCCGGTCCACTTACGGGAGGAAAGCGACTCCCGGCGGCCCGTGGTGGCCCTGGGAGCCACCCATTTCCACAGTCGCCCGTCGGCGCGGAGCGCAACGAACGACCGGGCTCCTCCCTGTCCTACCCCGCCAGGCGCGAAGCTATGCGTGACATTCCGGCGCGTACTTCTTCCGGCGGCGGGGGCGGGGAGGCCTCGACCATCTGGTCTTCGCCGGCCGCGTCGCCGCCGGCCAGGCCAAACTCGTCGTAGTCGCCGAAGTCGGCGGCGTCGTCGGCCGTGGCACGGTCGTCTTCGGCCGCCATCCGGGCCGCCGCGATCTCGCCCTGGATCTCCTCGACGCTCACGTGCGGCAGCAGCGGCTCCACGACCGCCATCAGGTCTTCGTCGGCCACCACCGACTCGGCCAGCGCGAGCGCGTGCGGCCGCTCGTAGGGGCCGCAGACCACGGGCTCCCACTCTTCGTCGTCGCCGAGCGGGCCGAACGTCACGATCCACGGCAGATCACGTGCCGGCGAGTCCTCGGCCAGCTCCAGCGTCACCAGTGCCCCCATTCAAGTCATCATGAGCTGTCTGGGCGCCGTGGATCCTCGTTTTCGGACAAATCGGCGTCGGGCGGCGTCTCCGCCGCCAGGTCGGTCACCTCCCCGTGCGTGCTGGTCGCGGCCAGCGCGGCGCCGAAGAGCAGGAGCTGGTTGAGCAGATATAAGTAGAGCAGCAGGCCGACCGCGCCGGTCACCACGGTGTACGCCGGATTGCGGTCGATCCGGATCACCCATTCCCGGCCCAGAGTGTTGAGCAGCGTGATGCCGGCCGCGACCACCAGCACGGACGGCAGCAGGCGGCGGATCGGCATGCGGAGGCGAGGCACCACCACCAGCAGGGCGGTCGCCAAGACCAGGTTGAACGCCACGGTCAGCACCCACCGGACGACGGTGAGCGCGATGGAGTCGTCCCGGCTGAGCAGCCAGCCCACCAGCGCCTCGGCCGTGTCCGCGGCGGCCACCGAGAGCGCGAGCAGGAAGAAGACCACGAGAAGCACGGCCATGTCGATGATCCGGCGCACCACGAGGTTGCCGGGCTGCTGCGGCACCTCGTACAGGGCCCGCTGCGAGGAGCGGATCGCCTCCACCCAGCCGATTCCGGTGACCGTCAGGGTCAGCAGGCCGACGACGCCGACCGTGCCGCTGCTCTCCTGGATCTGCTGGAGCTGAAGGAACGGCAGGTTCTGGCTGAGGAAGTCGTCGACCGCCTGCCGCAGCGCCTCGTTCCGGTTGAGCACGAAGCCGAATGCCCAGTACGCGACGAGGCCCAGCGCGAAGACCGCGAAGAACCCGTAGTAGGCGATCGCCGCCGCCAAGCGGCCCCCCAGCACCGCGCCGTAGCGGTCGAGCGCTCGAAAGAGATGGTCGAACGCGCGGGACCGGCGACGGGCGGCGTCGAGCCGCCCGTTGATGCCCGCTTCCACCCGGGCGACGATGTTCACGCCGACATCTTGACGGATGCGCGCTCATCGCGCGCGTCAGCTCCCGAGACGAAAATCCCGGCGTGGCTGCCAGCGCGCCTCACCCGTGTGGGAGAAGAGGGTGAATGCGTCCACTTGAAACAGTGCGGAGAAGCCGGCGAGGTCCTCGTAGACCGCGTCGAGCGCCTCGGGCGACACGTCCTGCGCGACCGTCACGTGCGGGTGATACGGGAAGCGGAGCTCACGGTGGATGTCACCGGTCTTGCCGATCGCGGCGGCGAGCAGCTCGCACTCGCTGATCCCGGCCGCGACGACGACGAAGACCACCTCGGTCAGCGGCCGGAACGTGCCGGTGCCGCGCAGGTGCAGCGAAAACGGCGGATGCGCGGCCGCCACCGCGGCCAGGTGGTCCTCGATCGCGGGCAGCCGGTCGGGCTCGATCTCGGTCGGCCCGAGCAGGGTGAGGTGCGCGGGCACGTACGCGGCCTGCGGGTCACCCGCCTCGGCGCGGCGGCGGGTGAGGATGCCACCCCACGGCTCGGGAATGTCGATGGCCACCCCGATCCGGGTGACCCGATCATCGGCGGCGGCCACCCGGCTACGCGCCCCGGCCCGGCGACAAGAAACCCACCCGGTCGTACGCCCCGCGGAGGGTCTCGGCGGCGACCGCGCGGGCCTTCTCCGCGCCGATCGCGAGCAGCTTGTCGAGCTGGGCGGGGTCGTCGAGGTAGGCCCGGGTGCGCTCCTGCATCGGCTTGACGAACTCGACCACCACCTCGGCGAGGTCCTTCTTGAGGTCGCCGTACCCCTTGCCGTCGTACGCCGCGACGAGGTCGTCGATGGTGCGGCCGGTGAGCGCCGAGTAGATCGTCAGCAGGTTGGAGACGCCGGGCTTGGCCGCCTGGTCAAAGACGATCTCGCGACCGGTGTCGGTGACCGCCGAGCGGATCTTCTTCGCCGAGCGGGCCGGGTCGTCGAGCAGCTCGATGATGCCGGCCGGCGACGACGCCGACTTGGACATCTTGGCGGTCGGCTCCTGTAGGTCGGTGATCTTCGCGGTGTCGCGCACGATGTACGGCGCCGGCACCGTGAACGTCTTCCCGAAGAGCGTGTTGAAGCGCTGTGCCAGGTCGCGGGTCAGCTCCAGGTGCTGACGCTGGTCTTCGCCCACCGGCACCGCGTCGGCCTGGTAGAGCAGGATGTCGGCGGCCTGGAGGATCGGGTAGGTGAACAGGCCGACACTGGACCGGTCGGCGCCCTGCTTGGCCGACTTGTCCTTGAACTGGGTCATCCGGCTCGCCTCGCCGAACCCGGTGATGCAGCTCAGCACCCAGCTCAGCTGCGGGTGCTCCGGCACGTGCGACTGCACGAAGAGCGTGCACCGCTCCGGGTCGAGGCCGGCCGCGAGCAGCTGGGCCGCCGACAGCCGGGTGCGCTGGCGGAGCTGGGCGGGGTCGTGGCCCATCGTGATCGCGTGCAGGTCGACGACGCAGTAGAAGGTGTCGTGGGTCTCCTGCATCGCGACCCAGTTACGCACCGCGCCAAGATAGTTACCCAGATGGAACGAGTCGGCGGTCGGCTGGATGCCGGAAAGCACCCGGGGGCGGGGGGTTGCGTCAGACACCGACATGCCGGCCATTCTGACAGGAGTGGCCGGAACCGCGGACGCCGGCCATGGCTCATACGGGCAGAGATCGTAGACAAAGGCGGGTGGTCGGTGCCGGGACGGGACGCGCGGGCTGCGGCGGAGCAGGCGATGGGTGAGCTGTACCACGCCTGTTACCGGCGCTTGGTCGCGCAGGTCTACGCGTTCACCACCGATCTGACGGAGGCGCAGGACGTGGTGCAGGAGGCATTCGCGCGGGCACTGGCCCGGCCGCACGCACTGGCCGACGTGGACAACCCGGAGGCCTGGTTGCGCACGGTGGCGGTCAACGTGGTCCGCCGGCGGTGGCGGCGCCGCAAGCTGCTCGACACGATCCTGCTCCGCGACCGCCCGGTGGCCCGCATGGTGGAGCCGGCGCCCGGTCCGGAGCGAGCCGACCTGCGGGACGCGCTGGCCGGCATCCCCACCCCATACCGCGAGGTGATCGTCCTGCACTACTTCGCCGACCTGCCGGTCGAGGAGGTGGCGGCGGTGCTGGAGGTGCCTGTGGGCACGGTCAAGTCCCGCCTGTCCCGCGGCCGCGCCGCCCTCGCCGAGCGGCTCGGCGACTACCGCGACCTCGGCACCACCTCGACGGAGGTGGCCCGTGCCTGACCTGGAGACAAGGCTCGCCCGCGAGCGCGACGGCCTGCTCGACGCGATCGAGCAGCCGCCGCTGGAGCGAGTCGGCGCGCGGGCGACCGCCATCCGCCACCGCCGCCGGGCGCGGCGGGTCGGCGCGGTGCTGGCGGTCGTGGCGGTGGCCGGCTTCGCGGCGCTGCGGCCGTGGAGCACCGACCAGAAGCCGCCACCGGTGGCCGACCCAAGCCCTTCGCCGGGCGTCGTCTACACCGACGCCGGCATCACGATCAACGGCCTGACCGGCGACCCCATCCTCGACCTGCGCGGCCAGGTCACCGACGTCGACTTCACCGACCCCGACCACGGGTACGCCCTGGTGCGGTGCGAAGACGGCAGTACGCCCTGCGCACCGAGCCTCGCCCGCACCGTCGACGGCGGCCTCACCTGGGCCAGGGCCACCCTGCCGCCGACGGCGGACGCCGACCTCGACCTGACCGCGTTCCCGGACGGGCGGCTCGTCGTCGCCGGATACGTCTCCACCAACGGCGGGGAGACCTGGCTGGCCACCACCCGGCCCAACGGCGCGGCCACCGCGGTCGGCGCGGGCCAGCTCCTCCGCCTGGGCGGCGACACCGTCGAGGTCTGGAGCTCCATGTTCGGATACCGCGGCGAGCTGGTGAAGCAGCCGGAGGGCATGGCCGTGAAGTGGGTCGCGGGCGCACCCACGGCGACCGGTGCGTGGTGGGTCGGCGGCACGCGAAACGGCGCGCCGGCGGTGGCCGTGACCCGCGACGGCGGGCGGAAGTGGACCGTCCACCCGCTCGGCGCGACCGGTTCGACGGCGCAGGTGGCGGTGCTCGGCGAGCGGGTGTACGTCACGGTGCTCGGCGCCGAGCGGGAGATCTCCGCGATTTACCTGTCGACCGACTCCGGCCAGCGGTTCACGCCCACCACGGCCGGCCGGGTCGCACCGCCGGACAAGCTGGCCGGCGAGGTGGTGCCGCTGCTCGACGGGCGGCTGCTGGCCACCGGCGCCGACCGGCGGTGGTACCTCAGCGACGACGACGGACGCACGTTCACCCAGGCCGACGGCAACCTCCCGGCGGTCGGGCGGATCGTCCGCATACCCGCCGGCTACGTGGCGTTCGACCTCTTCGGTTCCGGCTGGACGGCCTTCTCGGTCGACGGTTCGACCTGGCGCAAGCTCCAGGTGTACTGAGCCGCTACGCGTTTTCCTTGATCGTCACCTCGACTGGGGCGCGGGTGGTCGGGACGGGCGCCGCGGGCGGCGACTGCGCGGCGATGCCCACCCGGGCCACCCGGCGGCCGTCGAGCTCCAGCACGCGCAGGCGCCAGGCGGCCGGCTCTCCGCCGTCGTCTTCCGGCACCACGGCCGTCACCTCGTCGCCGACCACCGGGAGCCGGCCCAGCCGCGCCATCACGAAGCCGCCGACCGTCTCGTAGGGCCCGGTCGGGAGCGGGAAGCCGGCCCGCTCGGCGAAGTCGGCGAGGTTGAGCCGGCCGTCCACCTCCGCACCGGCGGGGGCCGGGTCGGGTGCCGCGTCGTACTCGTCGTGGATCTCGCCGACCAGCTCCTCGATGAGGTCTTCGAGGGTGACGATGCCGGCCGTGCCGCCGTACTCGTCGACGACCACCGCCAGGTGGTGCCGCTCGCGGCGCATCTCGGAGAGCGCGGCGAGCACCCGCTTGCTCCCGGGCAGCCGCTTGACCTCGCGGGTCAGCTCGCGGATCGTCGCGCGGCCGTCGCCCGGCGGCCGGATCAGCAGGTCGCGCAGGTGCACGAAGCCCACGACGTCGTCGTGTGTGCCGTCGATTACGGGGTATCGGGTGTGTGTCTCCGCCCGTACCATCTGGGCCGCCTCGGCGAGCGTGAGCCCAGCGTCGAGAAAGGTCACGTCGGTGCGCGGCATCATCACCTCGCGGACAAGGCTGGCGCCGGCGGTGAGCACCTCGTCGATGATCCGGCGCTCCACCGGATCGAGCAGCGTGTTGGCCGCGATCAGGTCACGCAGCTCGGCCTCGCTGATCCGCTCGCGTCCCGCGGTGCGGTCGGCGCCGAGCAGCCCGGCGACCACGTCGGCCAGCCGGATCACGATCCGGGCGGCGGCGCGCCTGACCGGACCGGGCTCTCGTCGGGAACGCCCCGACGCCGTGGTATGCCGTCGGGGCACGGCGTTACCGCCGCCCGTGTCCTGCATGGGGAAATGCCGTGTCTCGCATAGGGAAATGGTAGACAGGCGCCAGCGCATGCGCGTCCCGGCCACTGTTCGAACATGTTTACTTTTGCTCGAACCTGGTGGAATACTTGCCTCGGTACCTTAGACCGATGAGAGAGGGCACCACGTGAAACTGCTCGTCACCGGCGGCGCCGGATACGTCGGCAGCGTCGTCAGCCGGATGCTCCTCGACGCCGGCCACGAGGTGGTCGTCCTCGACGACCTGCGCACCGGCCACGCGGTCGCGGTGGCGCCGGACGCCACGTTCGTGCGGGCGTCGATCCACGACGCGGCCCAGGTGCTCACGCCGGAGGCCGGGTTCGACGGGGTGCTCCACTTCGCCGGGCTGATCGCCGCCGGCGAGTCGATGGCCAAGCCCGAGCTCTACTGGGACGACAACGTCATCGCCTCCCTCGCCCTGCTCGACGCGGTGCGCGCGGCCGGGGTGCGGCGGTTCGTCTTCTCCTCCACCGCCGCGGTGTATGGCAACCCGACCGAGCTGCCCATCCGCGAGTCGGCGGTCAAGCACCCCACCAGCACGTACGGGGCGACCAAGCTGGCGTTCGACCTGGCGCTGACGTCCGAGTCGTTCGCGCACGAGCTGGCCGCGGTGTCGCTGCGCTACTTCAACGTCGCCGGTGCCTACCTGCGCCCCGGTGTGTCGATCGGCGAGCGGCACGACCCGGAGACCCACCTCATCCCGATCGCGCTCCAGGTCGCCGCCGGCAAGCGCGACAAGCTCCAACTCTTCGGCGACGACTACCCCACCGACGACGGCACCTGCGTGCGCGACTACATCCACGTCGAAGACCTGGCCCGCGCCCACCTGCTCGCGCTCGAGTCGGCCAAGCCCAGCGAGCACAAGATCTACAACCTCGGCAGCGGCAGCGGCTTCTCCAACCGCCAAGTGGTCGACGTGGTCCGCGAGGTCACCGGCCACCCGCTACCGGTCGAGATCGCGCCCCGCCGCTCCGGCGACCCGGCCTCGCTCGTCGCCTCGTCCGACCTGGCCCGCCAGGAGCTCGGCTGGACGCCGACCAGGACCACGCTGCACGACATGGTCTCCGACGCGTGGGCGTTCTACCGCGAGCACGTGTCATGAAGCAGTTCCTCACCGTCTACGGGGCCGAGCCCGACGGCGTGTGGGCGCTCCCGTTCGCGCTGCCCCAGCGCACGGTCGTCGCCGCGTCCCGTGTGGACACTCCGGAGTGGACGGTGTGGTCGGAGCAGGCCGACGAGCGGATCACGTTCGACCTGTCCGAGCACGTGTCAGGCTGGGGAGCTTACGTCGCGGGCGTCGTGTGGGCGCTGCGCGAGGCCGGCCACCAGGTGCCCGGCGCCCGCATGGCCATCACCTCGGACGTGCCGCTCGGCGCCGGCCTGTCGTCGTCGGCGGCGCTGGAGTCCGCGGTGCTCACCGCGCTCGTCGACCTGGGCGGCCTCGATCTGCCGGTCGACCAGCGTCCACGGCTGGCCCAGCGCGCCGAAAACGAGTACGCCGGGATACCCACCGGCATCATGGACCAGTCCGCCTCGATCCGGTGCCGGGCCGGGCACGCGCTGTTTCTCGACTGCCGGTCCCTGGAGGTCGAGCACATCCCGTTCGACGTGGCGGCTGCCGGCCTCGCCGTGCTGATCGTCGACACCAAGGCGCCACACCGCCACGTCACCAGCGAGTACGCCGCCCGCCGCGCCACCTGCGAGGAGGCCGCCCGCGCCCTCGACGTGCAGGCCCTGCGCGACGCGACGCTGTCGATGGTGTCGGGCTTGGCCGACCCCGTCCAGCGCCGCCGGGCACGCCATGTGGTGACCGAAGACCAGCGCGTACTCGACACGGTGGAGCTGCTGCGCCAGGGCCGGGTGCGCGAGATCGGCCCGCTGATGACCGCCTCACACGCCTCCATGCGCGACGACTTCGAGATCACCGTCCCCGAGGTCGACACGGCCGTAGAGGGCGCCCTGTCCGGCGGCGCCTACGGCGCCCGCATGACCGGCGGCGGCTTCGGCGGCTGCGTGCTGGCGCTGGTCGACGCCGACGCGACAGACAAGGTCGCGGCCACGGTCGCCTCCGCGTTCGCCGACCGGGGTTTCACGCCGCCCGAGCCCTTCGTCGCCGTCCCCGGCCCCGGCGCCACCCGCCTGTAGCGGTTGGCCCCACCCACGCCCGGCCCCGGTCCCCCGCGTGTTGATCAGGGAGTTGGCGGGCGTGTCCGTCGGCGTGCCGCTACACAAACTCCCTGATCAACCACAGCTGGGGGTGAGCGCGACCAGCGGCGGACGGGTGAGGCCGCGGGAGCGACGGTCTGGACCACCGCGGACGTCGCGGTAGCCCAAATCTTCTAAGCGGTCTCGATGATCATGCCGGCGGCGACGGTCCTGTTGGTGGTCTCGTCGATGAGGATGAAGCCGCCGGTGGTGCGGTTGCGGCGGTACTCGTCGGCGAGCAGGGGGACGGTCGTGCGCAGGCGGATGCGGCCGATCTCGTTGAGCGTGAGCTGGGTGGCGCTTTCGTCACGGTGCAGCGAGTTGACGTCGAGCCGGTACTGGAGGCCGCGGACCACCGCGCGGGCGGCGCGGGTGGTGTGCTTGAGCGCGTACTTGCCGCCGACGGTCAGCGGGCGGGTCTCGTCCATCCAGCAGACCATCGCCTCGATGTCCTGCGCGACCGCGGGTGCGTTGTGCGGGCGGCAGATCATGTCGCCGCGGGAGATGTCGATCTCGTCTTCCAGGCGCACCGTGACCGACATCGGCGGGTAGGCCTCGGCTACCGGGCCGTCGGCGGTGTCGATCGCGGCGATCCGGCTCGTGAAGCCGGAGGGCAGCACCATCACCTCGTCGCCCGGCTTGAGCACGCCCGACGCCACCTGGCCGGCGTAGCCGCGGTAGTCGGTGACGGTGGTGGACTGGGGGCGGATCACGTACTGCACGGGAAAGCGCACGTCGACGAGGTTGCGGTCGGAGGCGATGTGCACGTGCTCCAGGTGGTGCAGCAGCGACGGGCCCTCGTACCAGGGGCTCTTGTCGGAGCGGCTGACAATGTTGTCGCCGTGCAGGGCGGAGATCGGGATGACCGTGAGATCCGGCGCCTCGAGCTTGGCGGCGAAGCTCGTGAACTCGTCCGCGATCCGCTCGTAGACCTCCTGCGACCAGTCGACGAGGTCCATCTTGTTGACGCACAGGACCACGTGCGGCACCCGCAGCAGCGAGCAGAGGAACGCGTGCCGCCGGGACTGCTCCACCAGGCCCTTGCGGGCGTCGACCAGGATCAGCGCCAGGTCGGCGGTGGAGGCGCCGGTGACCATGTTGCGCGTGTACTGGATGTGGCCGGGGGTGTCCGCGATGATGAACTTGCGCCGGGGCGTGGCGAAGTAGCGGTAGGCCACGTCGATCGTGATGCCCTGCTCCCGCTCGGCGCGCAGGCCGTCGGTGAGCAGCGCGAGGTTGGTGTACTCGTCGCCGCGGGCCAGGCTGACCGCCTCGACGGCCTCCAGCTGGTCGGTGAAGAGCGACTTGGTGTCGTAGAGCAGGCGCCCGATCAGGGTGGACTTGCCGTCGTCGACACTCCCGGCGGTGGCGAAGCGGAGCAGGTCCATCGCGCGGGTCTCCAGGACGGAGGCGGTCATCAGAAGTAGCCCTCCCGCTTGCGGTCTTCCATCGCCGCCTCGCTGACCCGGTCGTCGCCGCGGGTGGCGCCGCGCTCGGTGATGCGGGTGGCGGCGACCTCCTCGATCACCTTCTCCACGGTGTCGGCGACGGAACGGACGGCCGCGGTGCACGACGCGTCGCCGACCGTGCGGTAGCGCACCGTCTCGACGAACGGGGTCTCGCCGGCGCGGGCCGCGAGGAACTCGTTTACCGCGTACAGCATGCCGTCGCGCTCGACGACCTCGCGCTCGTGCGCGTAGTAGATCTCCGGCAGCGCGAGGCCCTCGGCGGCGATGTAGTGCCACACGTCGAGCTCGGTCCAGTTGGAGAGCGGGAAGACGCGGATCGACTCGCCCGCGTGGTGGCGCCCGTTGTAGAGCGACCACAGCTCGGGGCGCTGGTTTTTCGGATCCCACTGGCCGAAGTCGTCGCGGAAGCTGAACACCCGCTCCTTGGCCCGGGCCTTCTCCTCGTCGCGGCGGGCGCCGCCGAAGAGCGCGTCGAACCGGTACTTTTCCACGGCCGCGAGCAGCACGGGGGTCTGGATGCGGTTACGCATGCCGTCGGCCGACTCGCGCACCAGGCCCGCCTCCAGCGCCTCGGGCACGCTCGCGACGACAAGGTGCAGCCCCAGCTCCTCCACCCGGGAGTCGCGGTAGGTGAGGACCTCGGGGAAGTTGTGACCGGTGTCGACGTGCATCACCGGGAACGGGATGCGGGCCGGCGCGAAGGCCTTTTCCGCCAGGCGCAGCATCACGATCGAGTCTTTGCCGCCGGAGAAGAGCAGCACCGGCCGCTCCAGCTCGGCGACGACCTCGCGCATGATGAAGATGCTCTCGGCTTCGAGAGCGGCCAGGTGCGAAACCCGGTAAGTCTGCGTCTGGCTCACTCTTCCAGACCTTTCCGATCGGTTAACCCCGGATCACTCTACCTTCAGCTGCCGCCGCAGCGCCGCCAGCAGCTTGGGGGCGAGATCCTTCCGGCAGACCAGGAGATCCGGCAGCCGGGGATCGGCCTGATTGTATTTCAGCGCGGACCCGTCGATCCGGGAAGCGTGCAGCCCGGTGGCCGCCGCCACAGCGACCGGCGCGGCGGAGTCCCACTCGTACTGGCCGCCCGCGTGCACGTACCCGTCGACCTCGCCGCTGATGACTGCCGCGATCTTGGCGCCGGCGGAGCCCATCGGCACGAGCTCGGCGCGCACCTCCTCCGCGACCGCGGTGAGGAACGCCGGCGGCCGGCTGCGGCTCGCCGCCAGGCGCGCGGGGCCACCGCTGGCCGTCATCGGTGGATACGCCGGCGGGTAGTCCGTGGCCAGCACCCGGTGCTGCGCCGGCAGCGCCACCGCACCGGCCGCGAGCCGCAGCTGGCCGGTCGCGTGGCGGGACCAGAGCGCGACGTGCACCGCCCAGTCGGCCCGGCCCTCCTCGGCGAACTCGCGGGTGCCGTCGAGCGGATCGATGATCCACACGCGGTCGGCCTCGAGGCGGGCGGGCGGCCGCGGGCCGTCACCCTCGACCCACGCCTTGCGGGCGTGGTCGTCTTCCTCGGACAGCACCGCGTCGGCCGGACGCCACCGCGCCAGCTCGGTGCGGATCAGGTCGTGCGACAGCTTGTCGCCGGCCGCCTTGAGCGCGGCCGAGTCCTGGTGCCCGCGCTCGGCCCGCACCTCGAGCAGCAGCTCACCGGCGCGGGCGGCGAGCCACCGGGCGAACGCGCCGTCGACCACCGGGGGCGCCATCAGTACGCTCCCGCGGACCGGGCCACGGCGGACACGGTGCGCGCCATGATGACCAGGTCGAACGACAGGGACCAGTTCTCCACGTACCGCAGGTCCAACCGGACCGCCTCCTCCCACGGCAGGTCCGACCGACCGGAAACCTGCCACAACCCGGTCATGCCGGGCTTGACCGCGAGCCGGCGCCGGACGTCGTCCGCGTAGGCCGCCACCTCCTCCGGCAGCGGTGGGCGCGGGCCCACCAACGACATCTGGCCGCGTAGCACATTGAACAGCTGCGGCAGCTCGTCGAGCGAGAGCCGGCGCAACCACCGACCGACGGGCGTCACCCGCGGGTCGTCTCGCACCTTGAAGAGCACGCCGTCGTGCTCGTTGAGGTGCCGGATCTCCGCCAGCCGCGCCTCCGCGTCGAGGTGCATGCTGCGGAACTTGTACATCACGAACGGCTGCCCGTCCCGGCCCACCCTGACCTGACGGAAGAATACCGGCCCAGGTGAGTCTCGACGGATCCGGACGGCGAGAGTCAGTAACAGCGGCGACAGCAACGCGAGTAGCACCGCGGCGCCCACCCGGTCGACGACCTCCTTGACCACCCGGGCGCCGCCCTCCAGCCGCGGATGCTCGACGTGCAGCATCGGCAGCCCGTCGACGGGGCGGATCGTGGTGCGGTCACCGGCCACGTCGACGAGCGCGCTCGCCACGATCAGGTCGACCTCGTCGCGTTCCAGCCGCCACGCGAGCCGGCGCAGCGCGTCCCCGTCCAGCTCCGGGCAGGAAAGCACGATCACCGTGTCGGCGGCGGCCGCGTCGACCGCGTCGGCCGCGTCGTCGAACGTGCCGTACACCGGCAGCCCCACGTTTCCGTCACCGCCCGCGGGCAGGCACGCGCCGACGACCTCCAAGCCGTGGTACCGCTCGCGGCGCAGCTGCCGGGTGATGTGCACGACCGCCAACTCGTGCCCCACGACGATCACGCGGCGCAGGCACTCGCCCCGCTCGCGGGCCCGGTGCAGGTGCTTGCGGGCCGCGAAGCGCACCGCCAGGGCGCTCGCCGTCGCGACCGGCAGCGCCACCAGCACGTAGAAGCGGGCGGTGGGCAGGTCGAGGGCGTACGACACGATCGCGGCCGCCGCGATCAGGCTGAGGCCGGCGCGGATGACCCGCTGGTACTCGTCGGTGCCCACGTAGAGAAACCGGCCCTCGTACGTGCGGTGCAGCGCGAGCACGCCGACCAGCAGCGCCGGCAGCAGCAGGGAGAGCAGCAGGTACACCCGGTTGTACGAGGTCACCGTCTGGCCGAAACGCACCTCGAACGCCAGCGCGCCCGCGGCCACGCCGACGAGCAGGTCGCCGAGGAGCAGCCGCCGCACGTACCGCGACTCCCAGGCGGCGCGCCGGGACAGGGCGACGTGGCGGCCCGGCGACCGCCGCGACGGGCGGACCGGCAGCGGCGTCGGGAAGAGATCAAGGTCGTCTTCGACATCCCACAGCTGCCGCACCGTGCCCCCCGATGATCGCGTCTGTCGTGACCAACGGGTTGACCGGTCTGGGCGTCACGCCCCGTTATAGGCGTTCTGCGCAACTTCCACACCGCGGGTGACAACCGTCTCGACGACGTCAGCCGCCCGATCGACAAGGAACTCGAGCTCCTTGCGCTCGGCCGCGTTGAAGTCGGACAGCACAAAATCGGCCGGATCCTGCCGCCCCGGTGGCCGCCCGATGCCGAACCGCACCCGCACGTAATCCTTGCTGCCCAAGGACTTCGACATCGACCGCAGCCCGTTGTGGCCGCCCTCGCCGCCGCCGATCTTCGCGCGCACCGTCCCGTACCCGAGATCGAGCTCGTCGTGCACGGCGATGATGTTGCCGATGGGGATCTTGTAGAACTGGGACAGCGCCGCCACCGGCCCGCCGGACAGGTTCATGTACGTCAACGGCTTCGCCAGCACCACCCGCGGCCCACCCGGCACCAGCCGCCCCTCCGCGACCTCGGCCACCGCACGCTTGTGCCGGCCGAAACGCGCGCCGATCCGCGCGCCGAGCAAGTCGGCCACCAAGAAGCCGGCGTTGTGCCGGTTGCCCGTGTACTCCCGGCCAGGGTTGCCGAGCCCGACCACGAGATAGGTCTCGTCCATCACGCTGCCCTTTACGCAAAAGGGGGCCCGCCGGGCCCCCTTTCATCGCCTGTCGAATCAGGCCGACGCGGCGGCCTCGGCCGGCTGCTCGTCGGTGGCGCCCTCCGGAGCGGCTTCCTCCGCCACCTCGGCGGTCTCGCCCTCCAGCTCCTCGGCGCTCGGCGCCACGGAGACCACGGCGATGACCGTCTCGGGGTCGGCGGCCAGCTCGGAGCCACGCGGCAGCGTGACGTCGGCGGCGGTCACCCGCGAGCCACCCTCGAGACCCTCGATCGAGACCTCCAGGTGGTCGGGCAGGTGCAGCGCCTCAGCGACGATCGAAAGCGTGTTGCTCTCGGTCACGACCAGGGTGCCCCGGGCCGCCTCACCGATCAGCTGCACCGGAACGTCGACGGTCACCTTTTCGCCACGCTTGACGATCAGCAGGTCGACGTGCTCGAAGGTGTCCTTGATCGGGTCACGCTGGATCGCCTTCGCCAGGGCCAGCGTGGTGCTGCCTCCGACGACGTCGATCGCGAAGACCTGGTTGAGACCGCCGTGGCGGATCGCGGCGGCGAACTCACGAGCGGGAAGCGCGATGTGCACCGGCTTCTCGCCATGGCCGTAAAGGACGGCGGGCACCTTGCCGGCCCGACGGGTGCGACGGGCACCGCCCTTGCCGAACTCGGTGCGGGGCTCGGCGCTGATCTTTACCTCGGACACGGGAGTACTCCTGATGTTTCGTCTTTGCTGCATGAGGTCGGCGGCGGTGCCGGGCGAGGGGCGCGCGGGGCAGGGCCCGGAGCACCGCGTCGATCACGGTGCGCCGCGGAATGCGCTGTGTCAGCAGCAGCCCGCAGGACACCCTCGCCGTGGCAACCGCTCCAGTCTAGCGGAGCCGGACGCCGTGATCCGCCGGGGTGGCTCCCTCTAGCTCAATCCGCCAAACAGGGTCGTAACGGAACCGTCATCGAAAACCTCACGGATCGCGCGAGCCAGCAACGGCGCGATCGACAGCACGGTGATCTTGTCAAGGTGCTTCTCCGCCGGCAGCGCCAGCGTATTCGTCACAACCAGCTCGCTGATCCTGCTGTTCTTGAGCTTCTCCGTCGCCGGGTCGGAAAGCAGCGCGTGCGTCGACGCCACCACCACGTCGGCGGCACCCGAGTCGTACAGGATGTCGGCCGCCCGCGTGATCGTGCCACCCGTATCGATCATGTCGTCGACGATCAGGCAGACCCGCCCCTCGACCTCACCCACCACACGGTTGGCGACCACCTGATTGGGCTTCATCGGATCGCGCGTCTTGTGGATGAACGCCAGCGGGCACCCGCCCAACCGGTCGGTCCACCGCTCGGCCACCCGCACCCGACCCGAGTCCGGCGCCACCACCGACAGCGGCCGGCCGGCGTACTTGCGCTCCACATAGCCGGCCAGCGTGTCCATCGCGAACAAGTGGTCGACCGGCCCGTCGAAGAAACCCTGGATCTGCGCGGTGTGCAGGTCGACCGTGAGGATCCGGTTGGCACCCGCCGTCTTGAGCAGATCGGCCACCAGCCGCGCGGAGATCGGCTCCCGCCCGCGGTGCTTCTTGTCCTGCCGCGAGTACGGGTAGAACGGCAGCACCACCGTGATGCGCTTGGCCGAGCCCCGCTTCAGCGCGTCGACCATGATCAAGGTCTCCATGACCCACTTGTTGACACCCTGACCGATCGACTGCACCACGAACGCGTCCGAGCCGCGCACGGACTCCTTGTAGCGCACGAAAATCTCGCCGTTCGCGAAGTCGTACGCATCGGTGGGTGTCGGTGCGACGCCCAAAGCCGCACCGATCTCGTCGGCAAGCTCCGGAAAACCGCGGCCTGAGAAGAGCATCAGGCTCTTGCGGTTTTCCGCGACGATGCTGCCCATCGGCAATCCGCTCCCGTGGGTCGGTGGGGCTAACGAGTCACTCGGTTGCAGTATCTCCCGAGGTCAACCCATCCTGCCCGGCATCGCCCCCGCCGTGCGTTGTCTCACTTCGCGCTTTTCTCGCCGCCTCCGCGGCCGGGGTGCCCGGGCGCTTACGCTCCGTCCACCCCTCGAACGTACGCTGCGGGCCACCCGACACCGCCAGCGCACCCGGCGGCACATCCTCGCGGACCACCGTGCCGGCGCCCGTGTACGCGCCGTCGCCCACCTCGACCGGCGCCACGTACATCGTGTCGACACCACCCTTCACGTGGCTGCCGATCACCGTGCGGTTCTTACGGGTGCCGTCGTAGTTGGCGAACACCGACGCCGCACCGATGTTGGTCTGCTCGCCGATCGTCGCGTCACCCACGTACGACAAATGCGGCACCTTCGTGCCCTCGCCGATCTCGGAGTTCTTCACCTCGACGAACGTGCCCACCTTGGACTTGCGGGCCAGCCTCGTACCCGGACGCAGGTACGCGTACGGCCCGACACCAACCTCCGGACCCACCTCCGCGCCGACCGAGTGCACGCGGACGACCGACGCGCCCGCCCCAACCGTCGTGTCGATCAGCGTCGTGTCCGGGCCCACCACCGCGCCCGCCGCGACCGAGGTGGCGCCGCGCAGCTGGGTGTTTTGGTCGACGACCACGTCACGCTCCAGCGTCACGGTCACGTCAACCCACGTCGTCGCCGGGTCGAGGATCGTCACACCAGCCCGCATCCACGCCCTGTTGACCCGGTCACGCAGCAGCGCCCGCAGCGCCGCAAGCTCCGCGCGGTCGTTGCAGCCGAGCGTCTCCGTGACCTCCGACGCCACGTGAACGCCCACCGCCTGGCCGTCGGTCGCGAGCAGACCGAAGACGTCCGTCAGGTACTCCTCGCCCTGCTCGTTGTCGGTCGACAGCTTGCTCAACGCCTCACGCAGCAGAGCGCCGTCGAACGCGTAGATGCCCGCGTTGATCTCGCGAACGGCGCGTTGCTCGGCGGTCGCGTCGCGCTCCTCGACGATCCGCTCCAGGCGGCCGGACTCGTCACGCACGATGCGTCCCAGGCCGGTCGGGTCGGCCACCTCGGCGGCCAGCACGGTCGCGGCCAGGCCCGCCGCCTCGTGCGCCTCGACGAGCTCGCGCACCGTCTCCTGACGCAGCAGCGGCACGTCGCCGTTGAGCACGACCACCGTGCCGCCGGCGTCGCCCGCGGCCTCCAGCGCGATACGCACCGCGTGGCCCGTGCCGTGCTGCACGGCCTGCAACACCGGCTCGGCGGCGGGGGCCACGTCGGCGAGGTGCGCCTTGACCTCCTCGGCACCGTGACCGACGACGACGAGCGTGCGCTGTGCCTCAAGACCGGCGGCGGCAGCCAGCACGTGTCCGACGAGGGTGCGACCGAGCAGCGGGTGCAGCACCTTCGGGAGCGCCGACTTCATCCGCTTACCCTCACCGGCGGCAAGGACGACGACGGTACGGGACTGGGAGGACGTCACGAGGTAGCTCCCTCAGGGGTGGCTGTGGGTTGCGGCCTCATGGTAGTCGCGCACCCTGCCGGCCCTACCGGAAGGGGCGGGCGTTACGATCCGGACATTCCAGGGCTAGCTCGGGCGCCAGGACTCGAACCTGAACATACGGCACCAAAGGCCGCAGTGCTGCCAATTACACCACGCCCGACCAAATCGGACCTAACGGACCTCGTCGTCAGATCGCAAGGAGAACCTTACTCCGCCGACAACGCCGCGAACACGCCGGCCATCAGACCTCCGACGTGGACGTAGAGCTGTCGGCTACGAGGCACATTGATCACGAGGCAGCCATGGTAGTCGTCGCCCTGGTTGCGCCGATTTGTGGATGGCTTGTGCCGCTTGAGCGTGGGGCGCTTCATGTCGCCTACCGCGACGCCGATGCGATCCGCCCACCAACGACACGCGGCGAGCGCGTCGGCGGACTCGTGGATGTGTACCCGGTACGTAAGCTGCCGGCGCTCGACGCCAAGCATCTCGACGAATCGGAGGAAGATCTCGACCAGTCCGGGATCGCTGTTGGTGAAGTTCAATTCATGCTGCTCACGCCAGGGTTTGCTCTTGGAACCCTCACACCAGTACGCGACCGCGCCGGCGATCAACAGCTCGCGGTCCTTCAGCCGGCCGACCCACTTGGCCGCCTTGTCCCGGATGTCGGCCTCCAGCTCGTCGCGAGCGACCCGGTACTCGCCCCATCGGGCGTCGGTCATGACCTTGGAGTGGGCGCGCCGCCGGGCACGCTCCGCCTCAGGATCCTTGTCGTAGGGGATGTGCCGGACCCACAGGTAGGCGGTCGACTTCGACACCTCGAGCTCGTCGGCGATGGCGTTGACCGACATGCCTTGGCCGCGCAGCTCGATCGCTCGGGCGCGCAACTCGTCTTTGGCGTTCGGCCGGCGGGTCCACTCGGGCGGCGGAACGCCGCGGAGTAGATCTTGGAGCAGCTCTTTGCCGATGCCGAGCCGCTCGCGGATCTGGCGGGACGAGAGTGCTTCTTCGGTGCGTAGGCGCCGCGCTTCGGCGGCCAGGGGATGCGTCATGACGGGCACGCTAGGAGACGTGTGCGGGCGGTGGGGTCAGCGTCGCTCGGCGTGTAAATCGCTATGCCACGTCAACGTGCGATTGGGTCCGGCTCCAGAGGATTCACAGGAAGGAAAAGGGGTAGACCACTGTCAGACTACGGTTGCGTAAGTTACGGTGACGTAGGCGTAGCTTTGAACCCCCGGACGCCCAAAGCCCCACTTCAGCGCAGCGAGGTGACATGTCCACAGCCACCCTCGACGACACCACCGTCAAGAATCCGAAGCCGCTCACCGACGGCAAGCAGTCCACCGGCATCCTGATCGGCCTCTGGGCCTTCGTGGTGCTCCCGTTCCTCGCCGTCTTCGCCGCCGTGCCGATCGCATGGGGCGGCTGGCTCGGCTGGACCGACGTCGCGATCTTCCTCGTGCTGTACTCGGTCTCCGGCCTCGGCATCACCGTGGGCTTCCACCGCTACTTCACCCACGGGTCGTTCAAGGCGAAGCGGTGGCTGCGGGTGTCGCTGGCCGTGGCCGGCTCGTTCGCGGTCGAGGGCAACATCACGCAGTGGGTGGCGGATCACCGCCGGCACCACATGTTCTCGGACGTGGAGGGTGACCCGCACTCGCCGTGGCGCTTCGGCACGGGCTTCTGGGCGCTGACCAAGGGTCTGTGGTTCGCCCACATGGGTTGGCTCTTCCACCGCGAGCTGTCCAACCGTGACCGCTTCGCGCCGGACCTGGTGGCCGACAAGGACATCAACAAGGTCGACCGGCTGTTTCCCCTGCTGGTGACGATCTCGATGCTCGCACCGGCGGTCGCGGGCGGGCTGGTGACCTGGTCGTGGCAGGGCGCGCTGACCGCGTTCTTCTGGGCCGGTCTCGTGCGCGTCGGCCTGCTCCACCACATCACCTGGTCGATCAACTCGATCTGCCACGTCTACGGTGAGCGCCCCTTCGAGGTGCGCCAGGGTGACAAGGCGGCCAACTTCTGGCCGCTGGCGATCCTGTCGTTCGGCGAGAGCTGGCACAACCTGCACCACGCCGACCCGACGTGCGCCCGCCACGGCGTGCTGCGCGGCCAGATCGACATCTCGGCGCGCGCCATCTGGATCTTCGAGAAGCTCGGCGCGGCGTATGACGTCCGCTGGCCGAAGCCGGAGCGCATCGCGGCGAAGCTGGTAAAACCGACCTCGTGACTGACAGCCCGAGCACCAACGGGGTGGCGCCGGCCAAGACCGGCAGCCGGGTGCGGATGCCCGCGGCGCAGCGCCGCGAGCAGCTCATCTCGATCGGACGCGAGCTTTTCGCGGAGCGCGGGTTCGACGCGACCTCCATCGAGGAGGTCGCGTCGCGCGCGAAGGTCTCCAAACCCGTCGTGTACGAGCACTTCGGCGGCAAGGAGGGCCTCTACGCGGTGGTGGTCGACCGCGAGGTCCGTTCGCTGCTCGACCGGATCACCAACGCGCTGACCGCCGGCCATCCCCGCGAGCTGCTGGAGCAGGCGGCGCTGGCGCTGCTCGACTACATCGAGTCGGAGACCGACGGCTTTCGGGTGCTGGTGCGCGAGTCGCCGCTGTTGTCGTCCGGTGGCAATTTCAGCAGTGTGCTCAACGACATCGCGCACCAGGTGGAGCACATCCTGGGCGCCGAGTTCAAGACGCGCGGGTACGACCCGAAGCTGGCCGAGCTCTACTCGCAGGCGCTGGTGGGCATGGTGGCGCTGACCGGCCGCTGGTGGCTGGAGGTGCGCAAGCCGCGTAAGGACACGGTGGCGGCGCACCTGGTCAACCTCGCGTGGAACGGCCTGTCGCACCTGGAGGCGAAGCCGGCGCTCCTCACTCGGCGGGCGAAGTAGTGGCGGGTGCGGCGTTGCGCCGGTAGGCCTCCTCGGCTTCGACGTCTTCGGACGAGCCGACCTTGTCGTACAGGCCGGCGGTGAGCACCAGCAGCCCGAAGATGAACGACACGATGCTGTTGACCATCGAGAAGTTGAGGATGTTGGCGTCGGTCTCCATCAGCGTCATCATGGTCAGCCCGACCAGGATGAACACCAGGCCGGCACCGAGGTTGACCATGTGTTCGACGTTGCCGCCGATGACCGCGGCGGCGAGCAGCACGGCGCCGTAGACGACCGACAGGATGGCGAAGGCCAGGTTGGTGCGCAGGCCGAGCACCCACACGTCGCCCCGGTCGAAGAGCGGGTCACCCGCGGTCTGGATCAGGCCGATGATGCCGAAGACCAGGATGTACAGGCCGATCAGGCCGGAGAGCGTGCGGTACAGCGGTCGCATTGGATGATTGACCGGGATGTGCGCCATACCAGGATTGTCACCCGGTGGCGGCCTCTCCGCAGCCGCAAACGGCTACTCGAGCAGGAGCCTGGCGTCGCGCGATGCCCGGGCCTGCTCGTCGGTGCCGAGCTTGCCGTACATGCCGGCGAGCAGCAGCACGAGCGCCAGCACCATCGTGACGATGACGGTGGGCATCGTGAAGTTGAGGTAGTTGGCGTCGGTGCGCATCACGGCGAGGCCGGCGAGGCTGAGCCCGCCGAGTCCGTACCCGGCCGCCTTGTGGATCGCCACGTCGATGTTGCGGCCGACGGCAACGCCGATCAGGATGATCAGCCCGACGGCGATCGAGATGACCGAGTGGCCGAGGTTGGTGCCCTGCCAGAGGGCCTCGGCGTCGTTCTGGGCGAAGAACTCGTCGCCGCTCGTTTCGATCAGCCCGAGGACGCCGAAGACGATCAGATAGAGGCCGGCCAGCCCGCCGAGCGCCCGGTAGGTGGGGCGCAGCGGGTGGTTCACGGGAAAGTGGCTCGCCATGGCCCGTGATTCTGGACCATCGGTCTCATCCGGCCTCGGGCAGCCCCACGATCAGTGATCTGGCACCTGGTCGGCGAGCGCGAGCCAGGCCTCTTCCGTCTCGGCGCGCTCCGCCTGTGCGGCCTTGAGCTGCGCGTCGAGCTCGGCGATCCGGGCGTAGTCGGTGGCGTGGCGGGCCATCTCGTCGTGCAGCGCCGCTTCCCGCTGTTCGAGCTTGGCGACGGTGCGCTCCAGCCGGGCCAGCTCCTTGCGGGCGGCGCGCGTGTCACCTGCGGACGGCCGGGGTCCTCGTTCCGCCCGTGCTGGCGGCGTGGCCTCCTGGGTGACGGACGCCAGGTACTCCTCGACGCCGCCGACGAGGTGGCGGAGCTGGCCGTCGCCCATCAGCGCGTACACCGTGTCGGTGACCCGCTCGACCAGGTAGCGGTCGTGGCTGGCCACCACCAGCGTGCCGGGCCAGCTGTCGAGCAGGTCTTCGAGCGAGGCGAGGGTGTCGGTGTCGAGGTCGTTGGTGGGCTCGTCGAGCAGGAGCACGTTGGGCTCGCCGGCGAGGAGGCGGAGCATCTGGAGTCGCCGCCGCTCGCCGCCGGAGAGGTCGGACACGGGTGTCCACACGCGACGGTCGGTGAACCCGAACACCTCGGCGAGCTGTGCGGCCGACAGCTCGCGGTCGCCGAGCTTGACCCGCTTGGCGACCTCTTCGACCGCCTCCAGCAGGCGCAGGTGGCCGGGCAGCTCGGCCAGCTCCTGGGAAAGGAACGCGGTGCGCACCGTGGCGCCCACCCGCAGCGTGCCCTCGGTCGGTGCGAGCCGCTGCGCGAGCAGCCGCAGGAGCGTGGTCTTGCCGGCCCCGTTGGCGCCCAGGATGGCGATGCGGTCGCCCGGCCCGACCTGCCACGTGACCTGGTCGAGGATCTTCTTGGGTCCGGCGTGGAGGGTGACGTCGGCCAGGTCGTACACCTGCTTGCCGAGCCGTGCGGTGGCGAGCCTGCGCAGGGAGACGGTGTCGCGCGGCGGTGGCACGTCGGCGATGAGCGCGTTTGCCGCCTCGATCCGGAAGCGTGGCTTGGACGTGCGGGCCGGCGGCCCGCGGCGGAGCCAGGCGATCTCTTTGCGGAGGAGGTTTTGCCGGCGGGCCTCGGTGGCGGCGGCGACCCGTTCGCGCTCGGCGCGGGTGAGGGTCCAGGCCGCGAAGCCGCCCTCGTACGCGCGCACGGCCTGGTCGGCGACCTCCCAGGTGGCGGTGCAGACCGCGTCGAGGAACCACCGGTCGTGGGTGACGACCACGAGCGCGCCGCGGCGGCCGGTGAGGTGGTTGGCCAGCCAGTCGACGCCGGCCACGTCGAGGTGGTTGGTGGGCTCGTCGAGGATCAGCAGGTCGGCGGCGCGGACCAGCAGCGCGGCCAGCGCGACGCGCCGCCGCTCGCCGCCGGACATCGGCCCGACGGGCTGGTCGAGGCCGAGGTGGGGCATGCCCAGACCGTCCAGGATGGAACGGACGCCCGCGTCGCCGGCCCACTCGTGCTCGGCCGCGAACCCTTCACCGAGCCAGGCGGTGCCGATCACGACGTCGTGGACGGTGGCGTCGGCGGCCAGGTCGAGCGACTGTGGCAGCCACGCCACGCGCAGGTCGCGGCGGTGGGTGACCCGGCCCGCGTCCGGCTCTTCGATCTTGGTGAGCAGCCGCAGCAGCGTCGACTTGCCGGCGCCGTTGAGGCCTACGACGCCTACCCGGTCGGCGTCGTCGAGCCCGAGGGAGACGTCGGTGAGCAGGGGGCCGGCCGCGCCGTACCCCTTGGACACCCGGTCCAGGTTGACGATGTTGGCCATCAGACGACGCGGGCTCCGGCGACCGGGCCGTGCGCGGTGCGGGCTGCGCGGCACACCTCGGCCGCGGTCAGGTCTTCGGCGATCTGGGTGGCGTGCTGGCCGTCGGCGGCGAGGAACACGCAGGTGGGACCGGAGCCGGAGACGAGGCCGGCGAGCGCGCCGGCGGCGTGGCCGGCCTTGAGCACGTCGGCGAGGCCGGGCCGCAGGGAGAGGGCGGCGGCCTGGAGGTCGTTGTCGAGCGCCGCGCCGAGCACGGCCGGGTCGCGCTGCCGCAGGGCGGCGAGCAGCTGGTCGGCGCTGCCGAGCAGCGGGTTGCTGGCGTGGCCGGGGAGGCGCGGCGCCTGCCCGGCCTCCCGCAGGCGGTCGAGCTCGCGGTAGACGTCTGGTGTGGAGAGGCCGCCGTCGGCGATCGCGATCACCCAGTGCCACGAGCTGGGCCGGGCGAGCACCGGGCTGACCGCTTCGCCCCGGCCGGTGCCGAGGGCGGTGCCCCCGTATACGAGGAAGGGCACGTCGGAGCCGACGCCGGCGGCGACCGCGGCCAGCTCGTCGCGGGAGAGGCCGAGCCCCCACAGCGCGTCGCAGGCGACGAGCGCGGCGGCCGCGTCGGCGCTGCCACCGGCGAGGCCGGCCGCGAGCGGGATCTGCTTGCGCAGGTGGAGGCGGGCGTGTGCGGGCACCTTGGCGTGGGCGGCGAGGGCGCGGGCCGCGCGGATCACCAGGTTGCTCTCGTCGAGGGCCAGCTCGCCGGCCCCCTCACCTTCCATGGTGAGCGTAAGCGTGTCGCCGCGGCGTGCGGTCAGCTCGTCGTACAGCGAGATCGCGTGGTAGACGGTGCTGAGCTCGTGGTATCCGTCCGGCCGCGCGGGCCCGACGCCGAGGTGCAGGTTGATCTTCGCGGGGACGCGCACCTTCACCGGCCCGGACGCCGCGAGGCGCGGCCGGTCCAGCTCCTCGTCCGGCCGCCAAGCCTCGGTCACGGAGCGATGTCCTGCACTCGCGCTCGCACGTCCGTCAGACTACTCGGCGGCCCGGCTCGGTACGGGCGCGGCAAGCGCTATGGCGACGAACTCGTCCACCGTCAGCGACTCGCCGCGCGCGCCCGGATCGACGCCGGCCGCCTCCAGCACGGCCGCCGCGCGGTCGGGGCCGCCCGCCCAGCCGGCCAGCGCGGCCCGGAGGGTCTTGCGCCGCTGGGCGAATGCGGCATCGACGACCGCGAACACCCGCTCGCGCGGGGCGGCCGGCTGCTCACGCTTGGTGAAGGCGACGAGCCCGGAGTCGACGTTGGGTACGGGCCAGAAGACGCTCGGCGGCACCCGGCCGGCGTTGCGGGCGCCCGCGTACCAGGCGAGCTTGACCGACGGCACGCCGTAGACCTTCGAGCCGGGCCCGGCCACGAGCCGGTCGGCGACCTCCTTCTGCACCATGACCAGCCCGTGCCGCAGGGTGGGCAGCTCGGCGAGCAGGTGGAGGACCACGGGGACGGCCACGTTGTACGGCAGGTTGGCGACCAGCGCGGTCGGCGCCGGGTGGAGGTCGGCCGCGGTGATCCGCAGCGCGTCGGCGTGGTGCACGGTGAGGTTGGCGGGGTGGCCGGCGGTCTCGGCGAGCGCGCCGGCCAACACCGGGTCGATCTCCACCGCGTGGACGTGGCGGGCGGCGGGCAGCAGGCCGAGGGTGAGCGAGCCGAGACCGGGCCCCACCTCGACCACCACGTCATCGGAGTCGAGGGCGGCGGCGGTCACGATGCGGCGCACCGTGTTGGGGTCGTGCACGAAGTTTTGCCCGAGGCGCTTGGTGGGCGCGACCCCCAGCCGCGCGGCGAGCGCCCGGATCTCCGCCGGGCCGAGCAGGTCGGCTACCACGGCCCGAAGACGCGGTCGCCGGTCGCGGAGATCGCGGCGCAGAGCTCGTCGAGGTCGGCCCCGGTCGCGTCGGCCAGGTGGCGGACGGTGAGCGGGATCAGGTACGAGGCGTTCGGCCGGCCCCGGAACGGCATCGGCGTCAGGTAGGGCGCGTCGGTTTCGACGAGCATCTGCTTGATCGGCGTGACCCGGGCCGCGTCGCGCAGGGCCACCGCGCTGGCGAACGTGACCGTGCCGGCGAAGCTCAGCACGTACCCGCGGCGCACGCACTCGGCGGCGAAGTCGGCGTCGCCGGAGAAGCAGTGCAGCACCACCGCCTCCGGGGCGCCCTCGTCGTCCAGGACGCGGAGTATGTCGGCGTGCGCGTCGCGGTCGTGGATCACCAGCGCCTTGCCGTGCCGCTTGGCGATCGCGATGTGCGCCCGAAAGCTCGCCTCCTGCGCGGCCCGCCCCTCGTCACCGGTGCGAAACGTGTCCATGCCGGTCTCGCCGACACCGCGTACGCGCTCGTGGCCGGCCAGGTCTTCGATCACGCGCAACGCTTCGTCGAGATCACTCAGGCGTGGCGCCTCGTTGGGGTGCAGCGCCACGGTCGCGACGATCGCCGGGTGCTGGTCGGCGACCTCGACACCCCAGCGCGACGAGTCCACGTCGACGCCCACCTGCACCAGCCGGTCGACACCCGCCGCCGCGGCGAGCCCGACGAGCTCGGCCACGCCACCCGGCGCACCCTCCTCGGCCACGGTGATGTCCAGGTGGGTGTGGCTGTCGATCACGGGGACCGCCAGTGGCTCCGGTGGCGGCGGAAACTCCCCTTGGCGCTGGCGTCGCGAACTCCTCATCGCGCCCAGCATCCCACGGGCGTGTCGTGCCGGGTGTCACAGGTAGGCGTAACCCTGCGTTCACCCACCGGCACGGGCTGCGGCCTATTGTCGGCGGGGTGACAGTGACCCCTTCGCCCACACAGCCGCACATGGCGGGCGCGGGTTTGCACGTCACATACGAGGGCGTGATCTACACGGCCGAGGAGCTGGCGCACGGCGCGGCCTACGAGCTGTTCAGCAGCGACCCGGCCGACGGCTTCGAGCGCAACCCTCGTCCCGGCGCCGCCTACCCGTGGCACAGGTTCGTGCACGTCACCGAGGTGACCTCGGTCGACGGCGTGCGCGCGGCCGCGCCCGAGGGGCTTGAGGCGCCGCTCATGGTCCCGCTCAATAGGGCCCGCGGGTGGCACGACATCCACGCGCTCAGCCAGTCTCCGGCGTTCGCGCACGACCCGACCGTCAGCGGCATCCGGCGCACGGCCGCGATCCGCCGCGGCACCCGCATGTTCAAGGTGCTCTCGGCCCGCCAGCTCTCCGGTTACCTGCGGGGGTGGCTGCCGCACGGGTTCTGCTACCGCGAGCACGACGTCGCCCACCTGCGTACGCCGGCCAATCTGGCGCTGCTGCGCACCGACAGCGAGTCCGCGCGTGACGACCCGGACGTGGTGTTCGCGATCCGGTGGCGGGCCGTCGACCCGTATGACTTCGAGATCCCCCTCGGCGACAATCAGGGCGGCCTGGCCGGCATGCCCTCGCACGACCGCATGGGCGCGCCGGTGCTGGGCACCGGGTTCACACCGAGTGGGCGGTTCGTGATCCCCGAGTTCGTCACCACCGACTTCGCCGACCTGCCGCTGCCGTCCAATGCCACGCTGCTGGCGTATACGCCGGATGGCACCGAGGTCGCGCTGTACACGTATCAGCCGGAGCAGCGAGGCTGGCTGCGCATGGTCGGCCCGCAGTGGCGCCACCTGCTCCACAGCGTGCCCGACATCGCGCCCGAGCAGGAGTACGTGCCGAGCGACGAAAAGACCAAGTCCACCCGCCTGGTGGGGCGCTACCGCGGCCAGGAGTACGAGGCGGTGGCCGACCCGCCCGGCGAGTTCCGGGTGCTGGCGATGACCCGGGCCGCGCGCTACCCGGTGGAGGCCCTGGCCCGCCGCGCGGCCTACGCCCGCTGGCGCGGTGCCGATTGCCTGGTGCTCCGGCAGGAGTCGGGCTGGACCCGGCTACGCCTGTGCCGCCCCGACCCCGACAACGTGGCGGCGCTCGGCGCCCAGTGCTACGAGCGCGGCGTCTACGAGGCGTGGGCGCCGGCGGCCGAGATCACCGACCACCGCATCGTCAACATCGAGTACGCCCTCTAAAGACCAAGACCCTTTGAGCTGCCGCGACGTCCGTCGTGGCCCAGACCGCTGCTCCCGCGGCCTCACCCTCCGCGGTTCACAACCGGGACGACCCCGGCCTCGCGCGATTGTCAAGGTCGCGGAAGCACACCACGGTGCGGCACGCTTCCTCCTTGATCGGCGTGAGGGGATCGGCAATGCCGTCGCGGTCCATGCCGCTGCTCACGGACAGACGCGCCATCACCGTCAGTAACGGCCACAGCGGGCGTAAAACCGCGTCCGATGCCAGATCTTGGAGAGTTAGGGCGCTATTTCAGCCATAACTCTCCAAGATCTGAAAGCCCTACCCCGACACTGGTAACGCTACGTCAGGATGTCGGGGAGTAGAGGCATACGGCTGTCCGCGAACTCACCCGGGGGCTTGTCCCGCGGACTCGGCAGTGGACGGCCGGGGAATTCGGCTCGCCCTGGCGAGCCGCCGGCCGGGAACGGTGCCCGCGGGAGCATACGGTCCGTAGCTGACGCGGACCTGGGAAATCTGCCTCGAATTTGACCATGCATTGTGGCCAGGCGCGCCAACCCCGACCGCGAAGCTCTCTAGTGGCAGCTCCGTACCACGATCCGTTGGCAGACGGGGCGGCTTGATAGCGATCAAGGATCAACGCTGCGCCAACCACCCGACCGCGCCGCCAACGCGGTCAAGCCCCGACAAAACGGGGAAGCAGCGGTCGGGACAGTGCGGTAGCTCAAACCTTGGTTGAAGTGCCCTGAGGGTGAGCGGCTACCTGAGGCCGACGATGCGCAGGATTTCTTCCAGGGGCATCGAGCGCACCGCGGCGCGCACCAGGCTGACCGTCCACGCGGGCACGTCGCCGCGCTGCTCGGCGTCGTCGAGTGCCTTGTTGACCGCGGCCCGCACCGTGCGGTCGACGGTCGGCGGGTCCCAGTCGACGTCGGCGAAGCCGGGCTGGCCGGCCAGTGCGAGCAGGAAGCGCTCGCGCGACATGCCGAGCTCGCACGCCGCGCCGTGCAGCGCGCTGTATGCCACCCGCTGCACCAGCGCGTCGACGCCGTCGCCGGGGTAGGGATCGGGCGGGGCCGCGCACGGGTCGGTCTCCTGGTAGCGCCCGTGGTCGCGGGCGCCGGCGGCCACTTCCGCGGCGACCAGGGCGGGCCCGGCCAGCACGAGAACAGCGAGCACCGCGGTCGGGCCGGCACGCCACCGCGGGTACGCCATGGATGGCCGGCGCACCGCGAAGGCCGCGAGGACGGTCAGGAGGGCGAGCGCCGCGGCGGCAAGGAAAGCCGGGCGGAACGCCCGGGTGAGCACGGCGCTGAGGCGGTGGTCGACCTCCTCGACCACGGCGGTGGTCGCCTCCGCGCGGTCGGTGGTGTCGACGGCGGCGGCCAGGTCGGGCACGGCCCCGCGCGGCGCCCCGACGAACGTGTCGCGCACCGAGAGCGCGAGCCGCAGCTTCTCCTGCACCGGCATGCGGGCGTCGAGCAGCACGCCGGTGCCGGTGACCACGGCCTGCTGGGCGCCGTCGGTGAGCGAGCCGGCCAGCAGCGGCGCGATCACGACGAGGCCGAGCACCAGGCCGGCGTGCTTGGCCGCCACCACCGAGCCGCCCGACCGCACGATCGGGGCCGAGGCGGGCACCGCGGCCGCCGAGAGCACCCGCGCGACCACGCCGAAACCGGCGCCGCACAGGAAGAGCGCCACGGCCGCCCAGGCCAGGCCCGCCGCGGGCAGGAACGCCAGGCCCAGCAGGCCGGTGCAGAGCGCGAGAGTGCCACCCACGACGCGGACCGCGGGGCCGGCGCTCGCGGTCAGGCGGCTGGCGATGATCGTGCCGGCCGGCAGCGCCATCATCACGAACGCCGCCGCGAGCGGGCTGAACCGCCAGATCTCGACGAGCAGCAGCACGCCGAGGAAGAGCGCGCCGACGAGCCCGGCGAAGAGCGTGACGTAGCCGGCGGTCGCCCACAGCGGGTTGGTGGCCGGCACGTCGGGCTCAGGCTCCAGCGCCGGCGTGGGTGACAGCGCGAGCACGCCGAGCGCCAGCAGCGCCACCGGCACCTGAGCGAGGAAGATCACCCGCCAGTCGAACGCCTCCGTGAGCGCGCCGCCGAGCGCCGGGCCCACGGCCAGGCCCGCGGTGGCGGCACCGCTCCACAGGCGCCGGCCACGATCCCGCCCCACATGCGCGCTGAGCAGCTCGAGCGCCCCGGACAGCAGCGCGGCCGCGCCGATGCCCTGCACCACGCGGCCAGCGAAGAGGCCACCCAGCGAACCGGTGAGGCCGCACCACGCCGAGCCGGCCGCGAAGAGGGCGAGGCCGGCCATCGTGAGGGGCCTGGTCGGCAGCCACCGGCGCACGATCACCAGCGCCACCGCCGCGGCCGTCACCGCGACCGCGTAGCCGGTCAGCACCCAGGAGACGCCGACGATCGTCGTGTCGAAGCGCGCGTAGATCGCGGGGAGGGCCAGCGCGACGATGGATGCGTCGGCGAACGCCAACGCGACGACACCGGTCAGGGTGGCGGCCGGCATCTTCACGCCTGCCAGTCTCCCGGGTACGCGCTACGCCGCGACACCCTGAAAAGCCCCTTACTCCCCCGGATCTAGGCGAGCGAGCTCCTCGTCGACGATCGAGGGGTCGAGCTTGCGGAAGACCGGCTTGGGCGGGGCGAGCGCGCGACCGGCCTCGATCGGCACCGACTCCCACCGCGCGCCAGCCGTGTAGTCGCCGGTCAGGATCGGGTACGACGGGCCGCCGTCGAGATCCTCGACCTGGACGATCGAGGGCATCGGCGCGTGTACGCCGGCGCCGCCGAGCAGCTCGTGCACCTTCTGCGCGCTGTGCGGCAGGAACGGCGTGAGCAGCGTGTTGCAGTCGCTCACCGCCTGAAGCGCCACGTGTAGCACGGTGCCCATCCGCTCCGGGTCGTCCTTCATCTTCCAGGGCGCCTGGTCGGACAGGTACTTGTTGGCCTCGCCCACGACCCGCATCGCCTCGCCGATCGCCTGCTTCTGGCGGTGCTTTTCGAGCAGGCTCCCGACGCCTGCGAACGCCTTTCGGGAGGTCTCCAGCAGCGCCTGGTCTTCGGCCGTCAACTCGCCCGCGGGTGGGATGGCGCCGAAGTTCTTGGCGGCCATCGAGATCGAACGGTTGACGAGGTTGCCCCAGCCGGCCACCAGCTCGTCGTTGTTGCGCCGCAGGAACTCGGCCCAGGTGAAGTCGGTGTCCTGGCTCTCCGGGCCGGCCACGGCGATGAAGTAGCGGAGGGCGTCCGCGTCGTACCGCTCCAGGAAGTCGCGCACGTAGATGACCACCTGGCGGGACGAGGAGAACTTGCGCCCCTCCATCGTCAGGAACTCGCTGGAGACCACCTCGGTCGGCAGGTTGAGGCGGCCCAGCCGGCCGGGCTCGCCGCCGCGGTCGCCCTCACCGGAGTAGCCCAGCAGGAGCGCCGGCCAGATCACCGAGTGGAAGACGATGTTGTCCTTGCCCATGAAGTAGTAGGCGCGGACCGGCTCTTCGGACCACCACTTGCGCCACGCCTCCGGGTCGCCGGAGCGGCGGGCCCACTCGATCGAGGCGGACAGGTAGCCGATCACCGCGTCGAACCACACGTAGATGCGCTTGTCGGTGCGGTCGCGCCAGCCCTCCAGCGGGATCGGCACACCCCACTCCAGGTCGCGCGTGATCGCGCGGGGCTGGAGGTCGTCCAGGAGGTTTTTGGAGAAGCGCAGCACGTTGGGGCGCCAGCCCTCGCGCGAGTCGAGCCACTTGCCGAGCGCCTGGGCGAACGCGGGCAGGTCCAGGAAGAAGTGCTCGGTCTCCACGAACCGCGGCGTCTCACCATTGATCTTGGAGCGCGGGTTGATGAGGTCGATCGGGTCGAGCTGGTTGCCACAGTTGTCGCACTGGTCGCCACGCGCACTGTCGTACCCGCAGATGGGGCAGGTGCCCTCGATGTACCGGTCGGGCAGCGTGCGCCCGGTCGACGGGGAGATCGCGCCCATCGTGACCTTGGGGACGATGTATCCGTTGCGGTGCAGCCCTTCGAACAGCTCCTGCACCACGGCGTAGTGGTTGCCGGTGGTGGTACGGGTGAAGAGGTCGTAGGACAGGCCGAGCCCGTGCAGGTCTTCCACGATCACCCGGTTGTACCGGTCGGCCAGCTCGCGCGGGGTCACGCCCTCCTTGTCGGCCTGCACCTGGATGGGCGTGCCGTGCTCGTCGGTGCCCGAGACCATGAGCACGTCGTGGCCCGCCATCCGCATGTAGCGGCTGAACACGTCGGAGGGCACCCCGAAGCCGGAGACATGACCGATGTGGCGCGGACCGTTGGCATACGGCCAGGCGACAGCCGCGAGAACGTGACTCATAGCGCCCAAGCCTAGTTACTCGAGATTCGCCGACACGCGCGGAACGCTACGCGCTCGGTGCCGCTCGGCGTTGTCCAATGAAGGTTGTGACCGGATCAGCGCCACAACCAGGCGAAACGCACCTGCCCGACACTTCGGCGGGTTCAAGTCCGTGGGCGTCGGACGGGCCCGACGGCGCCTGGTGGCGCGGCGACCCGGCGGCCGCGGCGGCACGGTTCGCCGCGTTGCGCCCGATCGAGCCGATCCCGCCCGCCCCGACGGTCACCCTGGCGGCGCCACTGCCGGCCGAGCCCGTCCCGGCGGATCCGGCGGCCGGCGGCCACTCGCTGCCTGAGACGCTGCCCGCCCTGGTCGCGGCCCAGCCGCCCACCGCGGCCCAGGAGCCGGTCGCGGCCCAGCCGCCCACCGCGGCTCAGGAGCCGGTCGCGGCCCAGCCGCCCACCGCGGCCCAGGAGCCGGTCGCGGCCCAGCCGCCCACCGCGGACGGGGAGCCGGCGCCGGCGGTTGCCGAGGAGCGGCCCGCGCCGGCCACTTCCGATGCGGAGGCCGTCGAGGCGGAGACATTCGAGGCGGAGGTTGCCGAGGCGCGGGCCGTCGAGGCGCACGCCGTCGAGGCGCCGGCCACCGAGACACAGGCCGTCGAGGCGCCGGCCACCGAGGCGGGCGCCGTCGAGACACAGGCCGTCGAGACACAGGCCGTCGAAGCGGCGCCAGACGCGGAGGCCGTCGAGGAGCCGCCCGCACCGGAGCCACTCGACGAGCCGGCGGAAGCGGTCGCGCCACCGGCCGAGCCCGAAACACCCGAACCGGAGCCCGCCGCACAAGAAAAGCCCGCTGACGAAGAGTTCGAAGCCCCGTCGGCGCAGGCCACGATCACGCAGCCCATCGCCGTGCAGGCCGAGCGGGCCGAACGGGAGACCGAAGCGGCCCGGGAGACCGTCCGGATCGCGGCCGTGTCGGAGCCCGACGAGCGCCCGTTCTGGATGCCCGTCCAGGAGATGCCCCGCGGCTCCCGCCGCCCGCCCACGCACGGCCGCCCCGGCCGGCCACCCAAGCCGCCCCGCCGGCCGGCGACCGGCTTGATCGCGCTGCTGGTGTTCGCGCTGCTGGCGACGTTCTTCGCGTGGGTCAGCGCGGAGCCGCTCTGGCTGGCCGTCGGCCACGGCGACAAGGGCACCGCGACGGTCACCGAGTGCACCGGCAACGGCGTGTCGCAGCGCTGCCTGGGCGAGTTCACGGCCGCGGGCGGCGCCTTCACGGCCGAGCGCGTGCGCCTGCTCGGCGTCGGCGAGCAGGACGGCGCCGGCACCACCGTGACCGCCAAGATGGTCGGCTCGGACAGCGGCCGCGCCTACGTCGACGCGGCCAGCGGCGTCCTGCACCTGCGCTGGGGCCTCGGCATGGGCCTGGTCGTGCTCTGCGGCCTCGGCATCGTGTGGGCCACCGGCGCGCTGCGGCTCGAAGACAGCCGCTCCCGCCGCCGCGCCGCCCTCGCCGGCCTCGCCGCCCCGCTCCTCGTCGCGGTCGCCTTCCTGGCCGCGACCTTCTAGTGCGGTGGCCACAAACCTTCACCGGGTGAGCGGCGGCCTTCGGCCACCGCTCACCCGGGCCGGCGAGGCCGGCCAACGTTTGTGGCCACCGCGCTAGCGACCCCTGCGGACTTCACCCTGGTTGTCGGGTCGCGGCTCCGGACCGAAAAGGGTGGTGGCGTTCAAGCCCGCCGATCCGTTAGCGTGCCCCCGCCCGGCCCGAAGGGCCAGCGACCACCGGGGGATCTCATGGCCACACGCGGCACCGCCCTGCTCGGTTTGGGCCTCGTCGGCGTCGTGCTCGGCACTGCCGGATGCATCGGCACCGACCACCCCGAGCCGCGGCCGCTGGAGAGCAGCACCACCTCCGCCGCGGCGCTCCCCGAGGGCCGGGACGAGTTTCTCGAGGCGCTGCGACGGACTCAGGGGGCGAGCCATCGTTACACCGCGGGCGGCGACCTGCCCGATGGGGAACGTGTGCAGGCGTCCGGCGCCTTCGACTCCAAGGCGCGGCTCTTCGAGGCGAAGATCAAGACCAGTGGCGGGAAGTACCCGTCGCACACCCACCGGATCGTCGTCGGCAAGCACGACTACATGCGCAACGTAGGTGACAAGTACTGGGTCCACCTCGACCTCAGCCGGGTGAAGAAGGACAGCCTCGTCTACTTCGACATGAGCGATCCGACCGGCCTCACGGAGTTCGGCTCGCTGATCGGTTCGATGCGGCGCACCGCGCCGGGCAAGTACCAAGGGCACTTCAACCCCGAGAGTGGGCCCCGCCCGTTTCTGCCGCTGGGCGCGCCTGGCGTGGTGTCGCTCGGCATCCGCATCGCCGACTTCACGGCCACCACCGACGCCAAGGGGTGGGTCACGTCGATCACGGTGGAGCTGGAGCCCAGCAAGGGGCCGAAGCTGTCGATGACCACCACGTTCAGCGGCCACGGCACGAAGCTGCCGATCAAGGCGCCGCCGAAGGCGCAGGTGCGCGAGGCCGACGGCATGTACTACGCCAAGTGAGGGGCGTGCACCACCTCGTAGACCTCGCGGCGGCGCAGCCCGTACTCCTCGGCCACCGCCGTGATGGCATCCCTCCGGGTGGTACCCGCGGCCTCCAGGCGGGCGACCGCGGCCCGGACCTCGCTCGCGGGCGGTGCGGCGCGGTCGGCCGGCGTGGCTCCGCCGACGACCAGGGTGATCTCGCCGCGGGGCTGGCCCGCCGCGGCCCAGGCCGCGAGCTCGCCGAGCGGGCGGCGGAGCACCTCCTCGTAGGTCTTGGTCAGCTCCCGGCACACCGCCGCGGGCCGCTCCGCGCCGAACGCCTCCGCCAGGTCACCCAGGCAGGCGGCCACCCGGTGGGGCGACTCGAAGAAGACCATCGTGCGCGGCTCGCCGGCGAGCTCGCGCAGCCGGGCGCGGCGGGCACCGGCGGCGCGGGGCAGGAAGCCCTCGAAGCAGAAGCGGTCGGCGGGCAGCCCGGACACGGCCAGTGCGGTGGTCACCGCGCTGGGGCCGGGCACGGCGGTCACCGGTATCCCGGCGTCGAGCGCGGCCCGCACCAGCCGGTAGCCGGGGTCGGACACGCTCGGCATGCCCCCGTCGGTGATCAGCGCGACGAAGGACCCCTCGCGGAGCGCGTTGACCAGGTCCGGAGTGCGGCGTTCCTCGTTGCCCTCGAAGTAGGAGACGATCCGGCCGGCGACGTTGATCTCCAGGTCACGCGCCAGCCGGGTGAGTCTGCGAGTGTCCTCGGCCGCCACCACGTCGGCGGTGGTTAGGGTGTCGCGCAGGCGGACAGAAGCGTCGGCGACGTTGCCGAGCGGCGCGCCAACGAGCACCAACCTGCCACTACCGGACGTTTCACCCACAGCTAACGGCCTTTCATCGAAGTTCATGACACCAACAGATGGGCAGTGCGCGCCAGATCACACTCCGGCAGCCTACGATCGCGGGGTGACCCCGGCGGCGACAGCACAGACAGCCAGCCCAACGGCACCGGAGGCCGCACCCGAGGCGGCCGAGACGACCGGTGTCGTTGCCCATGGCGACGACAGGCCCGAGAGCGAGCCGGAGCGTTCCGGCGTCGCCGAGATCGTGCGGCGGCGGCTGCTGCCGTTCGACGCGCGGCTGGACCCGTACTCGTGGTTGGCCACCGGCGTCATCGTGCTCATCGCGGGCATCCTCCGCCTGGTCAACCTCAACAGGCCCAAGGGCCTGATCTTCGACGAGGTCTACTACCCCACCGACGCCTGGGACATGTTGCAACACGGCGTGGAGTGGGACGACAAGAACAACGGCCCGGCCTACGTCGTCCACCCGCCACTCGGCAAGTGGATGATCGCGATCGGCGAGCAGACCTTCGGATACAACGAGTGGGGCTGGCGGATCTCCGCCGCGGTCATCGGCACCCTCTCCGTCCTGCTCATGGTGCGCATCGCCCGCCGCATGTTCCACTCCACGGTGCTCGGCTGCGCGGCCGGCCTGCTGATGGCGCTCGACGGTTTCCACCTCGTGCTGTCCCGCATCGGCCTGCTCGACATCTTCCTGATGTTCTTCATCCTGGCCGCGTTCGGCACGCTGGTGATGGACCGCGACTCCCGGCGCGCCAGATGGCTACGCGCCCTGGAAGGCGGCCTCGACCCCACCGCACCCGGCCGCGCCGGCCGCCTGCCCATCCGCGTCCCGTGGTGGCGCATCGCCACGTTCGCCCTGCTCGGCTGCGCCTGCGCGGTCAAGTGGAGCGCGATCTGGTTCGTGCCCGTCTTCGTGCTGATGATCGTGCTGTGGGAGGTGGGCGCCCGCCGCTCGGCCGGCGTGCGCAGGCCCTGGCGCGACGCGTTCATCGGTGAGACCGGCTGGCTGCTGCTCGGCGCGGTGGTGATGGTGCTGACCTACACGGCTAGCTGGTCCGGATGGTTCCTCACCGACGACGGATACTTCCGCCACTGGCTCGCCGACAACGGCCGCTCCGAGCCACCCATCATCGGCGCGCTGCACAACCTGTGGCACTACCACGTAGAGGCCTACAAGTTCCACAGCGGACTCGACGACAAGCACCAGTACCAGTCCTGGCCCTGGCAGTGGCTGCTGCTCGGCCGGCCGATCGCGTTCCACTGGACCACCGACGGCGCCTGCGGTGCCTCCAGCTGCGCCTCGCACATCCTGCTGCTCGGCACGCCGCTGCTGTGGTGGTCGTTCATCCCGGCACTGGCCGCGCTGGCCTGGTTCGGCATCGCCCGCCGCGACTGGCGCGCCGGCGCGATCCTCCTCTGCGTGGCCGCCGCGCTGCTGCCCTGGTTCTACTTCGCCGCACAGCACCGCACGATGTTCGCCTTCTACGCGCTGCCAGCCGAGCCGTTCCTGATCCTGGCCGTCGTCTACGTGCTCGGCGCGATCATGACACCCGCCAGATCCCTGGCCACCACCGACGGCCGACCACCAGACTCAGGCGTCGACCGGCGCATGGTCGGCGCCGTGATCGCCGGCGCCTACGTGCTGCTGGTCGCCATCTGCTTCGCGTACTTCTATCCGATCTTCGTCGGACAATCCATCCCATACGAAGACTGGTCCGCCCGCATGTGGCTGGGCGGCCGCTGGATCTAGGTCCGCTCTCCACTCTCGACTTTCACAGAACGCCGCATGATGCATGACCAAGGCCCAGTGGGCAGCGAGTAGATCTAGACGCGTTTCGGGGTCAGGGTCGCCGCCCGTCGTGGCATTACGTCGAGGCGGATTTTCCCACGTCCGCGTCAGCGGCGGGCCGTATGTGCGGGTCCCCGGGGAAACGTGGAGCGCAGCGGAGCGTTTTCTTGGGGTGCTTTCCCGCGGGCACCGTTCCCGGCCGGCGGCTCGCAGAGCGAGCCGAAAGCCCCGGCCGTCCACTGCCAGCTCCGCGAGACAAGCCCCGAGGGGGGGTCTTTCGCGGGCAGTGGCAGACCCCAACCCCCGCCACCCTGACGCAGCGTAACCAGGCCCAGCGCCGGGACTTCGAGATTCTCGCATCGCGCACACCGCGGCGGCGGTTACTCGCGGCGACGAAACCCCGGTTACTTCCCGGATCGCCGATCCGGCAGCAGGCATTGTGGACAAACGTCGACCACCGCCTGGTGCGGGGTGAGCGTGACCAGCGGCGGACGGGTGAGGCCGCGGGAGCAGCGGTCCGGACCACGACGGACGTCGCGGTAGCTCAAATCTCTGTCTAAATAAGGGATTCAGCGGCCGAAATCCCCCCGAGCCCGAAGGGTCTCTAGACGACTTGTGGTCGTCCCCAAACCCAAAATCGTCTAGATCTACTCTTCGGACCGGCATGAATATCGAAGGCCAGCGGAGCGATCGCCGCACTGAGCCAAGCGCAGCGATCGCGCGAAGCCCAGCCCATGCCGTCATCCACCAGCGCCGGGGCCGCCATGCCACGCGCGCACAGTGACAATCAGTCGGCGGCTGACGGCTGGTCCCGCGGGGGCACGACGGGCGACCAAACGCGGACGTGGGGCATGTCAAAGCACCGGCAGCTCGACCAGGCCTCGGGCGCGAAACGTCGGCCGCCACCGCAGCTCCTCCACCGGCACGGCCAGCGCCAGATCCGGCAGCCGGCGCAGCAGCGTGCCGACGGCGATCCGCGCCTCCAGGCGGGCCAGCGGCGCACCCAGGCAGTAGTGGATGCCGTGGCCGAGCGAGAGATGCGGGTTTTCCGCCCGCCCGAGGTCGACCGTGTCCGGGTCCTGCCACCGCGCGGGGTCACGGTTGGCCGCCGCCAGCCCGAGCAGCACTGTCTCGCCCTTGGGGATCGTCACCTCGCCGATCGTCACGTCTTCGGTCGGGAAGCGGCGGATCGACACGGGCGCCGGGGGTTCGTGGCGCATGAGTTCGTCCACAGCGGACGGCAGGAGTGCCGGGTCGGCGCGGAGCGTGGCCGCCAGGCCCCGGTCGCGCAGCAGTGCCAGGACGGCGTTGCCGATCAGGTTGACGGTGTTTTCGTAGCCCGCGAAGAGCACCAGGAACGCCAGCGACGTCAGCTCGTCCTCGGAGAGCCGGTCGCCCTCGTCGCGCGCGGCGATCATCGCGGAGAGCAGGTCGGGGCCGGGCGTGGCGCGGCGGTGCGCGACGAGTTCGGACAGGAAGTGGTGGATCGACACGATCGCCGCGCCGGCCGCCTCCCGCGAGCTGGTGACCATGTCGTTGGTCCAGCCGCGCAGGCGCGCGAGGTCTTCGAGCGGCACGTCGAACATCTCGCCGACCACCCCGATCGGGAGCGGCTCGGCGTACGTGGCGATCAGGTCGACCGGCCCGCTGGCGGGCAGCGCGTCGATCAGCCGGTCGGCGAGGCGCTGCACGCCGGGCCGCATCTCCTCGACCCGCCGTGGCGTGAACGCCTGGCTCACCAGCGAACGGATGCGGGTGTGCTGCGGCGGGTCCATGTTGAGCAGGTTGGCGTCGAGCGCGGGCGGCAGCGTGAAGCCGGCCCAGCCGGTCGCGTGCCGCTTGTCGAGCGAGAGCCGCGGGTCGGCGAGGGCCGCCCGCACCTCGGCGTAGCGGGTCACCAGCCAGACGGGCGACCCGTCCGGCAGCGCGATCTTCCGAGCGGGTCCCACATCTGCGCTCACATCGCCACCTCGGTCTCTTCGGCGGGAAGTGCGTCGCGGCCGGCCACCGCGGCGGCCACCACCGGCGAGCCGGCGTAGGCGCGCGACACGCGGACGAGCCGGGCCACCTCCTGTGCCAGGTCGGTGCCCTCGTCCGGGCGGCCGGGCGCCGGCTCGCCGGCGCCGTCGCCTTCCTCGGCCGCTCGCGGCGATCCGTGTGCGTACGCCCGGACCGCGCCGCGCAGCCGGGCCGCCTCCATCACCGCCGCCAGGTCGTCTGAGCGCAGCCCCAAGCGCGTGCCTATCCGCCCGGCGCGGCTGGCGGCGGCCTCGTCCAGGTACGGACGGAGAGCCAGCGAGCCGTCGTACAGCTCGATCACCCGGCGGTAGAGGCGGCGGTCCAGGTTGGACAGCGGGGCGGCGACGGGCGGGTCGAGCGCGATCTGGGGCATCAGCCGGTGCAGGTCCGACCACAGTGGCTGGAGCTGCCGGTACTGCCGGCGGCGGCGCACCCAGCCGCGGAACTGGGACAGCCGCGGACCCCAGGCCGGCATGGTGAGCCCGAGGACGACCAGGAGCGCGCCGAGGCTCGCCGCGGGCGGTGCGAGCGGCTCCCACCGGCGGATGTCCGCGCCCGCCTGCGCGCCGATCACGTCGGCGACCCGGACGCCGGCGTAGACCAGCCCGCTCGCGGCGCCGACCGCGGTGGTGCGCAGGCCGCGCCGCAGCCACGAACGGCCGGCGACGTGCGCGTACGGCCAGCAGAGCCGGACCACGTCGACCATGCCGAGTGCGAACGCGGAGAGGTAGACGAGCAGGTACGCGGCGAAGATCGGGCGCTCGGCGTACGTGGTCACGAAGTCGGTGGTGTGCGGCTCGGTCGGCCCGGCGGCGAGGAACAGCACCACGAGCGCCACCGCCGCCACCGCGAGGAGGGTGAGCCGCGCGCGGGCCCGCCGCCGGGCCACCTCGGGCGGGTTGACCCACCACAGCACGAGCAGCTGCACCGTGCCGGAAAACGCCACCACGCACAGGTGTGCCCAGAGGGCGGCGAGGTTGGGTACGCCGGTGACGCGGTCGAGCCAGCTCCACACCGCCGGCGTGGACACGGTGAAGGTGGAGCCGAGCAGGGCCAGCGCGCCGCACACGGCGATCCGCGACGGGTTGCGCCCGCGGCGCAGGTCGCGGATCTTGACCGCGAGGCCGATCCAGGCCACGGCGGCCAGCGCCGGGTAAAGCACCTGGTGCATACGGTCTCCCCGATGCTACGGCTCGTCGGTCACGTATCCGCTGAGTCTGATGGCGTGCTCACCGGCTCACCCTAGTGAGCGCTCGATCCGCGCCACCACGTCCACGGCGTCCATCGGCACGTGCCAGGTGCGTTCCGGCGCCCAGGAGTGGGCTCGGCGCAGCAGCAGCTCGGCGATGATCTCCGCCTCGGCCTCCTCGCGGCGGTCGTAGCCGGCGTCGCGCGCGAGTGCCTGCCGCACGACGATCGGATCCAGTGTGGACAGCAGGGCGGGCGTGCCCGGTTCGGAGTCTTCGATGTGGCCGGTCGTGTGGCCGGCGATCAGGTGGCCCAGCTCGTGGGCGATGATGTGCTGCTGGTGGAGCGGGCGGGTGCCGCTGTCGTAGCAGAGGTAGTGCGCCCGGCTGCCGCTGATCACCAGCCCGGAGGGCCCGTCGGCGGGCATCGCGACCGGGAGCAGGTGGATCGGCTCACCGATCCGGTCACCCACCTCGCGACACAGCGCCTCCGCGTCGAACGGCACGGGCACGCTGATGTCGCGCACGAGCCGGGCGCACTGGCGGCGCATCCGCCGCCGGTCTTCGCTGCCCTCGTCCCAGCCCAGCCACGGGGTCACGATCGCGCCTCCCGCCCGGACGCGACGCTCGATCCGTCCGGCTTGTCTTCGTCGCTCAGCCCTTCGAGCTCGAGGCAGCGGTCGACGACCTGCTGCACGAGCCGCTGGCTGGCTTCGGAGAGCCCGGCGCTCTCCAGCACGGTGCGCAGCGCCACCCGCTTGGCGCCCAGCTGGCGCAGGCTGGAAAGCAGTTCGAGGTCGCGGTCGGTGCGGCGGGTAACGGCCTCGTCGAAGAAGTACGCCGGGGCGACCCCGAAGAACCCGGCCAGGGCCTGTAGGTGGCGCATCGTGGGGTTGGTGCGCTCGCCACGACGAAGCATCCACAGGTAGGTGGCCGACATGCTCTCGCCACCGTCGCGGATGGCGGAGGCGACCTCCTCGTTGCTGTACGGCCCGCGATCCCGGGGGTGGATCGTGCGGAAGAGCTGATTGATCTTGTCCGCGAGGGTGCGCGGCTCACCTGGAGTCGTCACCGGGGATCACCTCCGATGGACCGGGCCGACCGGTGTGGACCAGGAGCCTGTCCCGGCCCACACCGGTGACCGCCGCCGACACGCGCCCTCGGCGCCCTTGAGACGACGAGAGCGCCCCCCGTTATGGCCGGCGGTCCGGGACAAGCCTCGCGACCAAGGGGGCACAATGTCAACTCGTGTGAAAGAAACTCGATCCGAACGTTCATGTTAGTTGACACCGGGAATATCGGCGGGACAGCGACGAGCAGGCCCAACGGGCCCCGGAGCAGGGATCTTGTGCCCAACTATGTCCGATATACCCAAGCGCAAGATCAGGGCGGGGTTTTCTGGACTGGACACAAAGAGGCGCGCCCCGATCGCCTGCCACGGGGGAAGCGGGCGATAGGGGCGCGCACCGGTCAGCTTAGTCACCCCGGATCAACCGCACAACGGGTCACGGCTGGTCAGATTTCTGACGCAACGACCGTGACATCGACCACTATCCCTGTACCCGTGATCTTCGCGTGCGACATGTCCGGTATGTACGAATAAGGAGGAGGTTTCGCGACGTGCCCCCAAGCGAGCCGGTCTCACAACTCAAGTAGATCTTGAGGTTTCTCACGTAGACGGCGGTCGCTATACGTTCAATCGTCGCTATCCGGACAGTAACCACATTCTGGGCCGCCCATTACAGCAGGTCACAGCGTTTCACTAAACGTGAGTGGAGCGGCACGCCAACATTTCGGACAATTCTTTCCGCGATTCTGGCGTCCCCAATCGGAGGACCGAGAATGCGGATCAGTTGACACCCGCTCTTTACGCTCCCCCGGTGACTCGACCAGAGGGTTCCACGCCGGTGTTCGTCGACGCTAGCGGGCGGCGCCGCCGGCGAGTGCGCCGCATCGCGTACGCCGTCGGTGCGGCCTGCCTGACCTACACCTGCCTCGTCGGCGCAAGTGTCATCGGGCAGCCGGCGCGTCCGGGCGCGCTAGCCCCGCTCCCGGCGCCCGCCGACCGGCCGCTCCCAGCGGTCCGGCAGACCCAGCCACCGGAGCCGCACACCGCCGGCGTGCCACTCCCGCCCGGCGACCGCCCGAACGTCGAAGCCGTCCCGATGCGGGTGCAGCGGCGTGAGCCCGCCGGGCCGCCACCGCGGCGGCCGCCGCGCGCGCCGAAGCCGCCACTGATCGAGTCGACCCCGCTGCCCGCACCCACCACCCCGCGGCCGGCACCCACCGACCCGCCCGCACCCACGGAACCGCTGCCGCCGACCGACCCGCCACCGACCGACCCGCCGGCGCCCGAGCCGACCGACCCGCCGGCGCCGGAGCCCACGCCGGAGCTGCCCCTGCTCGGCCCGATCCTCGGCCTGCTGTCCGGCGGGTCCGCGCGGCGATGAAGCCCCGCCGCGCCGTCACCTTCGCCCTCCTGCTGGTCTTCCTGAGCGTGCTCTCCGTGGAGGCGTACGCGAGCGCCCGGTTCACCCCGGACGCCAGCGGCCCCGACGGCGGCACCCGCGACGCCGTGCCGGCGGAGATCAGCGCCGGCGGGCCGATCGTCAACGCCGGCGGCGGTCCGCCCCGCTCGTACCGGCTGCCCGCCAAGACCATCGCGCTCACGTTCGACGACGGGCCGGACCCGTGGTGGACGCCACGGATCCAGCGGGTGCTCGACCGGTACGGCGTCGACGCCACCTTCTTCGTCGTCGGCTCGCAGGTCGCCCGCCACCCGGACCTGGTGCGCCGCCTCGTCGCGAACGGCCACGAGCTGGGCGTGCACACGTTCACCCACCCGCGGCTGTCCACACTGGCCGGCTGGCGGCGGCGCGCCGAGTACTCGCAGACCCAGCTCGCGATCGCCCGTGCCGCCGGCGTACGCACGTCGCTGATCCGCTTCCCGTACTCCTCCCAGCCCGACGCGATCGACGACGGCGAGTGGGAGCTGATCCGCGAGGCCGGCCGGCTCGGCTACCTCGTCGTGGTCAACGACCGGGACAGCCGCGACTGGGCTCGGCCCGGCGTCGACGCCATCGTGCGCGACGCGACGCCGCCCGGCGACTCGGGCGCCATCGTGCTGATGCACGACGCGGGCGGCGACCGCGCGCAGACCGTGGCGGCGCTCGACCGGCTCATCCCCCGGCTGCTCGCCCGCGGCTACCGCTTCACCACCGTCACCGGCGGGCTCAACCACGCGCTCGCCCACCCCACCCTCGCCCAGAACCCGGCCGCGTCCACCGCCGACAGGTGGCGCGGCACCGCCCTCGTGTGGGCGGTGGGAATCGCCGACGGCGTGCTGGCCGGCATCACGATCGTCTTCGTCGCGGTGGGCGCGCTGGCGGCCGGGCGGACGCTGCTGCTGCTCGCCCTCGCCGGCCGCCACGCCCGCCGGCGCCGCTCACCCACGTGGTCCTGGGGCCCGCCGGTCACCGAACCGGTGTCGGTCATCGTGCCCGCGTACAACGAGAAGGAGGGCATCGCCGCGGCCGTGCGGTCGCTGGCCGGCGGCGACCATCCCCGCATCGAGGTCATCGTGGTGGACGACGGGTCGACGGACGGCACCGCCGGCATCGTCGAGGCGCTCGGACTGCCCAATGTGGACGTGATCCGCAAGCCCAACGGCGGCAAGGCGAGCGCGCTCGACGCGGGCGTGGCCGCCGCACGACACGAGCTCGTGGTGATGGTCGACGGCGACACCATCCTCGAGCCCGACGCGGTGCGCCGCCTCGTGCAGCCCTTCGCCGACCCGTCGGTGGGCGCGGTCGCCGGCAACGTCAAGGTGGGCAACAGGCACAGCCTCGTCGCCCGGTGGCAGCACATCGAGTACGTGATCGGCTTCAACCTGGACCGCCGCCTCTACGAGACGCTGCGGTGCATGCCGACCGTTCCCGGCGCGATCGGCGCCTTCCGGCGCCGCGCGCTGATCAGCGTCGGCGGCATGAGCGACGACACCCTCGCCGAGGACACCGACGTCACGATGGCCCTGCTCCGCGCCGGCTGGCAGGTGGTGTACGAGGAGGGCGCGCGGGCCTGGACCGAGGCGCCGGTGACGCTGGCCGAGCTGTGGAAGCAGCGGTACCGCTGGAGCTACGGCACCATGCAGGCGATGTGGAAGCACCGGCGGGCCCTGCTGGAGAAGGGGCCGTTCGGGCGTTTCGGCCTGCCCTTCCTGGCCCTCTTCGGGGTGGCGCTGCCGCTGCTCGCGCCGGTCATCGACCTGCTCGCCGTCTACGGGCTGCTCTTCCTCGGCTGGACCGAAACCGCCCTCGCGTGGGCAGGCATGCTGGCGCTGCAAGTGGTCACCGCGGCGGTGGCGTTCCGGCTCGACCGGGAGAGCCACCGTCCGCTGTGGGTACTCCCGCTTCAACAGTTCGCCTACCGCCAGCTGATGTACCTCGTGCTGCTCCAGTCCGTGGTGACCGCGCTGACCGGTGCGCGGCTGCGCTGGCAGAAGATGCACCGCACAGGGGTCACCGGCCGTGCGTGACCGTTACCTCGACACGCTCCGCGCCGCCGCGATCGTCCGGGTCGTCGTCTACCACGCGTTTCCGGTCGCCTGGCTCGGCTACGCGTTCCCCGCGATGGGCGTGATGTTCGGCATCGGGGGCTCGCTGATGGCGCTCTCGCTGGACCGCTCCGGCGGTGCCCCCGACCGCGTGCTGGCGAGCCGGCTGCGCCGGCTGCTGCCCGCCTTCTGGGCGCTCGGGGCGGTGCTGGTGCCCGCCATGCTGTGGTCCGGCTGGGCAGATCGTCCACATTGGCCGAAGCTGCTGCTCTGGCTGGTGCCGCTCGCCCCGCCGCCGGGCAGCACCTGGGCGCTGCCCGCGACCGAGGTGCTGTGGTACATCGTCACCTACCTCTGGTTCGTCATCCTGTCGCCGATCCTGCTGTGGTCGTACCGCCGGTGGCCGCTGCGGACCGCGCTGCTGCCACTCGGCCTGGTGTTCGTGGCGGGTGAGGCGACCGTGATGAGCGACCTGGCCACGTTCGGCGCGTGCTGGGTCGCCGGCTTCGCCCACCGCGACGGCGTGCTGCGCCGCATGGCCAAGCCGCTGCTGGCCGCCGTGGCTCTTGCCTGCGTCGGGGCTGGTGTCTCGTGGGTTTTGATCTTCACGCCCGGCGAGTTCGACCTCAACGACATCCCGCCCGCCCAGGCCCTCTACTCGCTCGGTTTCGTGCTCGTGCTGCTGCGGCTGTCACCCCGCCTGGACTGGCGCCCACTCGACCGCGTGGTGTCCGTGCTCAACCGCCGCGCCGTCACCATCTACCTCTGGCACAACCCGGCGATCGCGGCCTGCTTCGTGGTGGGCGACGCGGTCGGCGCGTGGCGGCTTGGCCAGGCGGGCTACCTGGCGGTGGCGCTGGTGCTGCTGCTGGTGCCGGTGACACTGCTGGGCCGGCTCGAGGACATCTCCCGCCTAAGCTCCGGGTATGGACGTGGTAGAGCGGCTGCGAGCGATCTGCACGGCGTTTCCGGAGGTGACCGAAAGACCTAGCCACGGCGCGCCGACCTGGTTCGTGCGAGACAAGAAGACTTTCGTCACGCTGTGGGAGCACGGCCACCACGACGCCGACTTCCCGCATCTGTGGTGCGCCGCGCCACCCGGCGCCCAGGGTGAGCTGATCGCCGAACGCCCCGAGCGCTTCTTCCGCCCGCCGTACGTGGGCCACCGCGGCTGGCTCGGCGCCCGCCTCGACGGCGAGGTCGACTGGGCCGAGATCGCCGAACTCTGCGAAGACGCCTACCGCACGATCGCGCCCGCGACCCTGGTCAAGCGGCTGGACGCCGAAACTCGACCCGCCACCGACCCGCGACCTTCTCGACCGTAACCGGCGACGGATACCGGTTGACGGACTCGATGTCTTCGCCGCCCGACCGGCTCACCTCATCGGGATCCGTCATGCCCCATATCCCAGGGCGCGCGTAAGGGCGTCTGATGAAAGGTGGTGGAGCTGAGGGGATTTGAACCCCTGACCCCCTCGATGCGAACGAGGTGCGCTACCGGTCTGCGCCACAGCCCCGCCGCTGAGCCGGAGCCCAGCAAGCCAGCCCGCACCCCGGCAAAACCTGGCAGCGGACCGGCGCCAAGGCTAACAGGTCGCCCAGGCGGACCGCGAATCAGATCCCGGCGCGGCGCGGTCAGGCCGAGTGGGCCGCGCCCGGCCGCCCGGCCTCGTACGCGCGGCCGCGCAGGCCACCCGCCCGGCGGTAGGAGACCGACGGTGCCTGGCCGCCGGTGTCCAGGCCCATCGCGGCCCGGCGGACGGCCTCGCGCTGGGCGGCCAGGCGGCGCTGCTGCTCGCGCCGCAGCGCTGCCCGGCGGGCCTGCTCGCGGCGTACCTCCGCCTGCCGTGCGGCCAGCCAGGCGGCCTCCCGTGCCTCATGGCGGCGACGGCGGCGTTCCTCCAGGGCCCGGTTGCGCAGGTGCACCATGTACACCACGAGCAGCGTCCCGGTCACGGAAACGCTGATCCAGAAGCCGGGTCCGACGACGATGACGCCGACCAGTTCGACGAGGTTGAGCAGAAACAGCGCCGCGAGCACCCGGCGGCGGCGGTAGATCGCCGGCGTGTGGCGGCGCACCGGTGGGCGGCGGCGGGGGCGGGCGGGCACCGACCGCAGGCGGCCGCGGCGGCCGGTGGGTGCGGGCGAGACCGGGGCAGCGGAGACCGGGATGCCGGAGACCGGCGCCGCGGGGCGCAGGGACAAAACCACCCTTGAAGCGCGGATCGGGCGGGGCCCAGGCACGGTGCGGCGGCGGCGCTGGCGCTGGAGCACCCGTGCCGTCGACTGCGCCCGCTCCGCCACCAGGCGTTCTGTCGCGTCGTACCGGCGTACCAGCGCCGGCGCGAGGGCGAGTAGCCCGGCGGCGGCGAGGACGGCGAGGAGCACCGAGGTCGGCACCCTCACCCCTCCCATCACCCCATACCGTGTCCCGGTTAACTGAGGTTAAAGGGGGCTGACCAGGATAGACGCGCGCCGCGCCGGCACCCGATGTTGAAAGATCAATTAGCGGTCGCGCGCAGGCGGTGCCATCTCGCCAGCAGGCCACCGTCCGCGGCGACCTCCTCGCTGGTCAGCGCGTACCCGATGTGGTCGCGCCAGGCGCCATCGATGTGCATGTACCGCGGGTGGTAGGCCTCCTCGCGGAAGCCGAGCTTTTCGACCACCCGGCGGGACGGTTTGTTTTCCGGCCGGATGTTGACCTCGACACGGTGCAGCCCGCCCGGGCCGAACGCGTGGTCGACCGCCAGCGCCAGCGCGGTCGGGATCACGCCCTGACCCGCGACGCGCGAGTCGATCCAGTAGCCCACGTACGCCGAGCAGAACGCGCGGCGCACGATGTTGCCCAGGTTGAGGTGGCCGACAAGGTGGCCGCGCAGGCACACCGCGAACGGCATGCTCTCGCCGCGCCGGGCCGAGCGGCGCTGGTCGCGGTGCACGTACCGGAAGGCGCTCGGCGAGTTGAGCTCGGCCCACGGGCCGGGTGGGGACGACTCCCACGGTGCGAGCCACTCCTGGTTGGCCCGGCGCACCTCTGACCAGGTGTTGGCGTCGGAGCGGCGGTAGGGGCGCAGCGAGACGTGCCCGTCGACTAAGACGACCGGCCATCCCGGCGACACCCCGAAGATCATCTGCGCCGGTCCAGCAGCAGCACATCCACGGTGGAGCCGGCGGTCGCGGTGGTGACCTTCTCGCCCAGGACCAGCAGCCCGTTGGCGTCGGCCAGCCCGGACATCGTGTACGGCCCGCCGGGCAGCGGCTGCACCGTGTATCCCCCGCCACGCCGCTCGGCGACGTGGGCCGGCCGGAACTCGCGCAGCCCCGCCGGCGACGGCACGGTCTCCAGCAGGTGGGCGCGCACGCTCGGCCGGAAGACCGGCTCGGCCCCGGCGAGCAGCTGGATGGCGGGGCGGGCCAGGACCTCGAAGCCGATCAGTGCGGCCGCGGGTTCACCCGGTAGACACACGATCGGCACCTCCTCACCACCGACCGTACCGAATCCCAGGGTGGTTCCGGGATACAGTGCGACCTCCTCGAACGTCACCGCGCCATCGCGGCGGGAGAGGATGCGGCGCATCATGTCGCCCGGTCCGGTGCCGGTGCCTCCGGTGGTCACGATGAGGTCGGCGCGCAGCGTCTGGTCCTCGAGAAGCCCCCGCAGCCCCTCGGGGTCGTCGTCGCAGATGCCCACCCGGTAGGCCATCGCCCCGGCCTCCACCGCCGCGGCGGTGAGCGCGTGCGAGTTGGCGTCGACCACCTGGCCGGGCTGGCTGGCCCGACCGACGTCGACGAGCTCGTCGCCGGTGGCCACGACGACCACCCGCGGGCTGGAGCGGACCACCACGTGGCCGATGCCGGTGGCCGCGAACACCGCCACGAGCGCCGGGTTGATCTCGGTGCCGGCCCGGGCCAGCACCGTGCCGGCGGGAAGCTCCTCGCCGGCGCGGCGCAGCCCGTACCCCCGCTTGGGGGCCTGGAAGATCTCGACGGCGGCCATGCCCTGGTCGGTCCACTCCACCGGCACCACGACGTCGGCGGCGGCCGGCAGCGGCGCGCCCGCGGCGACCGAGAAGCAGGTCCCCGCGGTGAGCCGCACCGGCCGCCAGCTGGCCGCGCCGAGGTCACCCACGACGTTGAGCCGCACACCGCTCGCCCGCGGCGCCCCGTCGAGCGAGGCGGACGCGGCGGCGACGTCCTCCCACCGGGCCGCGTACCCGTCGACCGCGGCCTGGTCGAAGGCCGGGTAGGCGTGCGCCGCCACCACGTCCTGGGCGAGCACGTTGCCGTACGCCTGGGTGAGGTCGAGGTCGAGCGGTGGCAGCGGCCGCAGCCTGCGCAGCACGCTGCCCAGGTAGTCGGCGAGCGGCGTCAGCTCGTTGGCGGCCGCCTCGGCATCGGCCGTGGCTGTCATGTCCGTGTCCCCACAAAATCACGCAGCCACGAAGTGAACGCCGGGCCCAGATCCTCGCGCTGGCTCGCGATCTGCACGACCGCCTGAAGGTAGCCAAGCGGCATGCCGGTGTCGTAGCGGGTGCCGCGGTAGACGATGCCGTGCACCGGTGTCCCTTCGGAGAGCAGTAGCGCCATCGCGTCGGTCAGCTGGATCTCGCCGCCGCTGCCCGGCTTGGTGCGCTTGATCGCGTCGAAGATGGTGCCCGGCAGGATGTATCGCCCCAGCACCGCCAGGTTGCTCGGAGCGTCTTCCATCGCGGGCTTCTCCACCAGGCCGGTCACCCGCACCACCTCGCCGATGTCGGCGACCTCCGGCTCGGGGTCGGCGACGGAGGCGATGCCGTAGCGCTTGGTCTCTTCGGGCGCCACCTCCATGAAGGACAGCACGATGCCGCCGGTGCGCGCCTGAAGCTCCAGCATCGCCGGCAGCAGCGGCTCGGCCAGGTCGACGAACTCGTCGCCGAGCAGCACCGCGAACGCCTCGTCGCCGACGTGCGCCTCACCGACCCCGACCGCGTGGCCGAGCCCGAGCGGCTCGTGCTGGCGGCAGGCGTAGATATCGGCGATCTGGCTGGGCCGGCGCACCGCCGCGAGCCGCTCCTGGTCGCCCTTCTCCTCCAGGCGCGCCTCCAGGTACGGCTGGCGGTCGAAGTGGTCGATCATCGATGTCTTTCCGCGCCCGGTGATGAGCAGGACGTCGCTGATCCCGGCGGCCGCGGCCTCCTCCACGATGTACTGGAGGACCGGGCGGTCGACGACCGGCAACAGCTCCTTGGGCACCGCCTTCGTGGCGGGCAGGAAACGGGTGGCCAGGCCGGCGGCCGGGATGACCGCCTTAACGGCTCGCCGACCAGAGGGGAGGGTGGTGGCTGCGTGCTCCGACATGCCGCGAGACTATCGGCCACGGCTCTGTCGCGGCGGGTGAGTCCCAGGTGACGCGCCGCCGGCCCGGGGTAGATCGTCGTCGGGCGGGGCCGCGCCGGCCAGCACGGGTAGCTCTCGGGACTCCGGGCGCTTACCATCCGCCGCGATCCGGTACGTGTCGCGTCCGGCCGCTTTCGCCGCGTACAGGGCGTCGTCGGCCGCATCCAGCACCTGCGCTCCGGTCACGCCGTGGTCCGGATAGACGGCGATGCCGATCGAGACCGACACCTCGATGACCTCGTCACCGCAGGTGATCGGCGTGTCGCGGACCGCCGCGCCCAGGCGCTGGGCCACGGTCGCGCCACCCCGCGCGTCGGTTTCCGGCAGCAGCACCACGAACTCCTCACCCCCCTGCCGGAACGCGAGGTCGACCTCGCGCACCTCGGCTCGCACCCGCCGGGCGAACTCGGCGAGCACCGCGTCACCCGCCGCGTGCCCGTGGGTGTCGTTGACCTCCTTGAACCGGTCGAGATCGAGCGCGAGCACCGCGAGCATGCGGCCGAAGCGGCTGGCCCGCTCGACCTCACGGCGCACCGATTCCTTCAGATAGCGGTAGTTCCAGAGCCCGGTGAGCGGGTCGGTGAGCGAGAGCCGCTGCGCCTCCTCGTGTACCCGCACGTTGTCCACGGCCACCGCCGCCTGCCCCGCGAACGTGCGGAGCGTGACGAGGTCCGCGTCGTCGAACTCGTCCATGCCCAGCCGGTCGTACAGGGCGAGCACGCCGAGCGCGGGCGGCTCGAGGTCCGCGCCGTGGGTGGGGCTGGCGAAGGGCACGGCCACGTACGTACGGCAGCGGGGCTCGTCGTCCAGCATCGGCGGCCCGTCCCGGTCGACCCGCCCGCGCAGCGGTTCGCCAGTGGCGGCCACCGTCCCGAGGAGACCTCGACCCACCGGCACCCGGGGATCGGGATCCTCCAGCCCTTCCGCGCACTGCGCGACGAGTACCCCAGTCGCCGGGTCGAGCAGCAGCACCACGCCGGCCCGCGCGCCGGTCGCGGCGAGTGCGGTCTGGAGGATCACCTGGAGGATGCGGTGCAGGTCGTGGGTGCTGGAGAGCGTGTCACCCAGCACGGCGAGGTGGTTGCGGAGCTGGTCACGGCTGGCGGTGAGCGCCCGCACGTACGACTGGGTCTCGCGGGTCATCCGGTTGAACGCCGCGGCCAGCCGCCCCACCTCGTCGCGGGCCCGCACCGGAACGCGGGCGGCCAGGTCGCCGCCGGCCACCCGGTCGGCGGCACGCCCGAGCTCGGCCAGCGGACGGGTGGTCGAGCGGGCCAGCCACCAGGCGGCGAGCACCGCGAGCAGCCCGGCCAGCACCACGGCGGCCACGAGCACGGCGTAGATCCCGTCCGGCTCGCTGCGCGGCACCGAGAGCGCGAGCGGCAGCGGCTGGCCGGGCGAGGGGTCGAGGCGCCGCACGTAGCGGCCGGGTGCCGACTCGGCGACGGACTCTCCACGTACCCCCAGGGCTGCCTGGACCACCGCGTCGCGGTGGCGGGGCGACTCGGTGGTGTAGGTCGGACCGGCCCGCGTCGTGACCGCCGCGCCCGCCGCGTCGGCGAGCCGGCGCACGAAGGCCGCGTCGACGGCCTGCGCGGCCTCGACCCAGCCGAGGACGGCGCCGGCGGCGTCGCGCATCTCGACCCGCACGGCGAGCGCCTGGAACCCCTCCGGTGCCGCCCCGGAGCAGTCGGCCCACGGCCGCGCCGGGCCGCCGGGCGTGGTGACGCCGTCGACCTGCACCACCGCGGCGAGCCCGCGGGCGATCACCTGGTCGGCCACCGCGAGGCGCAGCTCTGGCGTGGACGGGAGGGCGACGGCGTCGGCCACCGCGTGCAGCTGCTGGCAGAGGGCGCCGACCGAGGACCGGACGGTGGTCGCGGCGACGTCCAGCCGATCGACCGACCGGTCGCGGCTCACCGCCGCCACGGTGGCGCCCACGAAGAAGGCTCCGAGCAGCACAGGACCGAGCACGACGGCGAGGAAAGCGGTGGTAAGCCGCCCACGCAGCGTCACCGATCCCCCTCTCGGTTTCCTCCCTCTCGGTGCGATGCTGACACAAGGGGAATAACGCGGCCGGGTTATGGCAGGAGTGTTGCGTGCCGGATTTATCGGATCTTCCGCGAAAAGCGACCCTACGGGCCGCGCTGCTCAACCGCCGCCGGTCGTTGCCGGCACCGTCGCTGGAGGACGCGTCGGCCCGCGTCGTGGCCGAGCTTGCCACTCTGGTACGCCGCCAGGGGCCCGCCTGCGTCGCCGGCTACGTCCCCGTCGGGGCGGAGCCGGGCGGCCCCGGGCTGCCGGACGCGCTCGCCGGCATGCTGAGCCCGGAGGGGCGCGTGCTGCTCCCGGTCGTGCTGCCCGACCTCGACCTCGACTGGGCCGTCTACCACGGTCCGTACTCGCTCACGCCCGGCCCGCACGGGCTGCGCGAGCCCAGCGGCCGCCGGCTGGGGCCGGACTCGATCGCCACCGCCGAGATGGTGGTGGTGCCGGCCGTGGCGGTCGACGTGCGGGGCGCGAGGCTGGGCCGGGGCGGCGGCTCGTACGACCGCGCGCTCGCCCGGGTGCCACCGGAGACCCTGGTCGTGGCCCTGCTGCACGACGGCGAGGTGGTCGAGGAGGTGCCCGACGAGCCGCACGACCGGCGGGTGGGCGCGGTGATCACGCCAGGTCACGGCCTGGTGATGTTGCCCGCTTGAAGTGGACGCGTGGACGTTCTTGGCGCATGATTAGCACTCGGATTAGTGGAGTGCCAGTCTGCGGAGGATCCGTTGCCCACCTACCAGTACGCCTGCACCGCGTGCGGCCACCAGCTCGAGGCGGTGCAGTCCTTCACCGACCAGCCGTTGACCGAGTGCCCGGCGTGCGAGGGCCGCCTGCGCAAGCTGTTCAACTCCGTCGGCATCGTGTTCAAGGGCTCGGGCTTCTACCGCACCGACTCCCGCTCATCGGCCGACAAGTCCTCCACCGACTCGTCGTCCTCCTCGGAGAAGTCGTCGTCCTCGACCTCGTCGCCGGAGAAGTCGACCACGTCCTCCTCCACGACGTCCTCGTCCTCGTCGACGACGTCATCGTCGTCGTCCACGTCCAGCTCGACCAAGCCGGCCGCGGCGACGACCTCCTAGCAGATCTACCGGCCGTCGGGGCGTTATCCACACCCGGGCCGGTTATCCACAGGCGCCCGGGCGCACCGAGCAGACCTCACCGGCGGCCACCTACCGTCCTCGGCATGCGGGAGCCCACCCTCGACCCCGTACGCCGACCCCGGATGCCGCGCGGCCGCACCATGCTGCGCGCCGGGCTGATCGCCGCGCTGCTGCTGACCGCGGTCGCCGCGCTCTACGCCCGCGACCCCGCCGCCTGCCCTCCACCACCGCCGGCGGCCGTCGCCTCGGCGCCTTCCGTCGACCCGAGCGGTCGCCTGGCCGTGCCACCGGGTGCGGTGGGCGTGCCGGTGCGGCTGGCCGAGCCCGCTGTGCTGGCGCTCGTCCACCCAGGCGACCGGGTCGACCTCCTCGCCGCGAGCGGCGCCGGTGCGGCCACGGCGTCGCCCCGACAGCCCGCGCTTCAGGCACGGGACGCGCTCGTGCTGGGCGTGGTGGGCGCCGACGGCGCGGTGCTGCTGGCCCTCAGCCCGGAGCGGGCACGCGCGATCGTCGGCCTACCCGACGGCACCCGCTTCGGCGTGATCGTGCGGCCGAAGTGACTACTCCCAGTGCGGGGGTCGATCCTCCAGCAGGCGGTCGTCGTTGGAATGCGACCACTCGCCCCAGCCACGATCGGTGTCGTCGCGAGTCTGGTCCGGCAGCACCGGGAGATCGTCCTCATCGAGGTCGACCAGGCGGTCCGGATCTTCGCGCAGGTCTTCCGCCCCGTTCACGCCAAGCAGCGTACCGAGGCATGGTTAACCGCGGGGGACCGGTTGGCGTTGATAGCGTCGGTCAGCGTGACGACCCGCAACGGCGGCCCGGCCGACGACGAGTTCTGGCGGCGGCCAGCGGACGGCAGCACCCCGCCCCCGCCCGCGCCGCCTCCCACCGAGCCGGCTCCACCGGCATACCCGGGCCCACCGCCCAGCGCACCGCCGCCGAGGGGGTGGCGTCCGCCGATCGTCATGCAGCCGGCCGCGCCCCGCGAGCTCCCCCGGCAGGACAGCGTCGGGATCGACGAGGAGGAGCGAAGCGCGCGCACGCTGACGTACGGGATCGGCATGATCGCCGCGGCCGTGCTCGTGGTGGTCGTCTGCCTGCTCTGCTCGCGCGCGCTCTTCTGACGACGCTCCCAGTGCGGTGGCCACAAACGGTGGCCGGCTTCGCCGCCCGGGTGAAGGTTTGTGGCCACCCCACTAGAGACCTTTCGGAGTCGGGGTGGACTGGCTTTGAATTCCTGTTAGGACGGAGATTGGGCTACCGCGATGTCCGTCGTGGTCCGGGCCGTT
>NZ_JCADBM010000025.1:0-172644 GCF_059359075.1 Phytohabitans sp. LZ39 | reverse complement strand
TGCCAGCCGGCGCCCTTGAGCTGCTTGAGCAGCAGGCCCGCCTCGGTGTAGTAGCCACCGAAGAACAGCGCCGTGGCACCGGAGTTACGGATCTTCGTCACGACCGCGGAGAAGTTGGTCTGCTTGACCTGGACCTTGTCCTCACCGACCGGCGTGCCGATGACCTTCTTGACCTCGTCGACCAAGCCGGCGCCGTACGCCGACTGGTCGTCGACCACGTACACCTTCTCGGCCTTCAGCACGTTCTTGATGTACCGGCCCGCGGCCGGACCCTGCGAAGTGTCGTTGCCGACGCCGCGGTGGAACACGCTCCAACCCTTGGTGCTCAAGCTGGGTCGGGTGGCCGACGGGGTGATGGTGGGCAGGTTGCCCGACTGGAGGATCGGGTCGGCGACCTCTGACTCGCCGGAGAACGCCGGGCCGATGATCGCGATGACCTTCTGGTCGCCGACCGCCTGTGTCGCCAGGGCCGGGGCCTTGGCCGGGTCACCCTGCGAGTCGTACTCCACGATCTCCGCGGTGCAGCCGGCGTTGTCCCGGTTGTACTGGTCGATGGCGAGCTTGGCGCCGTTGCGAATGTGGATGCCCAGACCGGCCGCGTCGCCGGTGAGCGGGCCGAAGAAGCCGATTTTCATGCCACAGGCGGCGTTGCTACCGCTACCGCCGTCTCCGCCGTCGTCGTCTCCGGCCTGGCACGCGGCGCCACCGAATACGAGCGCGGCGATGGCGATGCCACCGAACGCCCGCGCGAGCTTCTGCCTCAAGGCTCGAACCCTCCTTCGTCGGCTGTCGGCCATCGAAGTCATGGTTGGTGGCCGGGTGCGATGCGTGCAAACCTTTCAAGTGCTGCTGAAACGTGGCACGGGCACGCGATGGGGGTGTGCGGATGATGCGGCTTCGGTTCGGCGTAGAAGATCTCGCTCGGACGGCGTTCGCGCCCCCGGGCCCCTACTGCGAGCTGGCGGTGAGTGCCCAGCTGCTCCAGCAGCCCGCGAGCCCGTTCCGGCGGCTGTGGCTCGCCCGGCGATCACGCCTCGCGCCCGCGGCGCGACAGCTGCTCGACATCGTGCCGGCACACGGCAGCGTCCCAGAGTTCCTCTGTCCGGAGGCGACAAGCTGCCTGGACGAGGCGCTCGACCGCGTGCGATCCACGCCTGCCGCGCGGATCCAGGCGGAGCTTGAAGAGCTGCCGTGGCGGTCTCCACCGTCACCCTGGATCCGTGATCTGGCCCGGGGGCGTGCGGGCGCGCTGGCGGACCTGGGCGTGGCCATGCACGCCTACTACGACAACGTCATGGCACCGCTGTGGCCCGGCATCGAGCGCGCCGCCTCGGCCGAGCTCAGCCACCGGGCGTGGCAGGTCGCGAGCCACGGCATAGCGGCCGCGCTGAACACGCTTCATCCCCGCATCCGGTGGCAGGACGGCGTGCTCGAGATCGACACGCCGATCGACGGCGACGTCGACCTCGCCGGGAGAGGACTTCGCCTGATGCCGTCGATCTGGAGCCGACCAGGCGTGGCTCTCGGCTGGACGCAGCCAACCCTCTGCTATCCGCTCGCGCCCGCACACTGGGGTCTTCCGCGCGACGATCACCACGACGCGCTGGTCGATGTGCTGGGGGCCACCCGCGCAAGGATCCTGCGCGCGCTGCTCGCCGAGCACACCACAAGCGGTCTCGCGCATGCCCTGGACATCAGCGTCGCGTCGGCGTCCATGCACGCCGCTGCCCTCCGCGGCGCGGGCCTGGTGAGCAGCCGCCGTGACGGCCGCGCGGTGCGGCACGTCCTGACCCCACTCGGCCACCGGCTGCTCACGGCCGTCCAGCCGAAGGCTCGCTCAGCCGAGCGTGAACCTTCCCCAGGTGCCGATCGCGGTGCGGCCGGCCAGTAGCGGCTGTGTCCCGGCCCGGAGCCCGGCAAGGGGTGCGTCAAGGTCCAGGGAGCGACACGCTCCGTCATCGAAGTCCCGACTCGATCCTCAGGGTGGAAGCCGCAGGCCACGGTGCCAGAGGCTCCGGTAACCTGGTTGATCGCGGGCCGCTAGCTCAATTGGCAGAGCTGAGGACTTTTAATCCTTAGGTTCGGGGTTCGAGTCCCCGGCGGCCCACCCTCTGACCTGCGGCTATGGTGCACCGTTGCCGTGTCGCTACTTTTCGCGTGCGCCAATCTGTCCTGCTTTGATGAGTGTCCGATGCGGTGGCCTGCGGCTTCCGTCCTGTGGATTGTGTCGTTCTGCGGCGCCCGCGCGGTGTCCCACCGGCGCCCGCCGCCACGCCCGCAGACTTGGTAGTGGTGGTCGTACCGCGTGCTCAGCCCGCTGGCGGGGCGGCTCTTTTCGGCCGCTCGGCCTGCACCCAGGGCCGGGCACGCCGGCCGCGGCGAGCCTGGCCGGGCATCCCGTCCCGGCAGACCCGTACGCTGCTCGCCCAGCTGGCCCACTCCCGTTGATCGAGATTGGTCCTTTGGGACTGTCCATTGTGCAGGGTTCTGCGGAGGGTGCGATCATGGGTGTCTGGTCGATCTGCTGCCGCATCTGCGAACGCGCTCCCAGTGCACTGCGTCGGTATCAACGGGTCGGGGACTGTCCCGGCTGGCGGTTTAGCGTACGAGGATTGTGTCGGCGATCGTCCGTGTGATGAAGGCCTTGTATTCCTCGGCGGATTTGCCGTCGAGGCGTACGAAGCGCACGTAGCTTTCGACGCTGGTGATGACGCAGCAGGCTTCGACGAGGTCGTCGAAGGGCACGTCAGTGCGTAGCCAGCCGCGCTCGGCGACCACCCGTAGGACGTTCTCGACCTGTTTTCTGATTGCGGCGAGCCGCTGCGCAAGGTGGTCGCGCAGCTCGCGGTCGCCGTGGGCGGCGCCGGTGACCGCGGTCCAGACACCGGCCGCCGGCTCGTTGACCGCGAGCATGGTCTGACCCAGGAACGCCGCGAACCCGTCCGGGTCAGCGACCTCGAGCATGGCTTTGCCGACATCGGTGGCGAAGATGTCGGTGTCGCGTCCTTCGACGCCCAATGACGCCACCTCGACCGCGGCCCACATGAGGGCCGCCTTCGGGCCGTTCGTTCGCACCGTCTCGATCGAGACGCCGGCCCGGTTCGCGATCTGCGCGAACGTCGCGGCTTGGTACCCATGCTCGCTGAACACCTCACCGGCGGCCTCGACCACACGCCTCCTGGTCTCGGCCGCCTGCCGCTGCCGAAGCTCGGAACGGTAGCTACGGGTGCGGCCGTCAGCCCCCGTCATATTGACTACCACGGCATGCAGATGAATACTGCTCCATGGGTCCCAATCTATCCCACCGCTCCGGAGCCACCTGGGGTCGCCATGTCGTCAATCTTGATCGCGGCTGTGCCCATCCACGGGCACGTCACGCCGCTGCTCGCGATCGCCCGGCATCTCGCCGAGCGCGGGGACCGGGTGCGGTTCCTCACCGGATCCAGGTTCGCCGAAGCCGTCGAGGCCACCGGCGCGCAGCATCTGGCCTTGCCCGCCGAAGCCGACTTCGACGACCGGCAGGACTGGAACCACACCTTCCCCGAACGGGCCGCCCTGAAGGGTACGAAGGCGATCGCCCACGACATCGAGCACATCTTCGTACGCCCCGGGCTGCCGCAACATGACATCGTGATGGCCTCGCACACCGCCGAGCCGGCCGACGTGCTCCTGACCGAACCGGGATTCGTGGGTGGTGCGTTCCTGCTCGGCCACCCGCTCAGCCTCCGGCCGCCGATCGTGGTGGGCGGCATCTGCCCGTTGACGATCTCCAGCCGCGACACGGCGCCGTTCGGCATGGGGCTGCTCCCGCTGCGCGGCCCACTCGGCAGACTGCGCAACGCGATGCTCGCCGCGGTCGCCGCCAAGACGGTTTTTCCGCCGGCCGAGCGGATCGCCGAGCACACCTTCCACCGGCTGCACGGCCGCTCGATCCCCTTCGCGGTGCTCGACTGGCCGCGGCACACCGAGGCGATTGTGCAGTTCACGGTGCCCGAGTTCGAGTATCCGCGGTCGGACGCCCCGGCCACCCTGCACTTCGTAGGGCCGATCTCGGCCTCCGGCTCGCAGGCGCCGCGTCCTGCGTGGTGGCCGGAGCTCGACGGCTCGCGACCGGTCGTCCACCTCACCCAGGGCACGCTCGCCAACCGCGACTACGGCCAGCTCATCGCGCCCGCCCTCGACGGGCTCGCCGACCAGGACGTGCTGGTCGTCGTCGCGACCGGTGGGCGTCCGGTGGACACGCTGCCGCCGCTGCCCCGCAACGCCCGCGCCGCTGAGTTCTTGCCGTACGACGACCTGCTGCCCAAAACCGACGTCTTCGTCACCAACGGCGGGTACGGCGGCGTGCAGTACGCCCTGCGCCACGGCGTGCCGATCGTCGCGGCCGGCAGCCAGGAAGACAAGCCCGAAGTCATCGCCCGGATCGCCTGGGCCGGCGTCGGACGCCGCCTCAAGACCGAAACCCCAACACCAACCGCGATCCGCCGCGCCGTTCGTGCCGTGCTCGACAACCGCCGGTACCGGGACGCCGCCAGCCGCATCGCCCAACACATGGCCGCCAGCCGCGGCGTGCACCGACTCGCCGAGATCATCGACGAGCTGATCGTCGCCAACCGACAGCGGGAGGACCAACAGCCGAGGAGGTTTTCATGACCATCCACCCCCGCCTCACCGCCGGCGCCTGGATCGCGGCAGGCGCCGGCTGGCTCGCCGCCTCACTGGCCGGAGCCGCCGCCGACGACGGCAGCACCCGCTTCTACATCGCCGAAGCCATCTGGCTACCCACCCAGGCGCTGTTACTGGCCGGCATCATCGGGCTCGCCCAACAACGACCCCACGGAACCCGACGACTCGGAAAAGCCGGGTTCGGCACCGCCGCCGCCGGCAGAGTCGTGTTCATCGCCGCCGAACTGGTCTCCATCACCACCGGCGAGACCGCTGACACCATCCTGCCCATCGGGGCGCTGCTGACCGCCATCGGCATGACCATGGCCGGAGCAGCCGTGATCCGCGAGCACCGCTGGCACGGCTGGCGCCGCTTCACCCCGCTCACCATGGGCCTCTACCCCGTCGTATTCATGTTCCCGCTAGCCGCCACCAACGCACCCGTCGAGCCCTCCATCGCCCTCTGGGCCCTACCCACCATCGCCGTCGGCATCGCCACCCTTTCCAGCCAACCAACAACCAGCTCGACCACGGCCACCCAAGCCCGGCTTGGCGAAACCGTCCGCGGCGGTCGCGGACATTAGGCCGTGTCTCAGTTGGTGGCGGCCTTGCGGAGTCGTCGGTAGGTCAGCAGGGTTGTGGGCCGAGGCTTCGGAAGGCGTCGAATGCTTGGGCGTCAGGTGAAGGCGGCGCCATCTTGTCCGGACACCTGATTTCTCGTTGGATCCTCTGTCGTGTTCTTGGGCAGGAAGTGGAGCACGGCGCCGGTACCGTCGATCTTGTCGACCTCGAGGGTGACCGCGATGACGAGGCGGAGGGTGCCCCTGCCGAGGAAGTAGCCGGTCACGTTGCCAGTTTTGGCGCAGTCGACGTTGAATGCCACCCGGTTTGGGGGAAAGTAGACGACGGCGAACCTTGTGCAGCCGAACTTCGGCGCGAGGGGGATCTCGACCTGGCCACTGATGAGAATCTCGCAGTCCGCGTTCCGGCAGGCACGTACGTCGGTGCCGTTGGCGGCCGTGAGCGGCGTTTGCGTGGACGCCGACGACGTCGGCGCGCTGGCAGTGGCGGACGCCGACGTCGAGCCGGCCTCGCTGGGTGTGGACGCGGGGCCGCTGGTCGAAGTCGTGTCCGGTCCGGCCATCGGCGATGAGCACCCTGCCGCGAACAGAGCGGTGACCACAAATAGCAATAGATATCCGGGCGGAATTCGCATACCCATCGTTCTAGCACGACGGATCCAGAAGTGCCGATTTCGGGCCTGAGGTTGGATCTCGTCTAGAAGATACGCGTGCCCGGCGACGAGCCGAGCTGACCTACCCGCTACCGGTCGCCGCCAGCAAGGCGACCGTGATCCTGACGGCCTGGCGTGGCCCTCAGGCGCGGTAGTTGCGGATGTTGTAGTTGCCGGAGTTCCCGCGGTTGTTGCTCAAGCAGCCGCAGCCGCTGCGGCGGCTAGGGCTGCGGCGAACTCCCGGGGGCGCTCAAGCGGCAGAATGTGCCCGCCGTCGACGTGCTGCACTCGAACGTCAGCGAAGAACTGGTCGAGCCGGTCGGACCAGGCGGACGGGAACAACGGGTCATGATCGGGCCACCGCTTCCCGGCAGACACCCGTGAAGGCGCGGATCCGTTTCAGATAGAAGAACGCCTATATCCGAAGCCGTCACCGATCGGTACGATCCGCGCATGACCCGCTTCGGCGCCACGAAGACGTATGCCCGCGCGACGCGTCGTACCAGGGCGGCCGCCATCATCGTCCTGATCGGACTGTCGATGGTGGCCGCGGCGCCGGACGCCGCCTCGGCCGCGACGGCCGACCGGCTGCCCACGCCCAAGACCCCCAGCGCCGTCGCGCAGAGCCCGACCAGCGTCGCGCTCACCTGGACCGCCGTCGCGGGCCCGGTGGCTGCGTACACGGTAGAGCGGGCGAGCCCCTCCGTCTTCGTGCCGATCCTGACCACGACGGCGCTGTCAGCGACGGTGACAGGTCTCGCGCCGGACAGCGCGCACAATTTCCGGCTGATCGCCCACGCCATACCGGATTCGGGCCGCGCCGACAGCACACCATCCGCCTACACCCATGTGGTCACCCCACCCACGCCGGAATCCGAGCCACCGACCGCGCCGGGATCCCCGACGATGCAACGGTTGGGCATATTCGGCGTGTCCGTGACCTTCCCTCCGGCGACGGACAACGCGCGGGTCGCGTCCTACGTCGGCGAAGTACTCCAAGACGGGGTCTGGACCCGGGTCGCCACCTCGTCCGGCACGCTCATGCACCTCAGCGGACTTACGGCGGCGACGTCGTACATCGTGGCGGTGAGCGCCATCGACTCGAGCGGCAACCGGTCTCCGCGGTCGGAGCCGCTGTTGTTCACCACCGCGCCGTACACCCACCTGCCCCAGTGCTTGATCACCCTGGACCCGGACGGCAACTACTACCAGCTGACCGTTCAGGTGTACAACACCACGGCGGCGGCGCTGGACCGGTGGGCGGTCACCTTCCGGATGCCCGTCGCGCATACGCTCACCTCGCCCCGGCTGGCGCGCGACGCCGCCGACGCCGTCCTGTTCTCGGAACCCGGCAGCAGCCTCCCGTCCGGTACGGAGGCGATGTTCTGGTCCTTCGTCAGCCAGAACGGCGACGCCACGCTACCCGGCGACTTCGCGATCAGTGGGGAGCCCTGCACCGTCCGGCAGGCCTAAGCACAAAGCCGTCGATGCGTACTCGTGGCGGCGTCGGCGCGACGATCACCGTCCCTATGCTGGCCTGATGGACCTGGCACTTCGGATCGGGGCCACATCGGATGAGGTGAAGCAGGCGCTTTCCGGTCCGCTCAGCCTCATCGACCTGGTCTGGGCGCGTTTGGAGGCGCTACCAGATCGTTGGCTTCTCATCGTGGACAACGCCGACGACCCAAGCGTTCTGGTACAGCCCGGTGCGCTGGTGCGCGACGGAAACGGGATCGTGCGTGGTTCCCACCGGGGCACCCTGCTGCTCACCAGTCGCGTGACGGCCCTCAACACCTGGGGAAGCTCGAGCGGATCCCGGAAGATCCGACCTCGCCGAGCTCGGTAGCGAACGTCCATCAACTACGGATAAACGGGGTCTGTCGCCGATCTTGTGACGGCGCCCGACGCCCGCCAAGATCTGCGCCGCACTCTCGGGATTTCTGAAGACGATCCTTCCTCGTCTGTCCAATGTGGTCTCGCGAAGGACACCTTGCTACGCCTGGTCGCCTGCTGCGGCCTCTCCAGCGAAGACCCGGAGGCGCATGGCCGGGACCCTCCCGGATTATGACGACTACACTGTGACCCGTGAATGTCTCAGTGATCGTCGGCCGGGTGTTGCTCGGGATCTGTTCGGTCATCGGCCTCGTCGGTGGAGCGACGCAGGTGGTCAAGGCCGTCATCTATTTCAGCGCCGACCGCTACGTGGCCGAGTTGACCGACTACATGAACCTGCTCTTCGGTGCCCTGGCGGCCTTCGCGATCTTCGTCGTCGGCGCGTTCCGCGCGCCCTTCGTCGTCCGACTCATCGTCGCGATCGTTGGCGCCGTCGCGATGTTCGTCGGCAGTTTCATCGTCGCGATGATCGGTGCGACGGTGGCCCACCGCGGCGGACCGCGCGGCAACCTGGAAGACGGCATCAACGGAGGCATCTGGTTCGTCCTCACCGCTGTCTTCCTCGTGGCGATCGCCACGAGGCGGTGGCCGGTACAACAGAGGATGCGCCGTCACCCATGGCCGACTGACCAATCGCCCGCCGATCGGGTCGGGTCGTGATGGGAGATGCCCTGGTACTGCGTGCCCGCCGAGTCTCACGAACGGCTCGTCGCCGGCCGCCGCTTCGGCATGAAGCGCGACCGCAATCTGGGCCAGGATGCGCCGCAGCAGCGGGGTACGACGAGCGTGTGGCCGGGTCAGATCTTCGACCTGCTCGGCGAACGTCACCGCAGAGCATGCGTCGGACACGCACTTGAACCGGCGTACCAACAACTCGATCACCACAGCGCAGCCACCCGCCGCAGATACCGGCCGTGCACCCGCGTCGAGGGCGTGGAGCACTGTGGACAGTGGCCTCGCCGAGCCCGAGACCGCCCTCGCATCACGACAACGTTGGCCGACCGCTCGACCAGGTCAACAACCACATTGGACAGATGAGGAAAGACCGTCGTCAGAAATCCCGAGAGCACGGCGCAGATCTTGGCGGGCGTCGCCCGCCGTCACAAGATCGGCGACAGACCCGATAAACGTGCACAGGGCTGCGTACGGGGGCTTCACCTGGCTGGCAGCGGTGATGACGTTGTGTGAGGCCGACACCGGTCTCGTACCAGTGACCGGCTAGCGGTCGCTGTCGCTACCGAAGTCGGCGGGTCATCATGAGTGCGAGATCGTCATCCACTTTCACCGGGGCGCCGGGCTGGACGGTGATCCCACGATAAGCCACGCCGCGACCGTCTGGCAGGTAGCCGCGGCGTAGGTACATGAGGTGGGCGGCTGCGTAGTCGGCATTGAGGCCGACGCCGATTCCTGCGGTGTCGCTCCTGGAGACGATGAGGTTCTCGGCTGCGTCCATGAGCGTCGAAGCGATCCGTCTGCGGCGGAACTGTGGAAGCACGTTCAGGTCCACGACCTCGGGGATGCCGGCAGCGCGGAACGGTGTGTAGTCGCTGCTCCATCGCACGGTCAGGTAGCCGGCGAAGCGTCCTTCGAACAATGAGACGAGCACGGCGCGCGTCTTGGCGGTCTGGTCATCGAGGTAACGCCGGTACTGGTCGACAGACTTTCCTGGCCAACCGAGCGCACTGAACGCCTGCGCGATCGGGACGGGATCGGCTGCGGTCAGCGGGCGGATCTCTATCCGAGGCACCATCTCATGGTCGAGGACTTGGAGCACGGGCGCGACCGTATTCGACCTCGACCCTTCGGGGTGAGTTACCGGCGGTGGTCGCCGATGGCGTAAGCGGCTCCAGGTGGCGCCGGTTGTCTGCGGCTGCCGGGCGGGTCGGGTCATGCGACGTTGGCGCCGGCGGTGCTGGCATTGCCGTCGATGGCGGTGAGGCCCAGTACTATCGTGAGTCTATTGATGCTGGAGCTGACATTTCGCCCGCCGGCTCGCTGCCATTCAATTCGTGGGTCTATGCGCTTGACATCCTTCTGCCGGTCGTAGATCTTAAGCAAGCAACCTTCTGGATTCCCCGACATGCGGCCGAATGGGTTCTGTGATGTGGACCGTATTCGGGTGGGCACTCGTCAGCGTTTTGGTAGTGGGATTCGGAAGCGTCCTCGCCGGACATCGGCCAGATAGCCGCAGGTTCCGCCCTTAAATGCACCGCTTGACGCGCAGAGTTTGCGGTCGACTAGCCAGCCGCGTATGGACCGCGCCTTGAGACATAACACGTCGGTGCGGTAGTCGACATGACCAAGAAAGGCGGAGTGTTTCATCGAGCCGTCAACCGCTGATGTCAACTGCATGACCTCAACATCTGCGTCGGGGGATCACAGTGGCGGAGGGTTGCACACCTTCCAGGCACCGTCCTGCTTTTCGACGTAGAGGTTTACCTCCGTGGTCGGGTGGCTGGCGTAGGTGATGTCGGCGGTAACGGCGCGTTCGGTGGGGCCGCGCTGGCGCGTGACGGTGACGGCGGTGATGCGGAAGCCGGTCGGGGTGGTGCGCCGGTCGCGGACGGGTTCCCAGGTCGCTCGTGGCTGTTTGCGTCGGTCGGATTCGCAGAGGAGGTCGTAGGCGGTTTCGTTCTCGCCATGGACGACGGCGGTGAGGTATGCCTGGCCGGCGGCGCGCATGCCGGGCTCGTCTCCTGAGTCTTTGAGGTAGAAGTAGCCGGTGCCGATCGGGACGCCGCAGCAGAGCAGCATGCCTGCGCCGAGGATCGTGATCATGAAGCCACGGGTGGAGTCTGCTGCCTTGCCGGCCATGGCAGCGAGGGTAGAGGCTTCCTGCCACCTTGTACGTGGTGTTCGCTATCTGGCGCCGCGGCCTTGGCGGCGGGATCCGCGGTGCGGCGCGGCAAAGTCACTCATTTGCCGATGAGAGTGCGTAAGCGACGCCTACATCTCAGTCGCAGTCGGGAGCCGCGGTGGCGCTTGCCAACGGGACGGGCGAGGTGCGGTCCCGTTCTCCGCTTCGTCGCGGCGGTGGATCTCGATCAGCTCGTCACGGTATCGGTGATCCGCCGCGGGCAGTTCCTCGCGCACGAGAGCGCCGTTGTCCCACCACTGCGTCAGACCGCGCCCGAGTTCCTGACCGGCGCGTGTGTGCACGCAGTGGGCGTAGTCAGGGACCTCGACCAACGCTTCGCCGAGAGCGACCTTCGTGGCGACCCAGTCGGCGTGCTCGGAACTGGTGCGGTCCTTGGGCGCGGAAGCGAGCAGACGCACGGCATGACACGCCATCATCCAGTCCCCACCCGGGGCGTCATTGAAATTACGGTGGAGCACGTCGATCAGCACCGGCCCGAGGGGCAGACCCATCCCCACGTCTTCAACCGCGATGAGCCGCAGGCGCCGCCACAGGTGCTGAGCGACATCCGGCGAGGTGGTGAACATCTCGTAGGCGGCGAGCACGGCGTTGTCGATGCGGCTGCGCCTGATCTCCTTCTGGAGCACAGCGACGAGATCGTCCACCGGAATGCCGTGGGGCGAAACGATTTGCGAGTAAGGGTCCTCGGTGAAGTGCCCGGGACCATAGAGACGTGGCATGAGTTGCCACTCCTTCCGCAGGACGATACAGACACGTCCGACGCGCGGAAGGGGTCTCTAACCCGCTCAAGGTAGCACGGGCACGAGGCACCCCGACGCGACCGAACTTACGCTCATGCCGCGAGGTGCTCGGTACGAGGCGTGACGACATTCGCCCGCCGGCGGCGTGACCGTGACGATGTGGGTGTGTTGCTACTGTGGTCCGCCGTGCTGAGCATTGATACGCGGTGACATGCCGGTGGGTGCGTCGTCGAGGCCGGCGATCGTGGCGAGATCCTCCTCCGGTACGTCCAAGGCGCGTGCGATCGTCTGGATCAGGACGGGGTGCGGGTCGACAGCGTCAAGATCGACTCAGTTGGCGGTCCAGGGCTGGGCGCTATCCGTCTTGACCATTGCGCGATCGCGCAGTATTCGACCCGCGCGAAAACGCAGCCTCCGGTTCGCGGGCGCTTGACCGCAGCCAATTCCTTGACCAGTCGCGGGGTGATGCGTGGCAATACATACAGGCGGCCCACGACGCACCACGCTCATCCATCCACATATGGAGGCTTCATGGTCTTCCGGAGACGCTCGGCGAATACCGGGCGTGAACTGTCGAAATCGCACACCAGACGGAGTATCCGGCTGATGGCCAACCTTGCTACGGTCTGCGTCACCAGCATGTTGAGAATCCTGTCGCGGCGGCGATCCACCTCGGCCGCGCTCGTCGCGGTCGCCGCGGGGGTGGCGACGCTGGTCGCGCCCACACCTGCGCACGCGGGTCTGTACGGTCCCGACATCGCGTGCCCGACTGACCCGGGCATCGTCTGGAAGGTCCGGGCCGCGAGCCGGAACGTCTTGGTCTGGGAAGGCGTGAACTACACGATCAATTCCGCCTCGCCGACGTTCGCGGTCAGCGACGGGCGGGTTGTCGACAACACGCTGACCTCGCCGATCGACGCTACCTTCACCTCGTCAGTGTCGAACACGTTCACGGTGACCGTGACGCTCGGAACGTCGGCGCAGCTCACCGAGAAGCTCCAGTCGACGGTGAGTGTCCAGATCGTACAGTCCCGGACGACCCAGATCGGGATCAACGCGACGGTCACCGTTCCGCCGCAGAGCCGCGTCGTCGGCAGGTACGGCGTCGAGGTGTTCAACGTCGCCTACACGGGCCAGCTGGTTTGGCAGAGTTACAACGCCCAGCGGCCGGGCGGCTTCGGCGGCCACTGCTGGGAGCGGAGCAACGTGGCCGGATCCACGGTGGCGCCCACCGTACTTGAAGGCTGGCGGTTCAGCACCAGCTGACTGGGAAACGTACCAGGGTCCGGACGAGCCCGGACCCTGGTACCGTCCCATGACGATGACCAGTACAGACGTCGCGCGCACCACCGCGTAGGACACGTCGAGCGTGTTGTGCTCGGCCGGGTCGAGGGTGAACGTGTGATCCGGTTGGTGCCGGGGTATCGGAGAGCGCGAGGCACCGCGGGCGAGATCGCGAAGACCGGCTGGGTCGCCCAAATACTCCGGCCGATCCATTGCGGATTTCGACATGAGTGTTTCTCCCTCGACATGAGCTATGACATCCGAACGAGCGTCGTAGGGCGACACCGAGATCGCGTTCTAAGCCACGAAGGCAATGCGCCGACGCGTTTGACCGGACGTGACAGCCCATCCTCATCTGCCGCGATCCGCTCGTCACCGAGGGTGACAACCCGGCGGGACGCGTTGCCGATGTTCTTGGGCTGGGTTAGGCCGCCGAGCGGTTCGGGGTCGGACTGCGTTGTGCCGGGGCGTCGATTCCACAGAGGATGGTGTGGTGCGGTGGAGTCGGTGGTTGGTCTATCTGCTGCCCGGAGCAGTGGCCGGGGTTGGAGCGCTGGTCGGGCTGCTTTCCGGTGACGAGGTGCGACTCCCCGTTCTCGTCCTGACCTTGGTGCTCGTCGGTCTGGGCTTTGTGGTCCCGCCGGTGGTTGACCGGCTTCGCGATCGCCAGCAGCGGGTGTCCGCAGTGGTTGGTAGGCAGGTCGTCCAGCTGCACAACCATTTTGAGCCGCGGGCGCGGGGTGTGCTGCCGACACATCTTCGTAAGGGCAGTTATTTCACCGGTCGGCGGGCGGTGCTGGCGGATCTGATCGCTTGGTGCGGCGATCCTCTTGCTGATCCGCGTGGCCGGCTGGTGACCGGCGACCCGGGATCGGGGAAGTCCGCGGTGCTCGGCCGCCTTCTGGAATTGGACCGGCGGTCGTCGGCTGTCGCTGTTCATGCCCGCGGGAGGACCGCTGACGAAGTCGGCGACGAGATCGCGGTTGGGCTTCGTCTGGATCCTGTCGGTGCGACAGGTCTCCTCGCGGCGCTGCGGTCCGTCCGCCGGCGTCGGGTGCTGATCGTGGACGCGGTGGACGAGGCGATTCAGCCTTATCAGCTCATCCAGGACTTGCTGGAGCCGCTGGCTGCCGGTGCTGCGGCGACCGGTCTTAGGTGCGTCTTCGGTAGCCGGAGAGGTGGTGAGGGTGGGCTGCTGCGGGCCTTTGGCGATTCGGTAGTGATACGCGATCTTGACAGTGATGAGTATCTGGATCATTCGGACGTCGCGGCCTACGTGCGCCGGACGCTGCTGGCTGAAGCTGATCGGGATGTCCGCACGCCGTATCGGGATCGGCCCGACCTCGTGGGACTGGTCGCGGACGCCGTGGCCTCGCGTGCGGGGTCGAACTTCCTCGTCGCGCAGTTGACCGCGCTCGCGTTGATGGCGGCGCCGGAGTCGGTCGACATCGGCGATCCGGCGACGATCAGCTCGTTTCCGGCGGGGGTGGGCGCCGCGATGGACCGGTACTTGCGGGAGGTCGAGCCGGAGTACGAGGTGGCACGGGACCTGCTGACAGCGTTGGCCTGGGCTGAGGGTGACGGCCTAACGGACTTCGCGACCTGGGCCGCCGTGGCGACGGCTCTGGGCACGGCCGCATATACCGAGCAGGACGTTGTGCGGCTGTTGCGGACGCCGGCGGTTGACCTGGTGGCGCAAAGCGCCAACGGAGACCGGATCGCTACGCGCATGTTCCACGAGGCGCTCGCCGAACACCTGCGCGCGGAAACCCTCCGTCTGCGGTCCGAGAATGAGATCCAGCGTCGGATCGCCGGTGTGCTCATCGGACGTGTGTCGGTGGGTGAGAACGGGGAGCGGCTCTGGTCCGGCGACGACGAATACACACGGCGGCACCTGTGCACGCATGCCGCCCGCGGGGCATGCCTCGACGAGCTGCTTGCCGACGCCGGATTCTTGGTCGTCGCCGATGCAGCACCGCTGCTGCTCGCGCTTCCAGCGGCCCGCACGACTGAGGGCCACCGTCGAGCGCGTCTGATCGAACGGGTCGGTCAGCAACTCCTGCTTGCCGGACCTGAAGAGCGCGTCAGCTACCTTGAGATGGCCGCACGCATGGCGGGCGACGACGCCTTGGCCGAGCGGGTTGGGCGGCTCGACCCCGACCGGCCGTGGCGGTCCCGTTGGGCTCGGTGGGTGGACCTCGACGACTCCCAGGTCCTCGGCCACCACGACGGGTATGTGCTGGCCGTGCACATCGTCGACAGCCGGGCCGGTGCAGTCATTGTCGCCGCCAGCGAATGGGCGGTCCGGGCCTGGTGGTTACGGGACGGCACCCGCGTTACGACCGGCATCAGCTACCCGCACGACGAAATCCAGCGGATGGTCGCTTTCCGCGAGGGCGAGGACGTCGTCGTCCTAACCGCACATAGAGACGGCGAGGTGCGCCGGGCGACACTCTTCTCCGCTACCGTGCCCCGGACGATCATGCGGCAGCAACCGAAGTCCGGACTTTGGACGCTTCGGCATCACGACCGGCAGATCCTGCTCCAGACATCCGATGACCGTCTGTCGGCGTACGACGCGGACAGCGGCGAACCACTGTCATGGCCGCCGGTCGACGTGTCCGGACGACTGGTGACCACAGTGGCATCGGTCGATGGCCGTCCACTCGTCGTGCTCGGGTTCGCGGATGAGGGCGCGCGTAGCGTGCGGCTCCGCCGCGAGGACCTGGCAGTCGAGGTACGGGACCTGGCCACGGGTGCGCTGGTGGGTCAACCGCTACGCCCCGCCGCGGCGGTGCCAGGCTGGCATCCCACCGCGGGGATCTGGTCCGCAGCGATCGCCTCAGTCAGTGGGCGGTTGACCGTCCTTGTCGGCGGCTCGATCGGGGGGCAGATCTTCCACTGGGAACCCGAGTATGGCATTCCCGCTGGCGAGGAAGGGTATTCGAACCACGCTGGGGCAATGAGCACCGCGTTGCTCGGCGAAAGCGGCAAAGTCATGGCAGTTGGCGACAGCGTTGGCGACATCCATGTCTGGGAGGCGCCGGATTCGGGCTGGCGCCGGCTCGCGGTCCACGACAACGGGATAGACGCGGTGGCGATCGCCCGCGTCGGCACCAGAAACGTCCTGGTCACCGGCGGGCGTGACGGGACGGTTCGGTTGGTCCACCAGAACAGGACACCCGATAGCTCGCCGACACGGCGCTACCAGCACATCCGACACATGCCTCGATCACTTGACGTGCCCGCGCTTACCGTCTTCCAGGAGGGTGCTGACCGATACGTCGTCGTCGATGCCAGCAGCGGCGACGTACTCGCGGAGCATGCATTGGCGCCCGATCCGCCCGTATCCGACATCGCCATCATTCCTGGCGAGCATCCCTCGCTGGTGACGTTGCACCGCAGCAACGACCTGTTGACTATCGGGCCCGCATTAGCACCCGGACAGCGTCGGAAGGTCGCGATCCCGCGGGGCGACTGGTGGGCGGTTGAGGTCGATCCGGTGATGCCACAGACAGTGGTCCTGTGCGGGGTAGATGGAGCCCTAGCGTTCTTCGACTTGGTCACCGGCGTCGAAGTGCGCCCGAGGATTCAATGCCACACGGGGGCCTTCTGGATCGCGATCGACCCGGTACGACCCGCCAACACCACTCGTTTCGTGACCGCCACGACAATACCCACTCCCGAGGTCGTCCGGTGGACGCTAACGGACGACGGCACCGTTGAGCGAACCGATCTAGTGCTGGATGAAGCACCCGACGACGCCGAGTGGCCTTACGGCATCAGCGAGTTCGCATACGGCTGGCATGCCGACCGCCGGGTCCTGGTCGGCGCCGGTAGCAACTCCCACGTTCAGGTCTGGGACGCCGACGACGGCGGCGTCCTATGGTCAGGTGACCTTGCCGGCGGACATAACATGGCGATAAACGCGGTCGAAGTAGCCAACATCCGCGGTGAGACGTACATCCTCACCGGCGGACACACCTGCACGCTCGGCTTCCTAGAGCTCGCCACCGGCCAGGAACGCCATCTGTGGGTAGGCTCCCACATCTGGTCCATCGCGGCCGACTCCAACGGCAACGTCGTCATCGGCGGTGTCCGCGGCATCATGGGCATCCATCATCAGCAGCCCGACAACTGATCAACACCTGTACGAAAGCCACCAGCGCCCAACCGCGCTCCACCGCCAACCAGCCAGAATGCAGTCAGCAACGCAGCCCCAGCTCCACGCGACAATCTCATCGATAGACACCCCACCCACCTGTCCGGGCTACGCGGCTGTCACGGACCGTACGTCCCGCCGCGACATGGTCGTCCATCAGCCGAACACGGCGACCTCGTCCTTTTGGAGTTTCCAAGCCGCGACGAAGCGCGCCGGCCTCCCGGCCCCTTCACTCCCCGCAGCCAGCGCCAGTGTCCGGCCAGCGTCTCAGGCGTACGCACATGCCGAGAAGTGGATACTCGATCACGGCGCCGGCAGCGCATCGGTGAGAAAGGGCCCTGTCGCCCCGTCGGCGGTGATCGTCGCGGAGTGCGATGGACCGACCGTGTGATGATCGGGTTATGCGGGTAAGGATGGCAACCGATGCGGGACATCCCGGGCGTACCAATGAGGACTTCGCCGGCGCCGTTCCGTCCGGCATGGTCCTGGTCGACGGCGCGGGTGGCATCGCCGGCGCCGAGAAGGTCTGCCACCACGGCGTGACTTGGTACGCCAGCCGTCTCGGCGGTGCCCTCCTGGGCACGCTGTCCCAGGACCGGAGCCTGCGCGACGTGCTGGCCGAGAGTATCGAGCGGATCACCGACGAGCACCGCGACACTTGCGACGTCGCCCACTCGATCAGCCCGTACGCAGCCGTGGCTATGCTCCGATTTTCCGGCGGGCTCGTCGAGCACCTGGTCCTCGGCGACGCGGTGGTGGTCGTTAGCCGGGCTGAGGTCGAGCCGTTCGTCGCCCACGATCCGCGCGAGGTGGTGATTGCCCGGTCCTTCGAGGCCCGGCTGAAGGGCATTCCCGAGGGCAGTGACGAGTACCGGCGGCTGCTGCTGGAGTTGCGGGCTCAACGGAACAGCCCAGGCGGTTTCTGGGTGGCCAAGGATGACCCGCGGGTGGTGGACGAGGCGATCACCGGCAGTTGCCCGGCGGACGAGGTGACGGCGACGGCGCTGCTCAGCAACGGCGCGAGCCGGCTCGTGGACACCTTCGGGCTCACCGGCTGGGCGGGACTGCTGCACCTGCTGGAGACCGACGGACCCGGCGAGATCATCCGCCGGGTCAGGGAGGCCGAGATCCGCGACGGCGTCGCCACCGACGACGCGACGATCGTCTGCCGCAGCTGAGCGAAGATGCCTCGGCGATTGTTGATGGAGGTGCCGGAGAAAGAAGACCGCTCGGTACAGTCGCCCGTGATCGCACCGTCTGCCGAGCCGACCGTTCATCTGCTCGCGGGGTTTCCCGTAGTGCACATGATCGGATGTCCGGATCTGCCGCAGATCGCGCGCTCGGTCAGCGGCCCGCCGACCACCGCGAGCCCGAGGGCGAACAGGGCGGCCAGGACAATCGCCATGTGGGTGACGTTGCCACGTGCGGCCTGCTGTTCGAGTAATACATGGGCACGCGCCGCACGGCTGAGCACTGACGCCGCCCGACCTGTTGCCGAGTAGCCCTCTCCGAATCCTTGCCAAGTCTGCTCGAAGGCCCTGGCCGCACCGAGGCCGGGGCCATGTTCGCCGTAGGCGGGCGTCCAGGCGACCGTCGTCGACTCGTGAGACAGTCGGTTGTGCCTCGCATGCATCTGCTGTCTGGTAGAGCAGCACGTACTCTCCTCACGGCTCTGATCCTGGGCGGTCTCCTCGCGCTGTGGATCCTTCGTCGCCGCGTGTTCCCTGGATACCTCGAGGTCTGGTCGGTCTGGTCGGCCGGGGGCTCGACCACCTCGATGTCGCTGTGGGGACTGTCGTTACTCTGGTGGGGACGCATCGGCAAACTGATGGAATTCGCCGCCGGACTTGCGGTCGTGCTCGATCTGATCAAGCCTGAGTCCCTTCGCGTGTTCGGCGACCGAACCGGCGCGCTGTGGCGCCGCTACCGCGACTACTTCCGGCTCATCCAGATGGTTCGGATCTGGCGTTTCGGCCGAGCGATCTTCTGGAGCCTGCACCACTCCTACCAAGAGAGCGACGGGCGCGGGAATGTGCGCACCGTCTCCTTCTTGTGGCCGGGGGAGCCGACTCCCTTGGCAAAGCCAGGCTTCGACATCGCCCCCGACACGCTCGCCGCGTTCCAGCGCGAGCTGTTGGCCTTCCTCCTCGCGCGGCGGCACGACACGCCCCGTGACAGCTGGACCGTGGGCCATTCCATGATCTTCCAGTTCATCAGCGATCAGCTGCCGGCCGAGCGACGGGTCAGGGTCGAGGTGCTCAGCCGGTGGGTTCGCCTGGACAACCTGATCGGCGTTACGCTCTTCATGATCCTTCTCACCGTGCCGGTCGTGCTGCTGTATACAGGCGGGCGACCATTTTTCGGCGACGCTTGGCCGTGGTGGGGAAACGTGCTGCTGATTCTCGGATGCATGGCACTTCTGATCACCATTGACTATCTTCCGTTCGTCCTGTTAGGAATCGCGCTCGCCCCTGTTGCCGGAGTCGCTCGGCTGGGCGCGTGGCTACTCGACCGGCCGCGCCCGGCGCACATGCTCAAGGTGCTGGCGTTTGCCCTGTTCATCGTGGGATTTCATTTCGACCTGCTGGCGTCCTGAGCGAGGCCCTTCTATGACCCCCATGGGATCCCAGACGTTTGGCCGGCTGCTCACTGACGGCGGGGAGTTGGTGCTGGCCGGCCCTGATAGCGGCGACGCGCGGATGGGGCGGGCGCGGAAGCTGAGGTTGCCTTGTCGCCGGGCTGACCGTGCGGCACGAACGACGTGACCAGGCCTTTCTGGCGACCGGCGACAGCGGCTGGTGGCGACGTCCCCGGTTAGCGATCCCGTGTGCCCTGGCACGCGGAGGGCTTACCGCATCTGGCGCGATCCGCGCGCTACTGAACGTAACGGTAGCCGTGCGGCCGGCCCGGGGGAGCGGACGATGAGCGGGCTCGTCGGACACAGCTGGGCTTGAGCCGTAGGTTCGGCTTGGGTGCTCCGTGGGTGCTCGTGTGTTCCGGAGCTGGACGGACCAGCGGTGCACATCCTGGATCTCCAGCTCGTACGGGCGTTGACTCCGTTCGACGTCGATGGCAGTCGTGCCGTAGACCAGCGGTTCCGTGGTTGGACTTTTAATCCTTAGGTTCGGGGTTCGAGTCCCCGGCGGCCCACCCTTCTGATCTGCTCTTTCTCGTGTCGACTCTGTCTGGTGTGGAGCGTGGTCTGTTCGTTATGAGGTCACGATCTGCGAGTAGCCCGATGAGGGTCCTCTAGCTATGGGGTGATTTGGCTCGCGTTGACGTCGGCTCCGCTTGACGTCGGTGGTGCTCGGAGGGCTTGGACCAGTGGGGTGGGTTAGAAGATCGTGTATTTCTCCCACGTGTTTATGGCCGGCCGGCTGGCGATCAGCGGCTGGGCACCGGCCCGCTCGGCGGAGACGTAGAGGTTGTTCGCGGCGGCCCGGAAGCTGACGGTGCCGTCACTGTTGCGGATCAGGGTGAAGGTTTCCCAGGTGCCTACCGCGACCCGGCCGGCGAGCAGCGGCTTGCTGCCGCCGCTCTCGGCGGCGACGAGCATGCTGTTGATCCGGGCGAACAGCGCGACCTTTCCGCCGCCGAGGTCGATGATGTCGAATCGTTCCCACGACTGGGCTATGCGCGCGGCGGCCTTGAGCGGCTGGGCGCCCGCCTGCTGGGCGCTGACGAACAGGCCGTTGGCACTGGCCTTGAACGCCCGCCCGGCGTCGCTTGTCTTCACTTGGTAGAACTTCTCCCACGCGCCGATTGTGTTGCGGCTGACGGAGAGCACTGGGATGTCCAGCGCGTGCAGGCCGACGTAGAACCCGTTGTGGATCGACTTGAAGGAGATGCTGCCGTCGGCGTTGCGGATGAGGGTGAACCGTGCGGCGTTGTCGACCGAGAGGGCGTTCATCTGCATCCAGGAGCCGTCGATGCCGCCCACGGAGATGTACTTGCCGGAACGTTTGTGGAACAGGGCCACCTGGCCCGAGCCCGCGTCGGCCAGGTCGAACTGCGCGTCGGCGGTCAGCGAGGCCTGACTGACATCGAGTATCGTCTGCGTCCCGCTCGCACCCACGTACTTGAGCAGCGGCCGGGAGAGCAGGCCCATCGTCGCCGTCACCGGGAGGAACTCGACGAAGTCCGAGCGCCACGCCGAGCGGCCGTCCGTCCCGACGGCGGTCGTCTTCACCGAGAACTGGCCCGTCCTGCCGTATCGGTATGTGATGAGCGGCGAGGTCTGCTTCACGACCGTGCCGTTTCCGAAGTCGAACTCGTACGACGCGATCGGGACGATTCCCGGCTCGGACGCGGAGGCGTCGACCGTCACCGACATCGCGGCGAGGTCCAGCGCGACGTTGGTCCGCGGCGCCGGCAGGCGGGCGGTCTCGATGGAGCCCCGGTCCGCGTAGGTCACCGGGCCAGCGCCCGTGTTAGGCACCGCGGGGTCGTCGACCCGGGCGCTTCCGATGCGGTCGGTGGCCGGGTAGCCGGGTGCGGCGGAGTTCGCCGAGTCGTAGTTGTCGCGGAGGTTCACGATCGCGCGGTCGTGGGCGGCCTGTCCCGAGGCGGCCCGAAAGCCAGCCAGGTCCATCCGGGTGCCGTTCCACGCGTAGGCGAGGTCGCCGGACCGCGCGATGGTGTTGTTGTAGTCGGCGACAGTGCTGCCGACTCCACCGTCGTAGATGCCGAGGTCGGCGCCGTTGGCGACCACGCCGAGGCAGAAGTTCTGGTCGTAGTTGCCGTTGTCCTGAACGAAGTTGTTCTGGACGGACACGCCGGACGACGGCCCGTCGACGCGGATGCCGTCGGTGCAGCGCTGCCGGACGGTGTTGTTGGTGATCACCGTGCCGGCGGCGCCGTTGTTGTGGATGCCGATGCCCGGGCCGCCGTTGACCTGGTCAACGCGAGCGCGGTGATGCCGCCGCGGAGCAATGCGCGCATTCTCGTCCTCGTCTGGAAGAGGGGAGCCGGCTCACGCCGAAAATTAGTGCAGATTCGACCATGCCGCAGCGGCCCGCAGCAACCGATCAGACGGTCATTTGGGGCACTTGCCCACTGCGGACGAAGATGCCAGTGATCGCCCGGTTCGACCGATAAGCCATGGCCCGGCCCGGTACAGCGAAACGTCAGAACGACGAAAGTCGGCCGCAAGAGCCGTCGATTAACGTCGATGACTGGATACGCGCCGAAGCATTTCCGCGAAATCCTCGTGGAGGGATGACTGGCATGACGAGTCCTGTAAAAGTAGCTGTCCGGATCGCCGCGGTGCTGGGGGTGGGCATCGTTACGGCTGTTTCTGCCGTCGCGCCCAGCGCGTCGGCGGCGAGCGAAAACGTGTACGCGGCCGACGAAGTCGGTAGCGCAGGCGTTCACTGCTATGCGGTGGTCAGGAAGTTGGTCCCGGGCCAATCCGAATCCGAGGTTGTCGACCACGGATGCGTCCGCGCGGGCCAGAAGCTACCGCCCCTGGTGGCCAGCAGTAACGGCGATGGGCCGCACGTGCTCGTACGCATCTTTGGAGACGCGGACTACGGCTGTGGCTGGAACTTCTGCTACAGCCTCCTTGGCTACGACGGGCCGTGCGACAGCGCTGGTTACAGTTTTCCCAATACCGGGCATCCATCGTTTGCCTCCCTGTGGAGCACGGCGTCTTCCTGGAAGGTCGATAGCAATTGCTACTGGGTCCACGGCTTCCGTGAGCGGGACTACCAGAGCTCGGGCGGCTGGAAAGGCGGAAACCAGGCGTATATCGGTGACCACCTGAACGATCATCTGCTCTCTCTGCGGGTCACAGCCTGACGGGCGTCGACAACAACACGTCGCCGGCGGGCCCCGCCTCCCTTGGAGGTGGGGCCCGCCGGTCGGTGGTCCTTTGTTACGGCACCAGGCGGGCGCCCAGGGCCCTCGCCGCCACCACCAGGCCGCCCGTCGCCAGGACGATGTCCTTGAAGACGTACTGGGCCTCCAGGGTTGGGGTGCCGGGGAACATGTCGCCCCAGAAGAGGACGAGCGGCGACATGATGCCTACCAGCGACGCGGCCAGGACGAGGAGGCCGGCGCGGAGGAACTTGCCGGTGATCAGGGTGATGCCGATGAAGCACTCGGCGACCGCGGTCAGCAGCACCGCGCCGCGGCCGGAGACGATGCCCAGCGAGAGCGTGTCGAGCGTGCGGGCCACCAAGGCCTCGGCCGGACTGGCGCCGGGGAAGAACTTGAGGACGCCGAAGCCCAGGAAGACCACGCCCAGGCTGACGCGGAGCAGGGCGATGCTGTGCTTGGCCAGCCACCTGGTGAGGATCGCGCGCATTCCGTCGAGGGACATCGGAGGGGTCGTGACTGTCATGGCGGTCGCTCCGTTTCTGGTCGTCTTCGTCGATGCGTCCAGACTCCGTGTCACAGGGCTTCGGGGCGTCCGTCGAGTGCGGGCAAAGGGTGTACGGAATCCTGCGCATCCGCTCTTCGGCGGGTACGCGCGCCGTAGTAGGGCCCTGCGTCCGGCGGCGGGCGCAGAATACGAGGCGTGAGTACCCACGGCCGCCTCGTGGGCCGCGACCGGGAGTTGGCCGAGCTGGCCCGGCTGCGGTCCACGGCGGATGGCGGGCGGGGTGGGTTCGTGCTGCTGCACGGCGAGGCGGGTATCGGCAAGTCGGCGCTGGCCGCCCGCGTTACCGACGGGGCCGCCGCGGCCGGGGTGCCGGTGCTCACCGGGCGGGCGGTGGCCGACGAGGGTGCGCCGGCGTTCTGGCCGTGGGTGCGGGTGCTGGAGCAAGGGCGGGGTCTCGGGCTGTCACCGGCCCTGCTCGAGATGGGTGACGGGCCACCGGCGGCGGCGCGGTTTCTGGCGGTCGAGCGGGCGGTGCGCGCGCTGCTCGCGGCCGCCGAGCCGGACGGGCTTGTGATCTTGCTGGACGACCTCCAGTGGGCGGATGACGCCTCGCTGCGGCTGCTGCGCCACGCGTGCGGCGAGCTCGGCGGTGCCCGGGTACTGCTGCTGGGCACCGCCCGAGAGGTGACCGCGTCTCTCGCCGGCCTGCCCGCGCATACGCTCGCGCTGGGGCCGCTCACCGAGCCGGACGTGGCCGCCTACCTGCGGGAGGGCCATCCTTCCTGGCCGGCGTACGTGCACCGGGTCAGCGGCGGCAACCCGCTCTTCGTGCGTGAGCTGGCCCGGGTGCTGGTGCAGGAGGAGCGGCTCGCCGGACCGGCCACCGAGCTGCCGGTGCCGGCGCACGTGCGGGCCATGGCCGGGTACCGCCTGGAACGGCTGAGCCCGGCCTGCCGCGCACTGCTCGGCGGCGCGAGCGCGATGGGCGAGGAGTTCGACGTCGCGATCCTGGCCGCGGCCACCGAAGGCGGGACCGTCGAAGCCGGCACCGCGGAACAGCTCGCCGAGGCCATCGCGGCGGGCGTACTCGTCGACGACCCGGACACACCCGACCGCCTCCGCTTCGCCCACGCGCTGGTACGCCAGGCGCGGTATGACGAGCTGCCCCGCGCCGAGCGGATCGACTGGCACCGGCGGATCGCCGACGCGCTGGACGCGTCGCAAGGAGCGCACGCCGGCGAGCTCGCACGGCATCGGGTGCGGGCGGCGGTGGACGCGGCCAGCCGGCGTACCGCCATCGAAGCCTGCCGGGCGGCCGCCGCGGCCGCCGATCGGGCCCTGGCCTTCGCGGACGCCGCGCACTGGTACGCGCGCGCGTTGGACCTCGCCGGCGGCGCGGGCCTCGGCGGCGTGGGGCGCGCGGAGCTGCTGCTCGACCTCGCCGACGCCGCCTACGCGGACGGGCAGGTGACCGAGGCGCTGGCGCACTGCACCGCAGCGGCGGATCTGGCGGAGGAGGGCGGCCGCGCCGACCTGGTGGCCCGCGCGGCGCTCGTGGTTCGAGGGATCGACGGGCCGCCCAACGAGACCATCGCCGGACTGTGCGGCCGGGCCCGGACGCTGCTGCGCGACGAGGAGAGTGCCACGCACGCCCGGGTGCTTGCGCAGCATGCTGTCGCGCTTTCGGAGTACGGCCAGGTGGAGGCCGCCGACGAGCTCAGCCGGCGGGCCACCGCGATGGCCGAGCGGAGTGGCGACCCGGCTGCGCTTGTCGACGTGGCGCACGCCCGCCACCGCCTGATCCCGGGGCCGGAGGGCGTGGCCGAGCGGCTCAAGCTCGGCTCGCGCCTGCGTGACCTCGGCGCCGTGCCCGGGCGGCCGGAAGCGCCGCTGTGGGGGCAGATCTGGCGGATCGACGCCGCTTTCCAGCTCGGCGGGCTCGCCGAGGTCGACGTCGAGATCGCCGCCCTCGCCGGTCTCGTCGATCGGCTCGGCTGGCCGCTGGCGCGCTGGCACCTGCTGCGCACTCGAGCTACGCGAGAGCTGGCCGCCGGTGACTTCGCCGAAGCGGAACGGCTCGCCCTCGCCGCGTTCGAGGTGATGCGGGGCCTCCAGGACGTCAGCGCGGCGGGGCTGTTCTACCCGTTCATGATGGATGTCCTGCGGCTGACCGGGCGGTTCGGCGAGTACGAGCCGGGGGTGAGCGAGTTCGGCGAGGTGCCGTTGCCGATCGTGATGGCGGTGCACGGCGCCTACCGCCTCGCCGCCGGTGACACCGCGCGTGCCTGGGCGCACTTCGAGCGGCTCCGGGTCGCCTTGCCCGACCTGCCGAAGGACCCCCGCTGGATGCCGACGCTCGGGTACACCGCGGAGCTGGCCGTCGGGCTCACCGGCGACGGCACCCGGGAGGTCGCCGACTTCTGCTACCGGGCGCTGCTGCCACATGCCAGGTACCACCTCGCGGCCGCGACCGGATACCTGGGCGCGGCGGCCGGCGTGGTCGGCCGGCTCGCGGCCACGCTCGGCGACCTTGACGCGGCCGTGCGGCACCTGACCGAGGCGGAGGCGATGGAGCAGCGGGCCGGCGCGCCGCCTTTCCAGGCCGTGGTACGCCTCCACCTCGCCCGCGTGCTCGTGGCGCGCGACGGGCCGGGCGACCGTGAGCGGGCCGCCAGCCTCGCCGAGCGGTGCGCGCACACGGCCCGTCGCCTCGGCATGGCGCCCACCCTGGCCGCGGCGGACGCGCTCGCCGCCGAGCTGGACGGCACGGCGCTCACTCGCCGGGAGCGCGAGATCGCCCGCCTGGTCGCGGACGGGCTCGCCAACCGGGCCATCGCCGAAAAGCTGGTGCTCTCCGAGCGGACCGTCGAGACGCACGTCCGTAACCTGCTCGGCAAGCTCGGGCTGACCAACCGCACGCAGGTGGCGGCGTGGGCGCTCAAGCACGGACTACGTACCTGAAGTACGTGCCACCACTGATTTCAGCGGGCCTGGAAAGGCGCACCGTGTTTGGCATGTACGCACGACTTCAGACCACGCGAAACGTTCCCAATGGATTCGACGCCGAGGGGCATCCGGGCTTCGCCGGGCTGTTCCTCCTCGAACAGATCGGCATCGGCTGGAGCGCGACGGTGACGCTCTGGCAGACCCGCCAAGACGCGCTGCGCGAGCCCCGGCCGGCCACGCTGCACAGCGACGACGTGTACGAGGTGGAGGAGGATTGGCCCGGCGTCGCGGCCGGCGAGCGTCCCGAGGTGGCGACGCTGCTCTACTTCGACGGACCGCTCAGCGCCGCCCGGCTGGAGGCCGCACGGTGGTCCGGCCGGGAGCGGATTCTGCCCGCTGTCCGCGACCTGCCGGGACGGGTGCGCTCGCTGGTGCTCTTCGACCCGGAGGAGGCCAAGGTCACCCTTGTCACGCTCGCCACGAGCATGCCGGCGCTGGAGGGCATCGGCAAGGCGGTCATGGACACCGAGCTGCTGCCCGGTGAGGACCCGGCCCTGCTGCCCGGGCCGGACCGGTTCGAGGTCTGTCGGGTCGTGGGTTACGCACCCGCCGCGTAAGAGCCAGCGGTGAGCGTGCGTCGGCCCGCGGCTCCACGCCGAGGCTGGCGCACGCTTCGCGGTCGTCGGCATGGTCGCCATTCATGTGCCGCTTGATCGCCTCGATCACGTCGGGGGTGAACGGGGCTGTCACGCGACCACCTTACCGAGGTCGTCGAGCATCGCGGTGTTGAGCCGGTACGCGAGGGAGACCTCGTCGAGGAACCGGTCCTGCTCGACCGCGTCCCACGGCGCGGTGTCGAGCAGGTGCCGGTAGTGCTGCTTGAACGCGCGCGGCTCGATGCCGGGAAACTCGTAGAAGCGGGTGCCCGGGCCGTCGAGCCCGTACTCGCGGAGCAGCGCGCGCCGCATGATCTGACCGCCGGACAGGTCGCCGAGGTATCGGGTGTAGTGGTGCGCCACGAACCCGGCCGGCCAGGTGAACGCCACCTCGCGGAGCCGGGCCCGGTATTCGGAGGTGGCCGTGCTGGCCGCCACGTGCGCGGGCCAGTCGGGCCCGATCAGGTGGGTGAGGTCGGCGACGAGCGCGGGGAGCCGGGCCAGCTCGTCGGCGACGAACGGACCGGCGATCGGATCGGCGCGCATCTCGGTGGCGGCTTCCTCGAGCGTCTCGTACACGAAGAAGAGCTGAGCGGTCAGCGCGGCGTATCCGGCGCGGTCGAGACTGCCGCTGAGCAGCGCGTCGAAGTAGGTCATGGCCTGCGCGGCGGCGTGGTCGGAGCGGGTGACCTCACGCACCCTCGACGCGAACCCCACGGCCCCACCCCTTCGCCGCCAACTTAGGTAAGCCTAAGCTCCGATACCCCGGTGAGTGATCCACTAAACGGATGATCCGTCCCCGGCGGCGCTCGTGGTACCAGGTCGATGAAAGGTTTGTGAATGGGGCTCGCAGACAAACTGACCGCACCACAGCCCGATCCGGGGAGTCCACGTGCGTCAGTTGTCCTTTCGGTACCCCCTGCGCCGGCGCGTTGTTCCGGCGCTCACAATCCTTCTGGCGGCCGCTCTATTGCCGGCCGCCTCGGTAGTCGTCAACACGCCGGGGGTCGAGCGCGCCGCCGCGCCGATCGTCCGGGAAGCGCCGGACACCGATAGCGCCGTACGCGCCGCCATCGCGCAGAAGGCTCCGGTCCGCGTGGCGGACATGACCACCCCGACGCGGGTGGTCGACGCGCAGCCCGACGGCACGATGACCGCGACGCTCCACGCGTCCCCCCAGCGGGTGCTGCGGGACGGGCGCTGGATCGGCGTCGACACCACGCTCGTGCGCCGGCCGGACGGCACGGTGGCGCCGCGCGCGGTGGAGGCCGATCTTGTGCTCTCCGGCGGCGGCGCCAAGTCGCCCCTCGTGCGCTACGGCCGCGGTGGTAAGACGATCGCGCTGACCTGGCCGGGCAAGCTGCCCGAGCCGGTGCTCTCCGGCGCGACCGCCACGTACCCGGATGTGCTGCCCGGTGTCGACCTGCGGATGCGGGCCGACTTCGACGGGTACACGCAGCACCTCGTCGTCGAGAACGCGTCGGCGGCGAAGCAGCCGGCCCTGCGCCGGATTCGGCTCGGCCTGTCCACACAGGACGTCAAGCTGACCGTCACCCGCAAGGGCGGGCTGGAGGCGCGGGACGCCAAGGGGCGGGTGCTCTTCGCGGCGCCACCGTCGGCGATGTGGGACAGCGCGTCGAAGTCGGCGCGCGTCGGCGTCGCCCTCGAACGCGGCGCGCTGGTCCTCTCGCCCGACGCCGCCCTGCTGCGCGGCTCGAAGACCCGCTTTCCGGTCACCATCGACCCGGCCTTCGGCTACCCACACCGTCCAGGTTGGACGAAGGTTTTCAGCGGCGCGGCCGGCACGTCGTACTGGCAGGGCGCCAACGACGTCGACGGCTGGGCGAAGGTCGGGTACTGCGGTTGGGGCGGCTGCGCCGGAATCGGCGAGACCCGCTCCATCTTCCAGTTCGACACTGGCTTCCTCGGCGGGAAGCAGATCCTCTCGGCCACCCTCAACGCGAAGATCGTCTACGGACCGAGCTGCGGAACGACCGTCCACAAGGTATACCTCGCCGAGCGGGGCATCGACAGCGGGACGACGTGGGGCAACCAGCCGCCGATCGACCTCGAGCATCCGCTGGACTCCCGGGTCGCGGAGAGTAACTACACAGGCTGTGCGGGCGACAAGCCCATCGGCTTCAACGTGACGGGCGGCCTGCGAGCCGGTGGACAGTCGACGTACACGATCGGGGGCGCGTCCGAGGGCGACAAGTGGACCTGGCGCAAGTACGACGGCTGGGCCACGGGTCTCGTCGTCCACTTCAACAGCCGGCCCGACAAGCCGGTCAACCTCGGCATGGACCCGCCGCTGAAGCCGGCGTGCCGCTGGTGTGCCGGCGTCCCGTACATGGGCCAGGAGAACATCGCGCTTCAGGCGACGCTGACCGACCCGGACGGCGACAACCTGTACCCGCAGTGGCGCTACTCGGCCGACGGCGTGGAGACCGCCTGGGACGGTGGCACCCAGGCCAATGGCACCCGGCACAGCGCCCCGGTCAACCTGAAGAACAAGAACGGCAAGCTGATCGGCTGGTGGGTGCACGGCGCGGACGGATACTGGGGCAGCGAGGCGGCCGGCGGCTTCTCGTTCCGGGTCGACCTCGACCCGCCCGGCTCCAAGCCCGGCGTCAGCGCCCGGATCTACCAGAGCGACAACCGCTGGCACGGTGGCATCGGCCAGCCCGACCAGTTCACCTTCACGCCGACGGAGCCAGGCAAGCCCGGCGTCCGGGTCGACGACATCGACCACTACCTCTGGGGCTTCCAGAACCCGCCGACGAACAAGGTCGACGCCTCGGCGCTCGGCGGCCCGGCGACCGTGAACATCGCGCCGACGGACGACGGCCCGCAGACGCTCTACGTACAGAGCAAGGACCGGGCCGGGCACGCCAGCCCCACGCAGGAGTACCGCATCTACGTGCGCGCCGGAAACGGTCCGCTGGCCCAGTGGTCGCTGGACGGCAACGCCGAGGACACCGCGTTCCTCGGTGACCGGGACGGCACCCCGCACGGCACCGTGCGGTACGCGAGCGGCGCGGTCGGCACCGGCCTGCGGCTCGACGGCAACGGCCAGATCACCGCCCCGAACACGGTGCGGACCGACGGCAGCTTCTCGGTGACCGCCTGGGCGAAGCTCGACAAGGCCGAGGACCAGTCGTACACGGTCGTCAGCCAGCACGGCCAGAACACCTGCGCCTTCTGCATCCAGTACCAGGCGGACAAGAAGGCCTGGGTGTGGGTGCTGCCGCAGGCCGACCAGGCGAACCCGCCGGGGTGGTCTTTCGTGCAGTCGCCGGCGATCGCCGGCGAGTGGGTGCACCTGGCCGGCATACACGACGCCGTAACCAAGACGGTCAAGTTCTATGTGGACGGCCGGCTGGTCGGTTCGGCGCCGCACAATGCGCCGTGGCACGGCGCGGACGTGCTGCGGATCGGCTACGGCTACACCGGCGGGATCGACGAGGTGAAGGTCTACGAGCGGGCGCTGACCACCGCTGAGGTGACGGCCGAGGTGAGCCGGGACAACGTCCAGCTTGGACACTGGAAGTTCGACCTGCCGAGGCGGCCGGAGGACGCCGACCGCACCGTGCCCAACGCGGTGCCGGGTGGTGCGGCGGCGGTGTTGCACGGCGGCGCGCGGCTCGCGCCGAGCCCGGTCAACGGAGCGCTGCTGCTCGACAGCCCGGACGACTACGCGAGCACCGGCACGAGCGTGCTGCGTACCGACCGCAGCTTCACGATCGGTGGCTGGCTGCGCCTGGACACCGCGCCGGCGGCGACGCACACCTCGACGGCGGTTTCCCAGTCCGGCGCCGTCAACTCCGCGTTCTTCCTCGGCTACCGCAACACCGACGGCGGCAGGTGGGAGCTCTACGTGCCCTCCGCCGACTCGGTCACCAGGCCGGGGGACTCGGTTGTCGCGAGCGGGCCGAACACCGCCACGCTGGGCGCACCGGCGCACGTGATGGGCGTGTACGACGCGTCGACCCAGAAGATCGAGATATACGTCAACGGCAAGAAGGCCGGCTCGGCGCCGTACAACGGTGGCTTCCACGCGACCGGCGAACTCGTGGTCGGGCGCGCCCTGTGGCAGAACGCGCAGACCAACGCGTGGGCCGGCACCGTCGACGAGCTTCGGGCGTACAGCCGGGCGCTCTCCGCGGCGGAGATCGAGGGACTCGTCGCGCAGAGCGGGGTCACCTCGGGCCAGTGGCGCCTGGACGGCCTCGACAGCACGACCCGTGAGACGCCCGACTCGTCCACCCGCGGGCTCACCGCGAAGGCCGAGGGCGGCGTGGACCTGGTCGGCGGACAGACGGCGTACCCGGACCCGTCCGACATGGCGTTGCAGTTCAACGGCAGCACCGGGTTCGCCAGCGCGCCGCACGCGATCAACACGAGTCGCAGCTTCTCGGCCTCGGCCTGGGTGCGGCTGGAGAAGGTCGGCGCCCACTACGGCGTGGTGTCGCAGGACGGCAACCGGGCCAGCTCGTTCAAGATCGAGGCGGATCCGGGCGGCGGCTGGTCGTTCACGATGTTCAGCCAGGACACCGACAGCGGCGGTGAGGCACACCGGGCGATCGGCGGCAAGGCGCAGATCGGGGTCTGGACGCACCTGGCCGGCGTGTACGACGCGGACGCCGGGAAGCTGCTCCTCTACGTCAACGGCGTGCTCGCGGCGACCCGCGACCACACGAACGCCTGGGACCACACGACCGGCCGGATCCAGATCGGCCGCAACAAGATGGGCGGCGTGCCGGTCGACTACCTCCCCGGTGCCATCGACGACGTGGCGGTGTACAGCCGCACGCTCTTCGCCGACGAGATCCGCGTGATGGCCGGACGGGACCTCACGCTCGCGCACAACTGGGCGCTGGACGAGTCCAGCGGCACCGGCGCCGCGGACGCGGTCGGCGCGCAGCGGGCGAAGCTCTCCGGCGGTGCCGCGTTCGCACCCGGCCGGGCCGGCAACGGCGTCGACTTCGACGGGACCGGCGCCGTCACGACCGACGCGGTGGACCTGCGCACCGACGCCAGCTTCACGGTGAGCGCGTGGGCGTTCCTCGACTCCACGGAGTGCGACCTCCAAACCGTCAGCGAGTGCAAGGCGGACGTGGTCACGGTCGACGGCCAGAAGACGAGCAAGTTCCGGCTGGGGCACGTCATCAACGACGGGCAGAGCTGGCGTGGCGCCTGGATCTTCGAGATGCCGGAGTCGGACGCGCCGGGCGCCGCGGCGACCAAGGCGGTGGTGAGCACCGAACCGGCCGACCTCGACAAGTGGGTGCACCTCACCGGCGTGTACGACGCGCCGGCGAAGAAGCTCTGGCTCTACGTCAACGGCAACCGCATCGGTGACGGCACACTCAACAACCCGTGGCCGCACTCCGGCGGCGTGCGGATCGGCCAGGGCAGGGACGGCGGCACGACCGGCGAGCAGTGGCGGGGCCGGATCGACGACGTGCGCCTCCACACCGGCGCGCTGGACAAGGACCGGGTCTGGTCGCTGTTCACCTCGTACCCCGCCGAGCGGCCCCCGGCGACGCTGCCGGCGGCGGACCTCGGGCACTGGAAGGTCGACGAGAACACCGGCACCACCCTCGCCGACTCCAGCGGCAGCGGGCGCACCGCGACGCTCAAGGGCGGCGTCACGTGGACCGGTGGCCGCAACGGGTACGGCGTGCTGCTCGACGGCACCACCGCCTACGCGGAAACGGCCGGCCCGGTCGTCGACACCAGCCGGAGCTTCTCCGTGGCGGGGTGGGCCTACCTGACCCAGGCCGGCACGGCGAGCCAGACGCTGGTGGCACAGGACGGCGGCCGGCTCAGCACGTTCATGCTCCAGTACCGCGGGCCGGAAAAGGCCTGGGGCCTGGTGGTGCCGGGCGTCGACAACGACAGCCCGGGGACCAACGTGGTCATCCTGACCGCGCCCGGGCAGGCGGTGGTCGGCAGCTGGACACACGTGGCGATGACCTACGACGCCGGCTCGCACCAGGTCCGGTTCTACGTCAACGGCGCGCTGGTCGGTGCCGAGGTGGGCGTGACCGTGCTTCCCGCGACCGGGCCGCTGTCGATCGGCCGGGCCAAGTGGAAGGGCGGCAACGCGGACTTCTTCAGCCGCGGGGTCGACGATGTGCGGGCGTACTCGCGGGCCCTCACCGACGGCGAGATCCGCAAGGTGCACGACGACGTCGCCGCGCCGAACATGGACGTCTACGAGTTCGACGACGGCACCGGCCGCGACTACACCGGTACCCGTAACGACCTGACCGTCTCCGGTGGCGCGTCCTACGTGGCCGGGGTCAGCGGCAAGGCGCTCCAGCTGGACGGCGTGTCCGGCGCCGGCGTCGCGCAGCAGCCCTCGCTGAGCATGACGGACAGCTTCAGCGTCTCCGCCTGGACGAAGCTCGACCGCACCGACCGGACGGCCACCGCGGTCGGCCAGGACGGCAGCCGGATGAGCGGCTACCTGCTCCAGTACCGCCCGGCCCTGAAGCGGTGGGTCTTCGGCGGGCCGGTGGAGGACTCCGACTCGGCGGAGCTGGCCTACGTGGCGGCCCCGGCGCCGGCCGTGGCCGGACAGTGGACGCACGTGACCGGCGTCTACGACTACCCGGCCCGGCAGCTACGCATCTATGTGGACGGAAAGCTGGGTGCCGTCCGGGACAACGTCGCGCTCTGGCGGGCGACCGGGCCGACGACCGTCGGGCGAGGCCGGTTCAACGGCGCGCCGGCGGACTTCTTCCTGGGCGCGCTCGACGACGTCAACCTCACACTCGGCGCGATGTCCGACGCGGCGATCGCCCGGCAGGGCTCGTGGCCGGCACCGCCGGAGGGACAGCTCGGCCGGTTCGTGAACGCCGCCGGCGAGCGCTACACGGGCACGACCACCACACCGCCCGACGGATACCACCACGAGCTGACCCTGGGTCTGCTGGTGCGAGACGGGCAACCGAACACGAGGCTGCTCTACTCGTGCCGGGTCACCCAGAGCGGTGACACGTTCACCTCGGTCGACGCGGCCTGCGAGGGCCAGACCGGGCTGGGCGAGGTCGGCCGGGTCTACATCGACCCACCGGCCGGCGTGGTGACGATGCCGATCTACCGCTGCTGGATGGGCTCGGACCACTTCGAGTCGCGCCGCTCCGACTGCGAGGGCGGCACCAACGAACGCGTGCTCGGCCACACAGTCGCGTACGCCCAGCTCATGCGCTACGCGTACGACACCGGGCCATTCGACCACGCGTCCACAGTGGATGGCGGACCGCCCGGGTACAAGCGGGAGTACCTCGCGGGGTGGGTGCCGCTGGTCGCCCAGCCGGGCACCGTGCCGCTGATGAGCTGCCAGGAGGACTTCGACTACTTCGTCTCCACCGACCAGGCCTGCGAGGGCAAGACCGTGCTGGCCGCCATCGGTCACGTCTGGACCGCCGCTCCCGCGGGCGTCACGAGCCAGCCGATCTACCGGTGCGTCGGGGGCGGTCAGCGGTTTGTCTCCGTGGCCGCCGACTGTGAGGGAACCGTCTTGGATCGCCAGCTCGGCTTCGTGCAGCTGAGCCGGCCGATAGGGGAGGCAGCATGAGAGCGCTTCGTAGGCGGGTGGCCGCCGGGCTGGTGGCGGTGCTCGCGGCTTCGTTGCTCAGCGCCGTGGCGGCGCCGGCACCGGCGCTCGCCGCGGGCGGGCCGTCCGTCGACCTACCGACGACACCGTCCACACCGGTCACTCAGGAGACGTCAGGTACCAGGGAGCAGGACCAGGCCAGCAAGAACGCGCTGCGCGGCGATCAGCCCGCGTCGGGGACGCCCAAGCAGGGCGCCGGCACCCCGACGGCGACGTCGCTGTCGCCCTCGGCGACCTGGCAGGTCTCCGCGCAGACCGGCGACTTCACCTGGTCGTACCCGCTGCGGGTGCCACCGGCGCCGGGCGGGCTGAAGCCGGACCTCGCGCTGTCGTACACCTCGTCCGCCGTGGACGGACGGACCAGCGCGACGAACAACCAGGCCTCCTGGATCGGTGACGGATGGGACCTCGCGCCGGGCTTCATCGAGCGGGTCTACGGCGCCTGCGCGGAAGACACGATGGGCGGCACCACCCCGCCGGAGACCGGTGACCTCTGCTGGCGCAGCGACAACGCGGTCGCCACGTTCAACGGCGGCGGCGGGCTGCTGATCTGCTGTGACGGCGACGGCCGCTGGCGGACCAAGAGCGACGACGGTTCGCGGATCGAGCGACTCACCGGCGCCGGAAACGGGGACGACGACGGCGAGTACTGGAAGATCACGACGGTCGACGGCACCCAGTACTTCTTCGGGTCCCGTCCCGCCGCGAAGTCGACGTGGACCGTACCCGTCTTCGGCGACGACAAGGACGAGCCGTGCAACAAGGCCGAGGGATTCGCGGCGTCGCACTGCGTGCAGGGCTGGCGTTGGAACCTCGACAAGGTCGTCGACCGCAACGGCAACCTGATCCTGTACGGGTACGACACCGAGACGAACTCGTACGGCATGAACAAGAAGGACGCCGCCGTCTCCTACGTGCGGGGCGGCACGCTGCGCACGATCGAGTACGGCATGCGCGAGGGCCAGCAGGCGAGCGGCCAGGTCGAGTTCGTCGTGGCCGACCGGTGCGTGCCCGGCAGCAACTGCACCCCGGACAAGAAAGACAACTGGCCGGACGTGCCCTGGGACGAGAAGTGCGACACGGCGACGTGCAAAGACCACTACTCGCCCACGTTCTGGTCCACCAAGCGCCTCGCCAAGGTGGTCACGCGGGTGCGGGACGCCGGTAGCGCGTTCAGCGACGTGGATTCCTGGGCACTGGAGCAGATCTTCCCCAACCCGGGTGACGGCGAGAAGGCCGCACTGTGGCTGAAGAGCATCGTCCACACCGGACACGTCGGCGGCGAGCTCAAGCTTCCGGCGGTGACGTTCGAGGGGCGGATGCTCTCCAACCGGGTGTTCAAGGTGGATGGTCTGGCGCCGCTCAACCGGTACCGCGTCACAGCCGTCGTCTCGGAGAGCGGCGGCGCCCTCTCCGTGCACTACGCCAACCCGAACTGTGTCGAGGGCAGCTCGATGCCGGCCAACCCGGAGACCAACACGCTGCGCTGCTTCCCGGTGCGCTGGGCGCCGAAGAACGTGCCGGAGCGTACCGACTACTTCCACAAGTACGTGGTCGCGAGCGTCACCCAGTCGGACCAGTTCACCGGACTGCCCGACCCGATCGTGGCCAACATCCAGCAGGTCACGACGTACGAGTACCTCGACGGCGCGGCGTGGCACTACGACACCTCCGAGTTCACCAAGGAGGACAAGAAGACCTGGGACGAGTACCGGGGCTACGGCAAGGTGCGGATCCGCACCGGCGTGCCGGGCGACCCCAGCGGCCCGATCGGCCGGACCGAGCAGCGCTTCTACCGCGGCATGCACGGCGACAAGCTGCCCAACGGCGGCCCGCGCGCGGTGAAGGTGCAGGCGACCGAGGGTCCGGCGCGCGACGACGAGGACTGGCTCCAGGGCGTGCGGCTGGAGACCATCACGTATGACGGCGACACCGACCGGGTGGTCGAAAAGAAGATCGAGGAGCCGACCTGGCGCGGGCCGACCGCGACCCGGGGAGCGCTGAAGTCGTACATCGTGCGCACCGGGGTGACCGAGGAATGGACCGCGCTGGCCGCCGGCGGCTGGCGCACCACCCGCGGTGAGTCCACATACGACGATCGCGGGCAGATCGAGTCCGTCGACGACCTCGGTGACGTCGCGACGGCGGCTGACGACCGGTGCACCCGCACCACGTATGCCCGCAAGACCGGCCCGTGGCTGATGAACCTCGCATCCCGCATCGAGACGGTGGCGACGAGCTGCGGCAAGACACCGTCCTTTCCCGGCGACGCCGTCACCGACGTGCTCAACGACTACGACGCCGCCGGCAACCTGACCCGCACCCGGAGCCTGTCCACCCGACCGGCCTCCGGCGATCCGGGGTACTACACCACCGGCAGCAGCGTCTACGACGAACACGGACGGGTCGTGGAGTCGCGCGACGCGATGGGTGAGGTCACCCGGACCGTCTACACGCCGGCGACCGGCGGCCCGGTCACCCAGACGGTGACCACCAACCCGCTCGGTCACGCGGTCACGACCACGCTCGAGCCGGCCTGGGGCCTGCCGATCACGGTCGTCGACGCCAACAAGCGGAAGACCGAGACCGCGTATGACGCGCTCGGCCGCTCCACCCAGGTCTGGCTGCCCAACCGGTCCCGGACCAAGTACCCGGACGCGGGGAGCGCCAAGTTCTCGTACCTCGTGCGGGGCAACGGGCCGACCGTCGTGACGACCAGCACGCTCAACGCGAACGGCAACTACCTCACCACCAAGGAGATCTACGACGGGCTGCTGCGGCTGCGGCAGAAGCAGGTGCCCGCGGTGGGCGGCGGCCGGCTGCTCACCGACACCCGGTACGACTCGCAGGGCCGGGCCTACAAGAACACCCAGCCGTACTTCAACGACGCCGCGATCGACGACAACATCTGGGTGGCCAGCGACACCGAGATCCCCGGACACACCGTCACGCTCTACGACGGCGCGGGCCGCACGGTCGCCGAGGTCTACAAGGCCGGCGCGGTCGAACGGTGGCGTACCACCACGACGTACGGCGGCGACCGGGTGCACCTGACCCCGGCCGCGGGCGGCACGGCCACCACCACCATCACCGACGGCCGCGGCCAGACGGTCGAGCTGCGCCAGTACCGCGGCGGCACGCCATCCGGCACGTACGACTCGACGACCTACACGTACACGAAGGCCGGGCAGCTGGCGTCCACAAAGGACCCCGGCGGCAACGTCTGGCGGATCGGGTACGACATCCGTGGCAACAAGGTCCGGCACGAGGACCCCGACCGGGGCGTCTCGACCACGACGTACAACGACGCCGGCCAGCCGGTCACCGCGACCGACGCGAAGGGCGTCACGCTCACGACGGCGTACGACAAGCTCGGGCGCAAGCTGACCGTGAAGACCGGCGACACGCTGCTGGCACTGTGGACCTACGACACCGCGTTCAAGGGGCTGGGGCAGCTCGCCTCGTCCACCCGCTACGTGGACGGCGCCGCCTACACCCGGTCGATCGCGAACTACACCGAGCTCTACCACCCGTACGAGACCACGGTGACGATCCCGGAGAGCCCCCGGACGCAGACGCTCGCCCGCTCCTACACCACGTACAGCACGCTCAACTGGGACGGCTCGGCCAACGGGACGACCCTGCCGGCGATCGGCGACCTGGGCAAGGAGACCGTCTCCCACGAGTACGACGAGCTCGGCAACCCGACCAAGCTCACCGGCGGCCCGGAGGGCTCGGGCACGTTCGAGTACGTCACCAAGACCAGCTACACGCGCTACGGCGAAACCGAGCGGATCCAGCTCGGCGCGACAGGCAAGCGGGCCTGGCTGTCGTTCTACTACGAGGACAGCACCCGCCGGCTCACCCGCGCCATCGTCGACGCCGAGCTGCCGCGACCGATGCAGACCGACGTCAACTACACCTACGACCCGACCGGCAACGTCACGTCCATCGCCAACACGCCGATGGACCTGCCGCACGACGTGCAGTGCTTCCGGTACGACCACCTGCGCCGGCTCACCGACGTGTGGACCCCGGGCGGCGGCTGCGGCGCGGCACCCGACACCGGCTCGCTGGCCGGGGCGGCACCCTACTGGCACTCGTACACGTACGACACCGTCGGCAACCGGCTGACCGAGACCCAGCACGCGGCGGCGGGCGACACCGAGCGCACGTACGGGTACCCGGCGGCGGGCGCGCACAAGCTGGCGTCGGTGACCACGACCGGACCCTCCGGCACCAAGACGGACGCCTTCACCTACGACGGCACGGGCAACACGCTCACCCGGCCCGGGCAGGTGCTGGAATGGGACCCGCTGGGCAAGCTGGCGCAGCTCAGCGAGGGCGACAAGAAGACCCGATTCGTCTACGACGCGGACGGCGAGCGGCTGCTCCGCGAAGATCCGACGACCATCACCGTGTACCTGGACGGGCAGGACCTGACGCTGACGAAGGCGACCGGCAAGCTGGCCGCGACCCGGTACTACCAGCACGGCGACGACACCGTGGCGACGCGCACGGCGGCCGGCGTGAGCTGGGAGGCCGGTGACCACCAGGGCACCGCACAGGTGGCGATCGACGCGGCGAGCCTCAAGGTCACCCAGCGGCGGCTCACCCCGTTCGGCGCGCCGCGGGGTGCGCCGGTGCCGTGGGTGGGTGACAAGGGCTTCGTGGGCGGCCGGATCGACTCCTCTACCGGCCTCACCAACATCGGCGCCCGCCAGTACGACCCGCTGCTCGGCCGGTTCGTCTCGGTCGACCCGCTGATGGACCCGACCGATCCACAGCAGCTGCACGGGTACACGTACAGCAACAACAACCCGGTCACCCTCTCCGACCCGACCGGACTCGGCTTCTGGAGCTGGCTGGGCCGGACGGTGAAGAAGGCGGTCAAGGTGGTCGCCGAGGTCACCAAGTGGGTCGCGCCTGCCGCCGGGCTGCTGGCCATCGTGGCGACCGGTCCGGTCGGGCTGCTCGCCGCGGGGGTGGCCTTCGGCGCCGGGCTGTACAACGCCGCCTACAACTGCTCGGGCGGCGGCAACGCGGTGGACTGCGGTCTCGACGTCGCGGGCTCCGTCCTCGGCGCCGGGAAGATCGTGGCCGGAGCCGCACGGACGGCATGGCGGCAGCTGCGGCTCACCCAGAAGATGAAGACAAGCGTGCGAGCCCATGACGCGGGCGCGTTCACCGATCAGCATCGGCTCCTGCCGAACGGCGGTGGCGTGCGCAGGTGGGCCGACGGCCGGGTGGCGCGCGCCGAGGAGAAGGTGGGCGAGTTCGGCCCGGGTACCAGCGGATACCTGTACAACCCCACGCTCGGCCAAGGTGTCGAGCAGGTGGGCAGGGCCATCACCTACGCCAGCGCGACGACGACCGGCGGCTGCGAGTTCATCGTGCAGATCTGTGACACGTGGCCGAAGACGTCCGGACCCTTCGCCGACACCGACCGGGTCACCATGACCCCGAGCGGTTTCCCGATCTGGTTGCCGCCGCCCTCGGTGTCGATCTACCCGTACAACTTCGTCGGCCCGATCCCGGTCGGTGCGGTGCGTGCCAAGAAGCACTGGCCGGTCCAGTCGCGGCCCGGGAAGTCGGCGCCGCCGCAACAGCCCGCCGCGCCGCCACCGCCGCCGGCGAAGAACCCGGATACCTACACGACCTCGGACGGTCGCATCTGTAACCGCGGCGGAGGTTTGTGCGCCATCTAGCCCGTTCCACGCTCATGCGCCGTCCCTCCACGGAGGGGCGGCGCATGGCCGTTTGCGCTATTACGACAGCGGCTTTGCGATTTTACGAATGGCTACCACCCTGTATGTGCCTTTGTATCTGGCTCCCGTGCTTGACTCCATCGAAAGGTCGTCGACGGATACGTGCAAAGCCTGCAACGCCGGCCGGACCCAAATCGTGTAGAGGGGTTGGGGCCGCATCATCTAGGGGGGACGATGAGCAGGGGCGTGGACGTTTGTTTCCAGGTGCTGGGGCCGTGGGAGGTGACCGACGCCGGCCGGCCGGTGGTGATCCCGGCCGGCCGCATGCGGGTGCTGCTGGCCTCGCTGATGGTCTCGGTGGGGCGTTCGGTGCCCACCGACACGCTCGCCGAGCAGGTCTGGCCCGAGCGGATGCCGGCCCGGGTGCGTGCCACCGTGCACACCTACGTCGCCCGGCTGCGCCGCCTGCTCGGGCACGACGTCATCCAGACCGCGCCCGGCGGCTACCAGCTCGCCGTGCCGGCGGAGGCGATCGACCTGTGGGCGTTTCGTGAGCTGCTGCGCAAGGCTGGTGCGGCCGATGCGCCCGACGAGGAGCTGGGCCTGCTGCGCCAGGCGCTCGCCCTGTGGCGCGGACGGCCGTTCGTCGACATGGAGTCGAGCTGGCTCGACCGCGAGGTGGTGCCTCGCCTCGGCGACGAGTGGTTCAGCGCGACCGAGCGCCGCATCGACCTGGAGATGCGGGTGGACAACCCGGGCAACCTCGTCGCCGAGCTGCGCGACCTCGTCCGCACGTACCCGACGCGGGAGTCGCTGTGGCTGCGGCTCATCGACGCGCTGCACCGCTGCGGGCGGCGGGCCGAGGCGCTCGACGCGTACCAGGAGGTGCGCGGGGTGCTCACCGACGAGCTGGGCATCGACCCCGGCGACGCGCTCCAGCAGATGCACCGCGGCGTGCTGCTCGACGGTGCCGCACCGGCCCCGGTCGAGGCCCCGCCGCCGGAGAGCGTTGCCACCCGCCAGCTGCCGCACGACATCGCCAACTTCAGCAGCCGCGCGGAGCTGGCGCAGCTTCAGCGGCTGATGGCCACGATCACCCGAAACGAGCGGCGGGTCACCCATATCGTCGCGATCGACGGCGCGCCCGGCATCGGTAAGACCACGCTCGCGGTGCACTGGGCCCACCTGGTCGCCCGCGCCTTCCCCGACCTTCAGCTCTACCTCAACCTTCGCGGGTACGGGCCGGGGGAGCCGATGACGCCGTCGGCCGCCGCCGAGACGCTGCTGCGCGGCCTGGGCGTGCACAGCGACATGATCCCGTCCGGCGCGGACGAGCGGACCGCCCTGCTGCGCAGCGTGCTCGCCGGCCGCCGGGTGCTGTTGCTGCTGGACAACGCCCGCGACGCCGACCAGGTCCGCCCGCTCCTGCCGGGCGCGGACAGCCTCGTCGTGGTCACCAGCCGCAACCAGCTCCGTGGACTGTCCATTCGCGACGGTGCGCACCGGGTCACGCTCGGGCCGTTGCCGCCGCACGAGGCGCTGGCGCTGCTGGCGGCTTCGTTCGGCGGGGCCCGGGTCGCGGCCGAGCGCGACGCGGCCACCCGGCTGGTGGAGCTGTGCGACGGGCTGCCGCTGGCGCTGGCCATCGTGGCCGAGCGGGCACAGCGGGCCGGCGGGCTCACCGAGGTCGTACAGGCGCTGATGGACGAGCGGATCCGGCTCGACGTTTTCGGCGACGGCGAGGGCGACCCGCATACCGACCTGTGGGTGGCGCTCTCCTGGTCGTACCGCGCGCTGGGCCCGGAGGCCGCGGCGATGTTTCGCCGGCTGGGCCTGCACCCGGCCGACGACATCTCGCCGGACGCCGCGGCGGCGCTCGCCGGTGTGCCGCTGCGGCGGGCCAAGCACGCGCTCGACAAGCTCGTCGCGGCCCACCTGCTCCAGCAGCGCCGCCCGCACCGGTACGAGCTGCACGACCTGGTCCGCTGGTACGCGCGGGAGCAGGCCGAGCGGGACGAGACGCCGGCCGAGCGGCTGCGGGTCGAGCGCCGGGTGGTCGACTGGTACCTGCACGCGGCCGTGGCCGCCGACAGCGCCATGCTTCCGCACCGCCGCCGCGACTACCTGGCGCCGTACCAGCCGGAGGTCGAGCCACCCGAGTTCGCGGACGCGGCCGCCGCCGTGGCGTGGTTCGAGCGGGAGTACGACAACATCCGCTCGGTGATGCGGTGGGCGGACAACAACGGCTTCAGCGGTCACGCGTGGCGGATGCTGACCTCGATGACGGCGTTCTTCGAGCGCCGCATCCCCTGGCAGGACGCGATCGAGTTTCACGAGTGGGCGCTCGGCGCCGCCAGCGCGGCCGGCGAGCGCACCGGCGAGGGCTACGTCCTCAACGGCCTCGGCTACATGTGCCTGCTCAAGGGCGACCTCGACACCGCGCTCCGCCACTTCCGCGGCGCGCTCGACCGGTTCCGCAGCTCCGGACACGTACGCGGCGAGGCGATGCTGTGGGGCAACCTCAGCACGATCTACGGCGAGCGGGGCGACCACCTGACCGCCCGCCGGTACGCCACCCGGGCGCTGGAGATGTACGAGTCCCTCGGCTACGAACGGGGTTGCGCGCTCAACCTGGACAACCTCGGCGTGGCCCTCTACGCGGCCGGCCGCTACGACGCGGCCATCGAATGCCACCTGGAGGCCGGCGAGATCAACGGCAAGCTCGGCGAAGTGAACAGCGAGGCGATCAACCGCCACCACCTCGGCCGCGCCTACGCCGCGCAGGGTCAACCGCGCCCGGCCCTGCGCGCGTTCCGCGCCGCCATCGACATGTACCGGGGTCTCAGCAACCGCCGGTTCGAGGCGCTGGTAATGGTCGACGTGGGTGCCACACTCCAGGAGGCCGGCCACAGCGGGCTGGCCCGCAGCTTCCTGGAGACCGCGCTGGCGACCCTCAAGGAGTACGACGACCCGGGCGCCCAGCAGATACACGAGGCGATCGGGGCCCTGCACACGGCGGCCGCCTGACGCGCTGAGAAAAAACTTGGGAGAGGTTGTCGAATCCACGCGGGACCGGTCGACGCGTTGGTAGAAGGACCTCATACGACCAAGGAGCGAAACGATGAGCAAGGTCACGACCGGCGCCACGATGTCCCTCGACGGCTTCATCGCGGACGCCAACCACGGCGGCTTCGACCACCTCTTCGCGTGGTATGGCGCGGGGGACGTGGAAGTCCCGACCGGCTTTCCGGACATGACGTTCAAGGTCTCGGCGGCCAGCGCGGAGCACCTCCGGCAGCTCATCGAGCGCACGGGCGTGCTCGTGGTCGGCCGGCGGCTCTACGACATCACCAACGGTTGGGGTGGCCGCCATCCGATCGACAAGACGGTCGTCGTGGTCACCCACCAGCGTCCGGAGGACCGGCCGGAGGACGACGAGAACTTCGTCTTCGTCACCACCGGCCTCGAGGACGCTATCGCGAAGGCCAGGGAGATCGCCGGGGACAAGGAGGTCGGCGTCAACGGTGGCGAGATCGCCCGCCAGTGCTTCGACGCGGGGCTGCTGGACGAGGTGCACGTCGACCTCGTGCCCGTCTTTCTGGGCTCCGGCATCCCGCTGCTCGGCCAGATCAAGGACGCGCCGGTGACCCTGGAGGGGCCGATCTCCGTCACCGAAGGGAAGGGCGTGACCCACCTGGCGTACCGGGTGGTGCGGAAGTAGTCGGCTCTGCGGGGAGACTGGTGGCATGGCCTTCGACGTGAGTGTGGTCCGTGCCACCTATCCCGCCCTTTCCGACGGATACGCCTACCTCGACGGTGCCGCCGGCACTCAGGTGCCCGAAGCGGTGATCCAGGCGATCGCCGGCGCGTACCGGCGGGGGATCGGCAACGTCGGCGGGGCGTTCCCGGCCAGCCACCGCTCGGACGCGATCGTCGCCGAGGCCCGGGCCGCGGTGGCCGACCTCGTCGGCGGGGTGCCGGCGGGCGTGATCCTCGGGCCCAACATGACCACGCTCACGTACCGGCTGGCGTACGCGCTGGCCAGGGACTGGCGCGAGGGCGACGAGGTGGTGCTCTCCCGGCTCGACCACGACGCCAACGTGCGGCCGTGGGTGCAGGTGGCGGCGCGGGCCGGAGCGACGGTGCGCTGGGCCGAGGTCGACGTGGCCACCGGCGAGCTGGGCGTCGAGCAGTACGACGGGCTGATCGGCGACCGCACCCGGCTCGTCGCGGTCACCGCCGCGAGCAACGTGCTCGGCACCCGGCCGGACGTGCCGGCGATCACCGCGAAGGCTCGTGCGGCCGGGGCGGTCACCTACGTCGACGGGGTGCACGCGAGCGCGCACGGGCCCACCGACGCGGCCGCGCTCGGCGCCGACTTCTACGCCACCAGCGCGTACAAGTGGTCGGGCCCGCACGTCGGCGCGGTGGTCGCCGACCCGGCGCGGCTCGACGCGCTGATCCCGGACAAGCTCGCCTCCTCGGCCGACGAGGTGCCGGGGCGGTTCGAGACCGGCACGTCGCCGTTCGCCGACTTCGCCGGCGTGGTGGCCGCGGTCGACCACCTCGCCGGGCTCGACCCGACCGCCACCGGCACCCGGCGGGAGCGGCTGCTCGCCTCGCTGGCCGCGGCCGAGGCGTACGAGCTGGAGCTCTTCGCCGCGCTGCTGACCGGGCTGGAGTCGATGCCGCACGTGACCGTGTACGGCAAGGCCGCGCGGCGCACCGCGACGGCGTACTTCACCGTCGCGGGGCGCACTCCGCGCGAGGTCTCCACCCACCTCGCCGGGCGGCGGGTGAACGTGTGGGACGGGCACAACTACGCCTGGGAGGTCACCGCCGCGCTCGGCATCCGGGAGGCGGGCAGCGCGGTGCGGGCCGGGCTGGTCCACTACAACGACCGTTCCGACGTCGACCGCCTCCTCGACGGCGTGGCGACCCTCGGCTAGCTTGTCCGCCGCTGGCGGGCGGCCGTGACGAGGTTGGTGAGCGCGGCCTCCACCTGCGGATACGTCCTGGTCTTGAGGCCACAGTCCGGATTGACCCACACCCGCTCCACGGGCACGACCTCGAGCACCGCGTCGAGCAGGTCGCCGACCTCGCCGGCGCCGGGCACCCGGGGCGAGTGGATGTCGTACACACCCGGGCCGAGGCCCCGGCCGAAGCCGTCCAGCGCGCCGAGGATGCGCCCGCCGGAACGGGCCGACTCGATCGTCGTGACGTCGGCGTCCAGCCCGTCGATGGCGGCGACCACCTCGCTGGCGTTCGAGTAGCAGAGGTGGGTGTGGATCTGGGTGTTGTCGCCGGCGCTGGAGGTGGCGTGCCGGTAGGCCGCGACCGCCCACTGTAGATACTCGTCCTGCCGGTCGCGGCGCAGCGGGAGCAGCTCGCGCAGCGCCGGCTCGTCCACCTGGATGATCGACGTGCCGGCGGCGGCCAGGTCGCGCACCTCCTCGCGCACCGCCTCGGCGACCTGGCCCACCACCTCACGCAGCGGGATGTCCCGCCGCACGAACGACCAGGCCACGATCGTCACCGGCCCGGTCAGCATGCCCTTGACCGGCCGCTCGGTCAGCGACTGCGCGTACCGGGTCCAGCGCACGGTGATCGGCGCGGTGCGGCGCACGTCGCCGTGGATGATCGGCGGGCGGGTGCAGCGGGAGCCGTACGACTGCACCCAGCCGTGGCGGGTGACGGCGAATCCGTCCAGGTGCTCGGCGAAGTACTGCACCATGTCGTTGCGTTCCGGCTCGCCGTGTACGAGCACGTCGATGCCGAGCCGCTCCTGTAGGCGGATCACCCGCTCGATCTCGGCCTCGATGAGCCGCTCGTACCCGGGCTCGTCGAGCGTGCCGGCGGCCAGCGCGGCCCGTGCGGCGCGCAGCTCACCGGTCTGCGGAAACGACCCGATCGTGGTCACCGGCAGCTCCGGCAGTCCGAGATGGACGGTCCGTTCCTCGTACGGTGCCCGGCTGTCCAGAGTGGATGGTGTCGTCTTCGCGGCGGGGTTCGGCGCTGGTGCCGCGCCGGTGAAGCCTCGGGCCAGTTGGTCGGCGAGCGCCACCACCTCGGCCACCTTCTGGTCCGCGAAGGCGAGCCGCTCGCGCAGCGCCGGGTCGAGGTCGGTCTCCGCGTCCAGGTCGTACGGCACGTGCAGCAGCGAGCAGGAGGTGCTCACCACCACGTCTGGGTAGCGGGACAGCTCGTGCAGGGCGCCGTCGAGGTCGGTGCGCCACACGTCCCGCCCGGAGACGACGCCGGCCACGAGCGTCTTGCCGCCCAGCGCGGCCGGATCGACGGGTCCGCCGCGCACGAGGTCGAGGCCGATCGCCTCGATGCCGGTGGCGGCGAGCGCGGGCAGCGCCTCGCCGAGCTCGCCGAAGTACGAGGCGACGAGCAGCTTGGGCCGGTTGGTGAGCGCGCCGAGCCGCTCGTACGCCCGCCGGGCCTCGGCCGCGCCCGCGCCGGTGACCAGCGCCGGCTCGTCCAGCTGCACCCACTCGACGCCCTCGGCACGGAGCGCGGCGAGCAGGTCCGCGTACGCGGCCACGGCCTCGTCGAGGCGGTGGAGCGGCGCGGACTCGGACAGCAGCAGGAACGTGACCGGGCCCACCACCACCGGTCGGGTCTCGTAGCCGAGCGCCCGCGCCTCCCGTACCTCCCGGATGGGCTTGTCCCCGGCGAGCCGCAGCGGCGTATCCGGGCCGATCTCCGGTACCAGATAGTGGTAGTTGGTGTCGAACCACTTGGTCATCCGCAGCGGCGGTAGCCCGTCGGCGCCCCGGGCCATCGCGAAGTAGGGGTCGGCGGCCGCCCGGTAACGCTCCGGCACGGCGTCCAGCAGCACGGCGGTGTCCAGCACGTGGTCGTACTCGGAGAAGGTGTTGGAAGGCAGCGCGCCAAGCCCGAGCGCGGCGAGCCGGCGCCAGGTGTCGGCGCGCAGGCCGGCACCCACCCGGTCGAGCTCGTCGCGGCCGAGCCGCCCGTCCCAGTACGCCTCCAGCGCCCGCTTCAGCTCCCGGCGCGGCCCGATCCGTGGATACCCGAGGATTGTCGAATGCGTCAGCACGCAGGCGATCCTGCCTCCGGACGGGGGTCTCCGGGCCGTCTATAGCCGCTGCTTATCGATCTCCTGGCCATACTGGGGTGTGGATCCGGGGCCGCCGCAACGCGAGGTCGCCTGCTTCGTGCGGGTGGCCGAGCACCTGAGCTTCTCCCGGGCCGCGGCCGTCCTGGGCATGACCCAGCCGGCGGTCAGCCAGGCCGTCGCCCGCCTTGAGCGCACGCTTGGCGTGCGCCTCTTCGACCGCACGAGCCGCGAGGTCGCGCTCTCCGACGCGGGCAAGGTCCTGCTGCCGTACGCCGAGGCGATGCTGGCGCACGCCGCCGCGTTCACGGCCGAGGCGGCGCGGCTCGCCGAGCCGGTCGGGCGCCCCGTCAGGCTGGCTTATTGCCCCCTCGTCGGCGGCCTCGCCGCCCGCGTCGTGCGGCGCCTGGCCGAACGCTCGCCCGCGATCGACGTGGAGCTGCGCCGGGCCGGCTGGAGCGCCGCGACCACCGACCTGGCGCAGGGCGGCGCCGCGGCGGCGTTCATGAGCACGCCGTTTCCCACCGGGGTGGCGATGACCGCACGCTTCCACGTTCCCGTGACGCACGTGGCCGTGCCGGCGCGGAGCCGGCTGGCGACGGCCACCCGCCTGGGACTGGAGCAGCTGCCCGCGGTGCTGCTGCCCCGCCTGCGGCCGCCGGGCAGCGTGTGGCACGCGCTCGCGCCGCGGCTGCGCTCGCCCGCCGTCGTGGGCGACCTCGACGATCTACCGGCGGCCCTCGACCTCGTCGCCGCCGGACGCGGCCTGCTGGCCGCACCCCACCTGCTCGTCGAGACGGTACGCCGGCCGGACGTGCACTTCATCCCCATCGACGCCGGGGAGCTCCGCATGACGTACGGCCTGGTGTGGGCCCCGGAACGGGCGTCGGCCGAGCTGATGGCGTTGGTGCAGGCGGCCCGCCAGATCCTCCGCGTGCCGTGATCGCACAAAGGGTGTTAGTTGAGACGCCAAACTATTGACAGCCATCTACTCGCTGTGTGAATCTCTGCGACGGAGCCGGCGGAGGCCTGGGCAGCTTCCTCTCTCGACACTCGCACGCCTCCCTCGGGGGCAGCGTGCGTCACTCTAGGAGCCCTCAATGCGAAACCCACCCCAAAAAGACGCTCCGCATCGCTCCACGTCTCCCCGGGGGCCCCGGAGAACCATCGCCGGCGCCCTCGCCTCGGTCCTTGCCGCCGGTGTGGCGGCGGTCGTGACCCAGGTGGCCGTGAGCACCTCGACGCCCGCGTCGGCCGCCGCCTCCGACCCGTACAACTGGAAGAACGTGCGGATCGACGGCGGCGGGTTCGTGCCGGGCATCATCTTCAACCCGACCGAGCGCAATCTCATATACGCGCGCACCGACATCGGCGGTGCCTACCGCTGGGACCAGGCGGGCCAGTCGTGGATCCCGCTGCTGGACAAGTACGGCTGGGACCGTTGGGGGTATAACGGCGTCGTCAGCATGGCCACCGACCCGGTGCAGACCAACAAGGTGTACGTGGCCGCCGGCATGTACACGAACGACTGGGATCCCAACAACGGCGCGATCCTGCGCTCCAGCGACAAGGGCAACACGTGGGCGGAGACGGCGCTGCCCTTCAAGCTCGGCGGCAACATGCCGGGCCGGGGCATGGGCGAGCGACTGGCCGTCGACCCCAACCGCAACAGCATCCTCTACCTCGGCGCGCCGAGCGGCAACGGCCTTTGGCGCAGCACCGACTCCGGCGTGACCTGGGCGAAGGTCACCAACTTCCCCAACGCGGGCAACTACGTGGCGGTGCCCGGCGACGTGTACCAGGGCGACAACCAGGGCATCGTGTGGGTGACGTTCGACAAGCGCTCGGGCACCTCCGGCAACGCGACGCAGACCATCTACGTGGGCGTCGCCGACAAGCAGAACACCGTGTACCGCACGACCAACGGCGGCACCTCGTGGGAGCGCGTCGCCGGGCAGCCGACCGGGTACATCGCGCACAAGGGCGTCCTCGACACGACCGGCGGCTTCCTCTACATCGCCACCAGCGACACCGGCGGCCCGTACGACGGCGCCAAGGGTGACGTGTGGAAGTACAACACCGCCACCGGCGCGTGGACGCAGATCAGCCCGATCCCGTCGAGCAGCACGGACGACTACTTCGGGTACAGCGGCCTGACGATCGACCGCACCAACCCGAACACCATCATGGTCGCCACCCAGATCTCCTGGTGGCCGGACGCGATCTTCTTCCGCAGCACCGACGGTGGCGCGACCTGGACCCGGATCTGGGACTTTACGTCATACCCCAACCGCTCCAAGCGGTACACGATGGACATCACGTCGGTGCCGTGGCTCTCGCTCGGCGCGAACCCGCAGCCGCCCGAGGAGACGCCGAAGCTGGGCTGGATGAACGAGTCCGTCGAGATCGACCCCTTCGACGGCAACCGCTTCATGTACGGCACCGGCGCCACCATTTACGGCGCCACCAACCTCAAGAACTGGGACACCGGCGGCACGGTGACCATCCGGCCGATGGTGAAGGGGCTGGAGGAGACGGCGGTGCTCGACCTGATCAGCCCGCCGTCAGGGGCGCCGCTGGTGAGCGGGCTCGGTGACATCGGCGGCTTCCGGCACACCAACCTCGACGCGGTGCCGCCGATGATGTTCCAGCAGCCGTACTTCACCAGTACGACCAGCCTCGACTACGCCGAGACCAACCCGAGCGTCATGGTGCGGTCCGGCAACTTCACCGACTCCGACCGCCCGAACGACAGCCACGTCGCGTTCTCCACCGACGGCGGGGCGAACTGGTTCCAGGGCACCGAGCCGGGCGGGGTCAACTCCGGCGGCACGGTCGCGGCGGCGGCGAACGGCAGCCGCTTCGTGTGGGCGCCGGGCGACGCGGGGATCCAGGTCGTCTACTCGGTCGGGTACGGCAACAGCTGGTCGCAGTCGCAGGGCATCCCGGCGAACGCGGTGGTCGAGGCCGACCGGGTCAACCCGGACAAGTTCTACGGCGTCAGCAACGGCACCTTCTACGTCAGTACGAACGGCGGGCAGTCGTTCACGGCGGCTGCCACCGGCCTGCCGACCACCGGCGTGAAATTCAAGGCCGTGCCGGGGCGCGAGGGTGACATCTGGCTGGCCGGCAGCACCGGCCTGTTCCGGTCGACCAACTCGGGGACGAGCTTCACCAAGATCTCCAACGTCACCGAGGCGGTCAACGTCGCCTTCGGGAAAGCCGCTCCGGGGCAGTCGTACCAGGCGCTCTTCCTGGTCGGCACGGTGGACGGGGTCAAGGCCGTGTACCGGTCCGACGACACCGCCGGCACCTGGCTGCGGATCAACGACAACGCCCACCAGTACGGCAACATGGGCGAGGCGCTCGCCGGCGACCCGCGCATCTACGGGCGGGTGTACCTCGGCACCAACGGGCGGGGCGTCCTCTACGCCGACCGCACCGGCGGCACCCCGACCACCCCGCCAACGACGCCGCCCACCACGCCACCGACCACCCCACCCACCACGCCTCCCACGACGCCGCCGACGACCCCTCCCACGACGCCCCCGACCAGCGGGCCCCCCACGGGCAGCGGCTGCGCGGTGACGTATGCGGTCACGGGTCAATGGGGCGGCGGCTTCCAGGGTGACGTGAAGATCACGAACACCGGCAGCCAGGCGGTCAACGGCTGGAGCCTGGTGTGGTCGTTCGCGAACGGCCAGCAGATCTCGCAGATCTGGGGCGCCACGCGGACCCAGAGCGGCGCCACGGTGACCGCGCGAAACGAGGCCTGGAACGGGACGATCGCGCCGAACGGGTCGGCCAGCTTCGGGTTCATCGCCAGCTGGACGGGCACCAACGCGCGCCCGGCGGCGTTCACCTTGAACGGCTCGGCCTGCTCGGTGAGCTGACGGTTCCGTCAATCCTGGGGCCGGCGCTCGCCGGCCCCAGGGTTAGACCAAAGTCGGTCGTCGTCTCGACCCGGGATTGACGCGCGTACGCCCGGCTGCTGGGCAGGCTGGGCGCATGAGCGGGAGTTGCGAGGCTACGGGCCTTGACCCCGACGGCGGACGAGCGCCGAGCGACGGAGCGGGGGTAGGCACGGTGGATGCGGTTTACCGGCGTCACGAGACCGTCGTCTCCGAACCGGCGTGGGCGGTTGGCCTGATGTGGGTGGGCCTGCCGCTCGCCGGTGCCGGGGCGGGGTGGCTGCTCCAGGCGCTCGCCGGCTGGCTGGCGGAGCTGCCGTGGGTGCCCTTCGACGGAATCGTCGAGTGGATCGCCTCGGTGGCCGACAACGAGCCGCTGGCCACGATCGTCAGCCTCGCGGCCGGCGCGGTGGTGGGGCTCGTGCTCGCGGTCATCGGGGCGATGGAGACGCTCGTCGTGCGGATCACCGATTCTGAGGTCACCCTCCGTCGTGGTGACACCAAACAAAAGATCAACCGTGCCCGTGTACGGACGGTGTTCATCGACCGCAAGCAGCTGGTGTTGCTCGGCGTGGAGGCCGACGAGCTGGCCCGCGAGGGCTTCGACCTCGGCGCCGACCGGCTGCGCGACGGTTTCATCGCTCACGGCTACCCGTGGTCGGCGGCGGGCGACCCGTACCGCGACGAGTTCCGCCGGTGGGTGCCGGACGACCCGGAGCTGCCGGGCAGCGCCGGCGCGTTGCTCAAGGCGCGGTCGAAGGCACTGGAGGACGGGAACAAAACGGACATCGCCGAGCTGCGGGCCGAGCTCGCCAAACTGGGCGTGGTCGTGCGCGAAGAGGCCAAGCGGCAGTACTGGCGGCGCACCCACCCGACCAGTGGCTGAGCAGGGGGTATCCCGTTTGGAGCGGCTCGGCTAGCCTGTGGCCCGTGACCGCCACGGGGGGAGTGGCGGCGCCGCCGCTGTCACCGCCGCGGCCGCGTCGCTACCGCACGTTCACGAGCGCCGTCGTCGAGACCGGCGCCGTGCTGGTGTCTGCGGTCCGGCTGCTCTGGCGGCACTGGCCGGTGCTCTTCGCGCTCTACTTCGCGGGGGCGGCCGCGCGGGCATTCATCATGATCGGCGCCGTGCAGGCCAGTAAGCTCAGCGGCGTCCTGGGCGCGATGGTGATCATCCTCGGTCCGGTCGCCACGCTGATTTCGCTGGTCCTGATGCTGCGCGTGGTGCGCCCCTCGCTGCCCTGGCTGGCGGCCGCGACCGCCGACCCGCCGCCTCCGCAAGAGGGCGAGGCACCCCGCCGGCGTCCCACGCTGATGGACCACCTGGCGAGCGCGCTCATCCCGTTCCTGGCGGTTTACGCGTCGTGGGGCTACCTCCAGCAAGACGTCTCCGACTACGTGTACGAGGTGTGGGAAGACGCGTCATTCAACGATCCGCGGGTCTTCGACGACCCTGGGGTGATGAGCCGGGAGCTTAGCGAGCGGTTGCCGTTCAACACGTCGATCGCGCTGATTTCGGTGATCCTCGTGGCGATCGTGCTGCGCTGGCTGCTCAACATCTGGCGCGGCGGCCGCAGGTGGCCGGCGCTCGGCATCCTCGCCGCGTACCTCGAGGTCATCTGGATCATCGTCACCATGGCCACGCTCAACCAGGCGCGCGACCCGCTCACCAGCTGGCTGCGCGAGCGCAAGGTGGTGGAGTGGCTGCTCGACCTGTGGGACCGGGTCGTCGAGGCGCTCGGGCCGCTCACCAACATCGCGCGCAATACAGGCGAGTGGCTGATGGGTGCCATCGCGTCGGCCGACACCGTCATCGTCGTGCCGCTGGCGTGGCTCGCCGTCGGCGCCGTCGTGTACGGGCACAAGCTCGCGCCGCCCGCGCCGTCCACCTCGGAGCTGCTGCGGCGGGCCAGCAAGCGGTGGAGCGCACTGCCCAAGCCCGTGCGCGTGGTGGGTGCCAACGTGGGCTCCGACGTGCGCGAGCGGTTTACGCCGCTGGTACACGGCGTCCGCACGCTCGCTCGGGCCGGGCTGGCACCGATGCTGTTTTTCTGCATCGCGTTCCTTGTGGCGCAGACCGCGCGCGACTGGATGTGGGAGGTGGAGCGGCTGCTGATCGGGCCGCACGACCTCCAGAAGGTGTGGATGCCGCTGTCCGGGCCGCTCAGCATCTTCAACGAAGCGGTGGGTGTGGTGCTGCTCGCCTGCCTGCTGGCCGCCGCCGTCGACCGGGTGCTGCGGCTACAGCCCGCTCCCGCCACGTCCGACACCGCGGCTTCCGACTCGCCCGAAGACAGCCCTCAGGAGACCGGAAACCGGGCGTAGCGCGGCAGCTCCGTGCCGCGGACGATCCGCAGGGCAGCGGGCTGCGCCGACTCCGGCAGCACGAAGTAGATCTCCACCTCCCACGGCGTGGGCGTGTCGTCGTCTTCCGGCGAGCAACTGGCCACCCGCCGGCTGGGGTCGGACCCGGACAGCTCGCTGGGGTTGGCCGTGAACTGCCGCCCCTCGGTGTCTTCGAGCCCCAGGTTGCAGCTGGCGACGACGTACTTGTCCGTAGCCCACTTGTCGCCCGCGTCGACCGCGACTTTCGCCCTCCACACCTTGGTCTTGGCCGGCGGCTGCCATGGCGCGCCGTCGTACGACTTCAGGTCCGTCGCCGGCCCGAAGTCGACGAGCCGCATGCGTACGCCGGAGTAGGAGACCCAGCCGTCCGCGCCGGGCACGACCGCCTCGTGCGCATCCACACCGTTGTAGAGGTCGAGCGATTCCTTGGCGGTGGGGCCGAGGGCGAGCGCCAGGATCGGCAGGAGGGCGATGAGCCCCCACAGGTTGCGCCGCCACCACCCCTTGGTGGCGGTCGCCCGCACCTCGCCCGGCGGCGCCCCCTGCACCGGCGCCGCGTGGCCGGAGTAGCCCGCCCCGGTGGCCAAGCCCGGTGGTGGCGCCGCGAAGCCCGGCGGTGGCGCTGGCGGCTGGCCGGGCGGTGGCGGCTGGCCGGCTGGCGGATAGCCGGCTGGCGGGTAGCCGGGCGGTGGCGTGTGGCCGGGCGGTGGCGTGTGGCCGGGCGGTGGCGTGTGGCCGGGCGGTGGCGTGTGGCCGGGCGGTGGCGTGTGGCCGGGCGGTGGCGTGTGGCCGGGCGGTGGCGTGTGGCCGGGCGGTGGCGTGTGGCCGGGCGGTGGCGGCATTGGCGGCACAGGCATCGGCGGTGCGGCGGCCGGAAAGCCCTGCATCCGGGCAGGCCCGCCGGCCACCGATGGCGGCGGCCCGACGTTTGGTGGCGCCGCAGGTGGCATCCCGGCGACCGGTGGCGCTGGGGGCATGGGTGGTGGGCCGGCGGTCGGCGGCGGAGCCTGCATTTGCGGCCGTGCGGCAAAGGCCTGCGCGGGCGGGGACGGCGGTAGTGCCGGGCTCCGCGGCGCCTGGCCGATGCCCGGTGTGGGTGGTGGCATCGCTGATGGCGGCATCGTGGGTGGTGGTGCCGTGCGTGGCGGCGCCTGGAACGCCTGTCCGACAGCCGTCGCATGCGGCGATGCCTGAGGTGCGCTCCAAGGCGAGGCAACCTCCTGCGTAGCGCCCCACCCGGCCCGCGGCCCGTCATGCGGTGGGGGCCCGTCATGCGGTGGCGGCCCAGACACCTGCGGCGGCGGCCCGGACCGCGGCGGCCCGTTGTGCAGTGGCGGGCCGGAATGCGGTGCTGGCGCCGCCGCGGTGTGCGGGCCTACGTTCGGATAGCCGCCCTGCTGTGCGCCTGGTGGGCGGGGCAGCGGGTTGAGCATCACCGGCGGCTTCGGGCCCAAGGGCGGCGCCGATCGGTCGGCCGGTGGCGGCTCGTCCGGCCGGGACGCGCGCGGATAAGCGCTACGACCAGTCACGTGCGGGTGCGCGGCGGTGTCCGCTTGGGTGGGGTCGACCTGGATGGCAGCCGTGTCGGGCTCGACAGCCGGGATGATCGCGGTGTCGGAATCGGGCGGGCGCGGCGGATCCTCCTGGTGCTGCGCCCACGCGGATCCCGGCGGCGCCCATGGGGATGGGGGAGGCGGGGGTGGCTGCGTCACGGCACCACCTCCGGCTTCTCCATGATCACCGCGTCCTTCTGGGTGGCCCACCCGTCGACCGTGGCGGTGTCCACCTTGGGCAGCGTGATCTCGGCCATGCCGTCCATCCGCTGGTCGAACGGTCGGGACGCCAGCCGCAGGCGCATCGACGTGGCCACGTCGCGCGGCACCTCGAACGCGATCTCGCCCTCCACGGGGATCCCCGGCTGGAGGGTGCGGGCGCTGTCCGCGAAGAGCTGTGTGAACCGGCCGCTGGCCAGAAACTCGCGGTCGCGGTCGTCGATGAGGGCGGCGTAGCCGATGACGGTGTCTTCGGTGGTGGCCGTGACCCGGACGCGGACGAGGATCCACACGCCGCCGGTCTCGTAGCCCTTGCTGCGCACACCGAGCAGGCGTGCGCCGCGGACGCTGATCAGCTTGGCCTCGAAGGAGCGTGCGGAGACGGGGTCGCCAACCTGGCCCACCTCGATGTACGGCCGTTCGCGGCGGTCCGCGCGGTCGCCGTCGAGCGGCCGCCAGTTGGCCACCACACCGCCCACCGCCAGCGCGGCGACGAGCAGCATGCCCACGCGCGCACGGGTGCCGACTCGCTCGACCGGGCCGGGCGGGGCCCGGTGGCTGCGGATCGCCTCCGCCTCGGCCGCGGCGGCGCTGACCTGTGCCGCCGGATCGCCCTGCGTCGACCGGGCGCTCGGTGCGGGTGCGTCCGCCGGACCAGTGGCGCCTTGTGACACCTGGCCGGGGCCAGGCCAGCCAGCGGCGGGCGGGCCAGCACCGGGCGCGGTCCATCCGCCCGGCGGCGGCCCCGCCGGATCCGGCCAGCCAGGCGGTGGTTGCGCGGACGGGCCAGGCGGTGGTTGCGCGGACGCGCCAGGCGGTGGTTGCGCGGGCCAGCCGGGCGGTGGTTGCGCGGGCCAGCCGGGCGGTGGCTGCGCGGGCCAGCCGGGCGGTGGTTGCTCGGGTGGGGTGGTCACTTGCCGCGCCGATCTTCGATGGGCACGGTGAGCTCGGCGCGTGGCTCGAGGTCTAGCCAGGCCTTGTGGCCGGCGAGGGTGTCGACGCGGTAGGTCTTCTTGTTGATGATCACGGCCATCTCGGTCGGCACCGGCGCGGTGCTCTCCTGCTCCCAGAAGAAGGCGAGCTTTTCCGGCATGGCCGGCTGGAGGTAGCTGACCGCGACCTCGTCGCGCAGGCCGATTACGTACTGCGGCTCCAGGCTGTTCGAAATGGGGTCTTTGACCAGGCCCTCGACGCCCGAGATGTCGACGATGTCGCGCATGTCGTTGCGGCTTTCGGGCGCGGTGACCTCGACCGTGGCGAGCACCACGACCCAGCGGTTGGCGGAGTTTTGCAGGCGGAGGCCGGGGAGGCCGTCGCCGACCAGGCGGCCGCCCGTGACCGTCACGTTCCAGGGCTCGCCCTTGTTTAGCTCGTTGACCTTGGCGGCTGGCACCTCGGGCTTGCCTGCGGGCTCCAGGCCGCCGAAGAGTCCGGACGCCGCGAGAGCGGCTACGCCGGCGCTCAGGCCGAGCCACCGCAGTGGGATAGCGACAATACGGGCGCCGAGCCCTCGCGGGCCCGCGCCCGGCCCCCCGCCGACGCTAGACACGTTTTCGGAGCATAGGCGCAACCAGCCAGCCCGGCTAGGCCCGTCTCGCGACCGCTGCGAACCCCCGCAACGGGCCTAGCCGGGAGCTATTTCCGGCGGCCGTTGGGGAAGGGCCAGCCGTTCGGTACGCATCCGCCCATCCCGTAGATCTGCTGCTGCATGACGGGTGCGGGGCGTCCCTTGCCGGGGCACGTCACATGGCTGTGGCCGAGGAAATGCCCCACCTCGTGATTGACCACAAGATGGCGGTACATATCGACATTGCCGGTGTACGCCGGGGTGGCCAGGACCCACCGCTTGACGTTGATCACGACGTTCTCCCCGCCGCGGCAGGAGACCTCGCCGCCGGTGTCCAAGCCGTATTGGCCGCAGATCTTGTCGACCGTGTCCGGGCTGGCCAGCCGCACGACGAAGTCGACCGATCCGGCCGCCGGCCGCTGAAACGCCCACTGACCGCCTGCCGTCCACCCCCGCTGGTCGGCCAGGATGCGGTCCACCCACTTCGCGAACTCACCCGGCTGCTGCTCCAACCCCCGCTCGACCTCGACGCGGTAGCGGAGCAGCTTGCCCGTGCCGACCCGCTTGGCGCTCCCGGTCGCGCGGCGGAACGTGCCCTCCCCGCTCTGTGGAAACGTCGGCGGAGCCGTCGTGGGCGGCGGCACCTGCGTCGACTCGCTGGTCGTCGGAGGAGCCGGCGGCGTCGTGTCGGACCACGCGCCGGTACCAGGGGATGAATCTGAATTGTCGCGAATCGCGAAGCCGCCGGCCGCGAACATGAGGCCGCCCACGACGGCGCCCACGCTCACCAGGATGTAGGCCAGCACGCGGTTTTTATGCCGCACGCCGCTGCTCCTCTTCCTGGACCGCCGCGACGGCCCGCCGCAACGCGAGCGTCTCCCTGATCCGCCGGCGGGCGGCGCGTCGCCACCGTTCCTCCCGTGCGCGTCCCATGCCCGAACCGTACGGAGGCGGTCGTGAAGAACCATTGAAGAAGCTGTCTGCGGAACGTTCTTCACTGCATCTTCATCGCTGTACCAGGCACTATGGAACACCATGAGCGCGCGCATCCTGGTCGCGGAGGACGACCCCAAGCAGGCCAACCTGGTCCGGGTCTACCTGGAGCGGGAGGGCCACAGTGTGCTGGTCGTCGGCGACGGGCGCACCGCGCTGGAGCAGGCTCGCGTGCGCAAGCCCGACCTCGTGGTGCTCGACGTGATGATGCCGCAGGTCGACGGCCTCGACGTGTGCCGCATCCTGCGCGGCGAGTCGGAGGTGCCAATCCTGCTGCTCACCGCCCGCACCACGGAAGACGACATGCTGCTCGGCCTCGACGTGGGGGCGGACGACTACATCACGAAGCCGTACAGCCCCCGGGAGCTGGCCGCGCGCGTCCGCGCGCTGCTGCGCCGTTCCGGTGTGGTCACCGCCGGTAACCAGGCCATCCTCAAGGTGGGCGACCTCGAGATCGATCCAGGGCGATTCGAGGTACGGGTGGGTGGGCGGCCCATCGTGCTGACGGCGAAGGAGTTCGGAATCCTGGAGGTGCTGGCGGGCGAGCCGGGGCGGGCGTTCACGCGGGCGCAGATCATCGACCGGGCGTTCGGCTTCGACCACTACGTGCTGGAGCGCACGGTCGACGCGCACGTGATGAACCTCCGCCGCAAGATCGAGGAGGATGCGGCCGAGCCGCGCTACGTGCAGACCGTCTACGGGCGTGGCTACCGCTTGGCCGAGTCTTGAGTTTTCGCGTCCGGGTTTTGGTGCTGGTGATGCTCGTGGCCGTTTCGGCCGTGGGCGCCACCGCCTGGATCGTGCTCCGCCAGGCGTCGCAGCAGATCACCGACTCGGAGACTGCCGACCGCGTGGTGATCGACCAGATCACGAACCAGCTGCGGGAGTACGGGGAGACGCACGGCACCTGGGAAGGCGTGCCGAGCCTCGTCTTCGATCTCGGCTCGCGTACCGGCCAGCGGATCCACCTCGCCACCGAACAGGGCGAAGTGGTGTCGGACACCGACACGCTGGACGGCATCACCGCGCGCCCGCTCGGCAGCTCCAAAACCCTTGTCGACCCCCGCCCCAAGCTCGACCTCACCGAGGTGGCCGAGCCCTTCGGCGCGACGAACAGGGCGGTCAGCACCTACCGGTCCGGCGTGCGGTTCGCCGCATGCCTCACGCGCGCGGGCTTCCTCGTGTCGAAGGTGACCGGTGCGCTCGGCGTGCCGACCTTCCAGCCGGCGGGGGAGAGCGATCCCGCGATCGTCAAGGACTGCGCCTTCCGCTCGGCGACGACCGGCGAGGAGAACCTGTCCATCAGGCAGCGGACCGAGGCGTGCCGCGACCCGAACATCGGCAAACCGGCCACCGCCGGTTGCCTGTCGCAGGCGTTCACCGACCTCATCAGCCAGGTGGGCCCGGTGCCGCTCCTCATCACTCTCGGTTTCGAGGGTGAACCGCAGACGCCGCTCTCGGTTGGCCCGATACTCGCGGCGGCCGCCGGCGTCGCCCTGCTCGCGCTCGCCGGCACCGCCCTGCTCAGCCGCCGTGTCCTCCGCCCGATCGCCAGCCTCACCGCGGCCGCCGGCCGGCTCGGGCGGGGCGACCTCACGAGCCGGGTCGCGGTGGCAGGCAGCGACGAGGTGGCCCAGCTCGGCCGCTCGTTCAACCGCATGGCCGACTCGCTTCAGCGTGGTGAGGAACGCCAGCGCCGACTGGTCGCCGACGTCGCGCACGAGCTGCGGACACCCCTGGCCAACCTGCGCGGCTACCTGGAGGCGCTCAAGGACGGCGTGATCGAGCCCGACCCCGAGCTCTTCGCCTCGCTCCACGAGGAGGCCGTGCTCCAGCAACGCATCGTCAACGACCTTCAGGACCTGGCGCTGGCCGAGGCGGGCACGTTGGCGTACCACCGAGGGATCATCGACCTGGCCGAGGTGCTCGAAACCACCCGCGCCGCACACCACGCGGTCGCCGAGTCGGCCGGCGTGCAGCTGGTGGTGGCGACGCCCGGCCCGGCCCAGGTGTACGCCGACCCCGACCGCCTGCGCCAGGTGCTCGGCAACCTCGTCACCAACGCCCTGCGCGCGACGTCGGCCGGCGGCAGCGTGACCCTCTCCAGCGCCGTCGACCGCACGGCCGTCGTGGTGCGCGTGGCAGACACCGGCACGGGCATCGCGCCGGCGTCGCTGCCTTACGTCTTCGACCGCTTCTGGCGCGCGGACTCGGCCCGCGGGCGGCGGACTGGTGGGAGCGGGCTGGGACTGTCGATCGCCCGCCAGATCGTCACCGACCACGGCGGCACCATCACGGTCGCCAGCCAGCTGGGCGTCGGCACCACCTTCACCATCACCCTCCCCGCCCTGCGTACGTAGCGCTCTCTACTTATACGTCGTCACTCTCGCTTTGCGGGGCGGCTCCGACATGCACCGGCTCGGCGGGCACTTGCGGCTCGTCGGACTTCCTTCGATCTACGTCCGTCGTAACGGTGGTGGTGCCGTCCTGGGAGGAAATCGCCGTGGACACCAGGCTGGGCGAGACCGGCTCGACGGGCTGGACGTCTTCAGCTGTGCGGAGGCGTGGCGGCGCCGGCATCCAGGGCTTCAGGTTTTGGATCACCTGTTCGTAGAAATTGTCGACTGCGGTGAGGACCGAGTCGATGAAGGCACCGCGCCCACTCCCGCGTTTCGCACCAGCCGGCGCGTGCATCGCGACCCGAAACGCGCGAAGCTCGCGGGTCGGATCGCTGATCAATGTGCTCGGATCCTCGCGAACCTGGCGAAGGAGCCCAGCGGTGCCTTCGCCCCTGCCGTGCATTACGAACGCCTCGAGACGGGTGTTTTCCGGAGCGTCCTTCAGCTGGCGTACCAGCCAATTGACTCGCGTGGTCGGCTTTCCGCTCTTCGGTGCCTCCACGTCGACATGGCAAATGATTTGCCCAGCTCGTAGGTCGGCGGTCACCTGCATCGCGCCGACCGCCCCGGGAATCTTGATGCCCCCGGTCATGGCGCCGGTCGCGCTCAGCTGGCCGGCCAAAGCTTGTGTGCGCAGGGCCGGTTCCGCGACGTCGCGTCGGCTGAGGGCTGGCGTTACTTCGGCACCAAGCCGCCGGCCCAGCCGCAGGCAGGCATATCGGGTCAAGGCGTCGAAGCGGCCAGCCACTTCGGCGACTGCGGTGTCGCCTGCGCGGACCGTGCCCGCCGCCACGCCGTCGCGGACGCCGACCCAGGCCGGACCCATATCGCTGAACTCCATGGCGCCGGAACGAGGGTGTTCGAGGTAGCGGATCAACTCGCCGAGTACCCAAGCCTGATCCGGGTCGGCAACCCCGCGGTATTCCTTCTGCATGACGGCCTGCGTGAGGATCTCCGTCCAAGGCAGATGGTAGAGGCTGACCTTTCGCAGCTTTCGCTTGTCGATTGGAGTGGGATGCTGTCCCGCGACCGGTGGAATCTCGTTGGAGATCGTGATCAAGGCGTCGAAGCTGTGCTCGCGTGCGATCTCCAAATATGCCTCCACCTGGTCCGCCCGCAACTCGTTGCTCCCCGTCTTCACCTCGACAAGGGCGGTCCACTGGCGTTGGCCACGGGATACCCGAATGAGGCCGTCTGGAAAGAGTTGCTTGTCGCCGAGCTTGAACGGGACCTCGATGAAGGTTTGAACTGGTCCGGCTGGAGCACCAAGTGGCTGGGTGAGCGCCCGCCCGAACTCTCGCACCGCACTCATCACCGCGAGAACCGCCGAGGTGGCGCGACGTTCTTGTTCCTCAGCCCCGTTGATGCCGGACGTTGGTATGAGTCGAGCGGCAAGCCACGTGTCTTCGGACATCCATAACCTCCTCGATTCACCGGTAGAAACTGGAAGTTACACGCCGAGTGATCAGAAATGAGCCCAACGATGCCGGCCGATCACTTGAAAAACGCAGGCGTGATGGCGCGTCGCGTAGGTCGGCGAGACGGTGGAAGTCGCTGTACGGTCTAGCTGACATCGACGCTTCGGACAGCCACATAGTGAGCGAAATGCGCTATCCCTTACACGTATTGATTGGGCCCTCAGTAGTTTGCCCGCGTTGCTGTCAGGTGTGCACGCATAAGCAGACGCCTGTGGGTTTGGGCTTGTCCCGCGGACGTGGCAGCGGACGGCCGGGGTTTCGACGAGCGCCAGCGAGGAGCCGGCCGGGAGCGGTGCCCGCGGGAGCATGCGGTCCGCGGGTGACGCGGACCGGGGTATATCTGCCTTTAGGAACGTCACCGTCCGGCGTAGCGCAGGTGGGTCCGGGTGCGTAGGCGGATCGAGGAGAGGGTGGCGACCACCGCGGTCACGATCACCGTGAAGAGCAGGCCGTGGGCGAGGCCGCGGGCCAGGTACTCGGAGCCGGTGTGGTCGACGGCGTAGGTGCCGATCTCGCGGCTGGACCAGAACGGGGTCAGGCGCGTGATGGAGTCGGCGGGGTCGATCATCATTTGCAGGCTGATGGTCAGCAGCAGGATGAGCGTGCCCTCCAGCTCGCGGGGGACGAGCGCGCCGATCAGGAGTCCGAGTGGGGCGGCCACGGTCACCGCGAGCGCCATCGCCGCCGCCAGCGCGCCGAGCCGGACCTCGCCGCCGTGGTCGAGGGCGACGAGCGCGAAGAACGGGGTGGCGACGGTGAGGCCGAGCAGCCACATCGCGACAAGCCGGCCCAGGTAGAGGTGGTGGCTGCGGTAGCCGGACAGGCGCAGTCGCGGCTCGATGTGGCGGCTTGTGCCGCTGGCGAAGAGGGCCGCTGTGCTCACGGCCCAGGCGAGGCCGAGCATGAGGAAGCGGATCGACTGGCCGATCTGGCCGTGCCGCACCACGTAGCAGAGCAGGGGGAGGGTGAGGAGCAGCAGGAGTACGCCGCGGCGGCGCGACAGCTCGCGCAGTGCCATCTCGGCGACGGTCAGGAGCTTCATGCGGCGACCTCCCGGGTGCCGGGCGTCAGGTCGAGCACCTGGTCGACCTGGTCCAGTTGGTTGAGCAGGTGGGTGACCACGACGATCGCCCGCCCTTCGTCGCGCCAGCGCCACACGTGTTGCCAGAAGTCGAGGTATGTGCCGCGGTCGAAGCCCTGGTACGGCTCGTCCAGCAGCAGCACGTCGGGGTCGCCGAGGGCGGCCATGACCAGGTTGAGCTTTTGGCGGGTGCCGCCGGAGAGGTGGCGGGCCTGCACGCCGCCGGCCGGGTCCCATTGGAGGGTCGCGGCGCCCGCGCGCCCGAGTCGCCGCGAGCGGGCCCGGTCGAGGCCGCGGCCGGCGCCCACGAGCACGAAGTGCTCCTCGGGGAGTAGGAAGTCGTATGTGCCGCCGTCCTGCGGGCAGTAGCCCAACACGCCGTCGACCATCACCTCGCCGGAGTCGGGCGACAGGAGGCCGGCGCAGATGCGCAGGAACGTGCTTTTGCCGCAACCATTCGCACCCACGATCGCCGCCACCTCGCCGGCGCGGACGGTCAGGTCGGTGGGCTTGAGGACGGTGCGGCGGCCGTATCGCTTGGTGATCTGGCTGGCCCGCAACCGCACGCGGCCCGGTGGGCGCCGCGCCGGGCGGCGCTGGCTGGCCAGGCTCTCCGCGACGGCAGCCGCGTACGCCTGCGGCGTGCCGAACGCCCGCAGTGGCTGCTGCCCGCTGTCGCGCAGGTGTGCGGCGGCCTCGGCGACCACGTGGTGCGCCACGTCCGGCGCGAGGCGGTGGCGGGCGAGCTCTTGGCCCAGTGCCTGCAACCATCGCTCGTCGATCATGGGCTGGTCACCTCTTCCATAAGCAGGTCGTCCACGCGGCCGGCGAACGCGCGCCACTCCGTCGACAGGCGACGCACGGCCTCTTCCCCGGACGGGGTGAGCCGGTAGTACTTGCGGGCGGGGCCGGCTTCACCGTCGCGCCAGTGTGCCGCGACCAGGCCGGTGCGCTGAAGGCGCAGGAGCACGGGGTAGAGCGTGCCGCCCTGGATCTGGCCGAGGCCCGCCCGGTCGAGTGCCTGGGCGAGCTCGTAACCGTACGACTCGCGGCGGGCCAGCAGGGCGAGCACGCAGACGTCGAGCACGCCGCGCAGCCACTGTCCCCGCCGGTCTTGATCCACGGCGGAGAAGGTAGCACAGCTATCTAGGTAGTGTCGCCATCTAGTGGGCGCCAATCGTCCGGACCGCTCAGGAGCGCGCGGACGGCCTCGTAGGCCTCGTCCTCGCTGTCGTACTCGTAGAAGCGGGACACTCCCTCGGCCCCGCCCGCGCGCTGCTCCACGAACCACTGGTCGGCGTCGGCGCGCAGGTACACATCCCGGCGCGCGAGCCGCCCCCATTTGCCGTTCCACCAGTGCTTTCGCCGTTCCATCGGAGCACTGTATAGAACAGATGTTCGACTATCGTTCGGCGGGTCGATCTTTGTTGACGAGGTTGTCGATGGCGCCCCGCTGCTGCTCGGGCACGCGCGCGGAGACGAGCGCGTCGCGGATCTCGGTGAGGAGCTTGACCTCCTCGCTAGGTGCGGCGGGCGGGGGCTCTTCGCCACGGCGGCGGCGCTCGGCGAGCTTGTTCATCGGGAGGACGACGAAGAAGTAGAGGGCGGCGGCGGTGAGGAGGAAGGCGATGGCGGCGTTGACGAACGCCGCCCAGTCGAAGGGGACACCGCGGAGCTCCGGCGCGCCGGCCTTGATCCCCTCGCCGCCTGAGATGACCCGGATCAGCGGCTCCAGGAACGACTTGGTGAACTGGCCTACCACGGTGGTGAAGGCGGCGCCGATCACGATGCCGACCGCCAGGTCGACCACGTTGCCGCGCATGACGAAGTCTTTAAAACCCTTGAGCATGCCCAGCACCGTAGTGGTCCCGGCGTCATACCTCCAGAAATGCCCCAGCCTCGGCGGCCGCCCGCGCCGGGTCGCCGGCCCGGATCGCGTCGACCAGGCGGTCGTGATCCACGCGGTGCTCGGGGCGCAGCTCGTCGCCCACGCAGGTCGCGATCGAGGCGCGGAGCATCGCCGCGCCGAACGAGGCGTAGAGCTCGGCCAGCATCGAATTGTGCGCGGCGGCCACGATCGCCGTGTGCAGCACGGCGTCGGCCTCGACGAAATCGTCGACGCGGCCTGATCGCCACGCGGCCTCGCGGTCGGCGAGCGCTCCGTCGAGCGCCGCCATGTCCTCCGGGGTACGGCGCAGAGCTGCCAGCCGAGCGGCCTCGACCTCGAACGCACGGCGCACCTCGACCGCCTCGGCTGCCTGCGCACCGGCCAGGCGGCGGCTCACCGCGCCGGTCATCTCGTCGGCCGAGATCACGTAGGTGCCGGAGCCCTGGCGGCACTCCAGCACCCCGGCGTGGACGAGCGCGCGCACCGCCTCACGGACGGTGTTGCGCCCCACGCCGAGCGCCTCCACCAGATGCGGCTCGGTCGGGATGCGGCTGCCCACCGGCCAAGCACCGGCGGCGACCTGCTCGCGGAGCTGGTCGATCACCTGGCGCACGAGGGTGGGCCGGCGGGCCGGTGTGGTTTGGTGGCCGGCTCCCACGTCTTGAGCCGCTGTGGGTGGCTGGCTGGCCGGGGTGGGGTGGTGGCCCGCTGGCGTGGGCTTGTGGTCCGCTCCCACGCCTTGAGCTGGGGCGAGTGGCATCGGTTACATCACCCGACCATAAATCATCCCATGATTTTAGGATGGTGATCGTGGCTCCGCCAGCATCGACACTCACCGCCCCTGTTTCCGCCGCCGCGCCCGCCCGCACACGGGGCACCGCCCTCGTCCTCGCCGGCATCCTGCTGGTCGCGCTCAACCTGCGCGTCGCGATCACCAGCCTCGGCGCCCTCCTCGAGGAGGTGCGCACCGGTCTGCACCTGTCCGGCGCCATGGCCGGCGTGGTGACGACGATGCCGACGATCGCGTTCGCCGCCTTCGGCGCGGTGGCGCCGTGGCTGGTGCGCCGCTTCACGCCCGGCCGGGTGGTGGTCGCGGCGATGGTCGCGCTGGTGGCCGGCGAGGTGGTGCGGGTCGCCACCGGCTCCACGATCGTCTTCATGGCCACGAGCGCGCTGGCGCTGGCCGGCATCGCGGTCGCCAACATCCTGCTCCCGCTGCTGGTGCGGCAGCACTTTCCCAACCGCACCGGGCTTGTCACCGGCGCGTACACGGTTTCGCTGACCGCCGGTGCCTCGGTCGCCGCCGCCTCCGCCGTGCCGATCGCGGACGCCTTCGGCTCGTGGCGGGCCGGTCTTGGCGCGTGGTCGGTGCTTGCCGTGATCGCCGTGCTTCCGTGGCTGCCCGCGGTGCTCCGCGGCTCCGGCGCTCACGCGGCGACCGCACCGCTGACCGGCCGGGTGCGCCCCGCCCGTACGCGGGTGGGCTGGGCGATGGCCATCTACTTCGGCACGCAGGCACTGAGCGGCTACGCGACGATGGGCTGGCTGGCCCAGCTCTTTCGCGACTCCGGCTATCGCCCGCAGACGGCCGGCCTGCTGCTCGCCGGCGTGACCGCTGTGGGCATCCCGGTGGCACTGGTCATGCCCGCGCTCGCGATGCGGCTCGGCAACCTCCGGCCGCTCATACTGGGCCTGTCGGCCATGATGGTCGCCTCGTATGTCGGCCTCGCCCTCGCCCCGCACGGCGGCGCCGTCGCGTGGGTGGTGCTGCTCTCGATCGGCCAGGGCGCGTTTCCGCTCGCGCTGGTGATGATCGGGCTGCGCGCGCGGACTCCGGAGGGGACCGTAGCGCTGTCCGCCTTCACCCAGTGCGTGGGCTACCTCATCGCCGCACTCGGCCCGCTGGTGGTCGGGACGCTCTACGAGATCACCGGCGGCTGGCACCTGCCGATCGGCTTCCTCGTAGCGGCGGCGCTCATCCAGACGGTGGCGGGCTTGGCGGTCGCACGGCGCCGCTTCGTCGAAGACTGACGCGGCTCCTCTCCCGGCCCGGGGCTGGGCCGTCGTTGAACGCTGGCCTCGCTCAGGCCTGGGGAGCGGTGGCTTGATTCGTGGGCTCGGGGGTGGGCCGTGCTAGCACGTGCGGTGCTTGACTCGCGAGCTTAAGGGGTGGGCGAGGCGCTCGGGCGGAGCACCGCGCAGGCCTGCATGGCCTCGGCGACCTTGGGGTCGGTCGTGCTCGGGTTGGCACCCAGGTCGACGCCACGGTCCGCGAGACAGTTTCGATAGGCGGCGCCGGCCTCGCGGTTGGCCCCGCCGCCCGGGCCGGCGCCACCGGGACCGCCGGTGGGCCGGACCGAGGCACAGGCCTCCTGCGCCTTTTGCCAGGTCGCGTCGTCGACACCCTCCGGCCGGAAGCCGCCCATCCGCCCGCCGCCCGGCGCACCCGAGGGCCGATCGGACGGGAAGGCGGTCGGCCGCCCGGACGGGAAATCACTTGGCCGGCCGGACGGGAAGCCGCTCGGCCGGCCGGACGGCACCGTGTCCGGGATGTCGATGCCCTGGTCGCGCAGGCAGTCCATGTATGCCGAGAAACCGCCCGCGGCGTCGGCGGGATCACCGGAATCGCTGTCTGAGCCGCACGCGGCGGCGAGGAGCAGAGCCGCCGAGCCGGCCGCCAGCGCGAGGGTCCAACGCGTGCGCAGAGACACAGGTCCTCCATCTTTGGTCGTGCCGCGGCCGCTTGGGGGAAGCGCCGCGGCACGCCGGCTTATGCAACCGCCGCTACCTCCACGCCGCGTCAGGCGAAGCTCGGAGAACCCTTCAAATCGACTCTGAGCAAACTCCGAGGTACGGCTCAGCCGCCTGCGAGGTGGACCACCGAGACTCGCGGCTCATGGGCGTTCGCCGGAAGAAATGGCGTGGCCGCACGCGGCTTGTCGTGTGCGCTCTCGTCGTGCTGGTCGTCGTGCTCAGCTCCGCGGGGGCATATGCGTTGACCAGCGGCGAGCCCGCGCCGCCGGCGGCGAGCGGCACGGCCCGGGTCGATCGGGGTGACGTCGCCACGGCGGTCGCGACGACCGGCTCGCTCGAGCCCGCGCAGACGCGCACGCTCAGCTTCGCCACCGACGGCACGGTCACGGTGGTCAAAGTGCGCGCCGGCGACCAGGTAAAGACCGGCCAGGTGCTAGCCGAGATCGACGCCACCGACGCGCAGGAGCGGGTCGACGACGCCCAGGACGCGCTCGACCAAGCCGAGGAGGCGCTCGACGAGGCGGAGGAGGCCGCCGACAGCGCGGGGAGCGCCTGCGCCGTCCCGGTGGCGCTGACTTCTCCCTCCCCGTCTCCCACTCCGTCGCCAGCGCCCTCGCCGAGCGTCCAGCCGTCCGCGTCGCCCTCGCCGTCCCGTTCGGCGCAGTCGCCGCCGCGTCAGGTGCCGCGCTCCACGACACCGTCCCGTCCCGGCGGCGGCTCCGCGCCCGGCGGCGGCTCCGCGCCGGGCGGCGGGCAGAGTTCCGGCTGTGCCGGCGCGCGGTCCGGCGACCCCGTGTTCTCGGCCCAGCAGCGGGTGACGAGCGCCGAGCTCACCCTCGCCGAGGCGAAGGATCAGCTGGCCGGCACGAAGATCGAGGCGCCGATCGCCGGCAAGGTGCTCTCCGTCGCCGGCGAGGTGGGCGCCGAAGTGGGTGCCGGCAGCACGTTCGTCTCGCTGGCCGACGTGGCCGGCATGCAGGTGGCGGCCGATTTCCCCGAGGCCGACGCCGGCCACCTCACGGTCGGCCTGAGCGCGGTGGTGACGCTGGCCAACCGGCCGGGCGAGGAGTTCGCCGCCCGCGTCGTCCGGGTCAGCCCGGTGGGCGTCGCCGATGGCAACATGGTGCGATACGGCGCGGTGCTCGCGTTCGAGGAGGTCCCGGCGGAGCTCCTCGTCGGCCAGAGCGCAAGCGTCCGGGTCGAGACGAGCGAGGTCACCGGTGTGCTCCGGGTGCCCTCGACGGCGGTGCGGGGCGGCGGCGAGGTCGTCGTCAGGACGGCCGCCGGCGACGAGACCCGCACGGTGGAGGTCGGCCTGCGCGGCGATCAGTACACCGAGATCAAGAGTGGACTCATCGAAGGTGATGAGATCGTCATAGCTGGCGCCTAGGTAGTTCCCAGCGAACTCTGAGGCAGTTCCCGTAGAAGGGTGACGTGGCTGGCCGCTTGACCCGAGTGCTCGTCGTCGACGACGAGCCCAATATCTGTGCGCTGCTCTCCGCGACGCTGCGCCTCATCGACTTCGACGTGCGGGTGGCCGGCGGCGGGCACGAGGCGTTGGCCACGGCGGTCGAGTTCGAGCCAGACCTGGTGGTGCTCGACGTGATGCTGCCCGACCTCGACGGGTTTCAGGTCGCCCAGCGCCTGCGGGCCGGCTCGGGACCGGGCGTGCCCGTGTTGTTTCTGACCGCGCGCGACGCGGTCGAGGATCGCATCTCCGGGCTGACGGTCGGCGCCGACGACTATGTCACCAAGCCGTTCAGTCTCGAAGAGGTCGTGCTCCGCATCCGGGCGATCCTGCGCCGCAGCCGCATCGAGCCCAATGGCGACGGCGACGGCGGGGTCCTGCGTTACGCCGATCTCGAGCTTGACGAAGACGCGCACGAGGTGCGCCGCGCCGGGCGGCTCGTCGACCTGTCGCCGACCGAGTTCAACCTGCTTCGCTATCTGCTGGTCAACGCCGGTCGGGTGGTGAGCAAGGCGCAGATCCTCGATCGCGTGTGGAGCTACGACTTCGGCGGCGACGGCCGGATCGTCGAGTCGTATGTGTACTACCTGCGCAAAAAGATCGACTGCTGGGAGCCGCCGCTCATCCACACGGTGCGCGGTGTCGGCTACGCGCTGCGCCTGCCCCGGGCCCCGGACGAATGAGGATGCCGAGGTGGCGGCACTGGACGCTCCGGTCCCGCCTCGTCGTCGTGGTGGCCGCGCTCACCGCGGTCGCCCTGGTCGCGTCCAACGCGGCCGGCATCCTGCTGCTGAAGCAATACCTGACCGACCAAGTCGACAACCAGCTCATGGGGATGCGCCGCATCGCCGAAGAGCCCAGGCAGCTCAAGCCCCGCCCCAATGACGGCTTCACCCGGGGGCCGTTCGACACGTTCCGCACGATGGTCGTCTTCGACGCACAGGGCAACCAGATGCCCATGCCCGAGACCACGGCCGACGAAATCTCGCCACCACGCGTCGGATCGTATGAAGAGCTGTCCGAGCGGCTCGGCGGCAAGCCGTTCACGGTGGAGTCGGCCGACGGTGAAGACTACTGGCGCGTGGTGGTGATCGAGCACGCCGACGGTGGCATCGCGGTCCCGGCCGTCTCGCTGCGGCAGGTCGACGCCACCGCTGACCTGCTGCTGGTCATCGACCTGGTCGTGATGTTCATCGTGCTCCTGCTCCTCGGGCTCGTCGCCGCGTTGGTGGTCCGCATCGGCCTGCGCCCGCTGACCAGCATGGAGCGCACGTCGACCGAGATCACGGCGGGCGACCTGACCCGCCGCGTCGACGACGCAGACCCGCACACCGAGCCGGGGCGGCTGGGCATCGCGCTCAATTCGATGCTCGACCGGATCGAGTCGGAGGTCGCCGCGCGCACGGCGTCCGAGCAGCGGATCCGGCAGTTCGTCGCGGACGCGTCACACGAGCTCCGCACGCCGCTTACGTCGATCCGGGGCTTCGCCGAGCTGTACCGGCGCGGTGGCGCACCGGCCGGCCCGATGCTCGACGAGACGATGTCGCGGATCGAGGCGGAGGCGGCGCGGATGGGCCTGCTGGTCGAAGACCTGCTGTTGCTCGCCAAGCTCGACCGCCAGCGCGAGCCGCAGCGGCGCCCCGTCGACCTGCTCGCCATCGCCGCCGACACGATCCGCGACGCGCACGCCCGGCGGCCCGACCGGCCGGTGCGGCTCGCCAGCTTCGGGGGCGACCGGTGTGGCTTCGAGCCGGTGACCGTGTTCGGCGACGAGCACCGGCTCCGCCAGGTCGCCACCAACCTCGTCGCCAACGCGCTCCAGCACACGCCGCAGCAGGCCGACATCACCGTGCGGGTGGGGCGGCTGGGTGCATACCGGTCGCACGGCGCCACGGTCGCCGCGGTGGGAGACGACCTGCCCAGGCGGGTGCCGGTCGCCGTCCTGGAGGTCGCCGACAACGGGCCGGGCGTGCCCGCCGAGCACGCCGGGCGCATCTTCGAGCGGCTCTACCGGGCGGATCCGAGCCGCGCGCGGCGCAATGGCGGCTCTGGGCTGGGGCTGTCGATCGTGGCCGCGATCGTGAGCAGCCACGGTGGCCGGGTCGAGCTGGAGTCCGGGCCGGGCGAGGGTTCCGCGTTCCGGGTGCTGCTGCCGACGGGTTCCCAGTCAGCTTTGAGCTAGCCCGGGGCCTGCTCCGAGCCGCCTCCTCCAAGCTGTCGCGCATGCGCCGCTCTCTCCCGAGGCTGGGCCTGTCGCCGGCCCTGCTAGTCAACGTTGTGCTCGCGCTGGCCGTGGCCGGCGCCGCGACGTGGGCGTATACGTCGTTTGCCAGGGCCGAGGCCGCCGAGTCGGGCGCCGGCGGGAGCCGGACGGTCCCGGTGGCACGGGGCACGGTCACCGCCACCGTCTCCGCGTCCGGCACCGTGCGGAGCGCTTCGACGGCGAGTGCCTCGTTCGGCACCTCGGGCACGGTCACCGAGATCCGCGTCCAGGTCGGCGACAAGGTGAGCAAAGGCCAGGTGCTGGCCATCGTGGACGACACGGCAGCGCAGCGGCAGCTCGACGCCGCCGAGGCCAATCTCGACGCCGCGCAGGCCGCGCTCGACCGCGCCGAGGAGGCAGACAGCGACACCTCCGAGGCGGAGGCCGAGGTCGAGCAGGCGGAGCTCGACGTCGCGGAGGCGGAGGATGGCGTCGCGGGCACGACGCTCAAGGCGCCGATGGCCGGCACGGTGACCGCCGTCAACGGCACGGTGGGCAGCTCGGCATCCGGCGGCGGCAGCGGATCGAGCGGCAGCGGATCGAGCGACGGCAGCAGCGGTGGGAGCACCGGATCGACCGGCACGAGCGGCGGCGGCAGCTCCGGGTCGGATTCGTCGTCGTCCGGCTTCGTCGAGATCGCCGACCTGACCCGGCTGGAGGTCTCCGCCTCCGTCGCCGAGGCCGACGCCACGAAGCTCAAAGGCGGGCAGACCGGCACCGTCACGTGGAATGCGTTGCCCGGCTCCGAGGCCACCGCCAAGCTCGCCGCAATCGACCCCAATGCCACATCGCAAAACAACGTCGTGACCTACGGCGTGACCTTCACGCTCGACAAGCTGCCCGAGGGCGTGCGGGCCGGGCAGAGCGTCGAGGTGTCGGTGACCGTCGGGCAGGTCGACGACGTCGTCTACGTCAACTCGGCCGCCCTGACCAGCGTCGGCACCCGCCATACGGTGACCGTGCTGGAGGGTGGCCAGCGCGTGGTCCGCCCGGTGGAGATCGGCCTAGAGGGCGACAGCGCCACCGAGATCACGTCGGGCCTCGCGGTCGGCGACCAGGTGGTCATCAACATGCCCACCACATCCACCAACCAGGGCGGATTCCCCGGCGGTGGCGGGCTCCCCGGCGGCGGCTTCCCCGGCGGCGGGCTCCAGGGTGGCGGCGTGCGGCCGGGAGGCGGCCGGTGAGCGTCCTCGACGTCCGCGGCGTCACGAAGGTCTACGGCGAAGGCGCGGCCGTGGTGCACGCGCTGCGCGGAGTCTCGCTGACCGTCGAGCGCGGTGAGTATGTGGCCATCATGGGTTCGTCCGGCTCCGGCAAGTCCACGTTGATGAATATCCTGGGATGTCTCGACATCCCTTCCGCGGGGCGGTATCTGCTGGATGGCGTCGACGTGAGCCGGCTCAACGACCGCCAGCTCGCCCTCGTGCGAAACAGGCGGATCGGCTTCGTCTTCCAGTCTTTCAACCTGATTCCTCGCACGAGCGCACTGGCCAATGTGGAGCTTCCACTTGCCTACGCGGGGGTCAAGGCGGCGGAGCGCCGGCGCCGGGCGCGGGTCGCGCTGGACATGGTTGGGCTCGCGGACCGGGCGGACCACGAGCCCAACCAGCTGTCCGGCGGCCAGCAGCAGCGTGTGGCGGTGGCCCGCGCACTCGTGACCGAGCCCGCGCTGCTGCTCGCCGACGAGCCCACGGGCAATCTCGACAGCCGCTCCACAGAGGACATCCTCGACATCCTCGACGACCTGCACGCCGCCGGCCGCACCATCCTGCTCATCACCCACGAGGCAGACGTGGCCGCCCGGGCCAGCCGCCTGATCCGGCTCTTCGACGGCCAGATCTCCTCCGACGTCAAGCAGGAGCCGGTGCTGACATGAGCGTCTTCGAAGTGCTGCGCTTCGCGGCGCGCGGCATCGGTGCCAATAAGCTGCGCTCCGGCCTCACCATGCTCGGCATCCTGATCGGCGTGGCCGCCGTGATCCTGCTCGTCGCTGTCGGCAACGGCTCGGCCCGGCAGGTCGCCGAGCGGATCGAGGCGCTGGGCACAAAGACGCTGACCGTGCAGGGCATCGGCGGCAGCGGTGTGCTCACGGCAGAAGTGGCTGACGCGCTCGACGACCCGGTGCTCGCGCCCGACGTCACGTCGGTATCGCCGGTCACCAGCACCCAGGTGACGCTCACCTACCAGGGCACCGACCACTCGGTGCAGCAGTTCGTCGGGAGCTATCCGAGCTACTTCGGCGCGTCCAACTCACCGGTCGGCACCGGAGCCGCCTTCACAGCCGACGACCTGGCGCAGGGTCGTCGCGTCGTGGTGATCGGGCAGACCGTCGCCGAGGAGCTCTTCCCCGGTGTCGACCCGGTCGGCGAGGAGATCACCGTGAGCGGGGCGCTCTTCACGGTGCTGGGTGTGCTCGACGAAAAGAGCAGCGCCTCCGGCTTCAACGACGCCAACGACGTGGCGATCGCCCCGCTCACCGCGGTGCAGCAGGCGCTCACCGGATACGGCCCGTTCAACTCGATCATCGTCGAGGCCGCCTCCTCGGAGAAGGTGGCCGACGCGCAGTCGGAGGTCTCGCTGATCCTTTCGACTCGGATCGAGACGTCCGCCTCGTCGACGACGCAGCCCTATCGCATCCAAAACGCCTCGCAGCTGCTGGAGACGCAGACCGAGACCGCCGACACGTTCACCACGCTGCTCGGCGCGGTGGCCGCCATCAGCCTCCTGGTCGGCGGCATCGGCATCACCAACATCATGCTGGTCACGGTGACCGAGCGGACCCGCGAGATCGGCATCCGCAAGGCGCTCGGCGCACCCCGGCGGGTGATCCTGACCCAGTTCCTGGCCGAGGCGACGATGCTCAGCCTCCTAGGCGGCGGATTGGGCGTGGCCGCCGCGCTCATCGGCAGCAACTTCACGATCGTCGGCGTCGAGCCGGTGATCGTGCCCAGCTCGATCGCTCTCGCGCTGTGCGTCTCGGTGGCGATCGGCCTTTTCTTCGGCAGCGTCCCCGCCAACCGCGCGGCCGGCCTGCGTCCCATCGACGCCCTCCGCTACGAGTGACCCGGGAGACCGCGTGACCGCATCTACATTGGACGCCGAGCTGGCCGCCGCCGCGAGCCGCCGCTGGTGGAATAGGTGGACCATCGCCCTCGGCCTGGCACTGCTGCTGGTCAGCGGCTTCGTGGCCGGCATCGAGGTGCAGAAGGCGTACGGCGACACACCGACCGCGGCCACACCGGGCGTCGGTGGGCAGCGCGGGCAGGGCGGCTTCGCTTTCCCCGGGGGTTACACCGGTGGAGGCCCGCCGGGCGGCACCACCCAACGCGAGCAAGCCACGACCGGCACGGTCAAGCTGGTCGACGGCACCACCGTGTACGTGGAGACCGAGTCCGGAGAGGTGGTCACCATCCGCACCGACGGCGAGACGTCCGTGCGGGTGCCGGGCAAGCTCAAGGACCTCAAGTCCGGCGACAAGGTCAGCGTGGAGGGCGGCGCCGACAGCGAGGGCACCGTCGCCGCGACCTCGGTCACGAAGACCGAGTGAGGCGCATCAGCGTCGAGCGGCCCACCTGTTCGGTAAAGCCCCACCGCCGATAGAAGGGAAAGAGCTCCGGCTGGCAGACCAGCTCCACGCTGCCGACCGCCGCCAGCCGCGGGTGCCGCACGACGGCGTCCATCAGCATCGCCCCGACGCCCGAGCCCCGCATGTCGGGCGCCACGAGCACGTCGAGCACCAGCGCGAGGTACACCCCGTCGGTGAGCACGCGCGCGAAACCGACCATGCGGTCGTCCGGCCGGTGGACGAGCGCGAAGACCAGATCGGACGCGGCGAGCATCGCGGCCACGTCCTCGGGCGCGCGGTCGGCTGTCCACCAGCCGGCCGCGAAGAGCGCCATCAGCTGCGGCAGCCGCTCGTCCGCCACCCGATCCCGCAGCTCCACCTCCCGAAGATCCACGCGGGTACGCTATCCCGCAGGCGGCGTTCAAGACTGGGCCCGTGCACGGGAGGCGGCTCGCGGCGTCAAGAGGGCAGCCCTTCACCCGTCTGGCCGGGTATACGGGAGCCCTCCTCAGAATTCACGCCCAAGAGGGCAGCCCTCTTGCGGGCGCGGAGCGAGGTGGGCTTGCGCCGCGGGAGCATGGGGTCCGCAGTGACGCGGACCGGGGGGGTTGTCGACAACTAGTGGGGTTGGATCCAGCCGAAGGTGCGTTCGACGGCGCGCTGCCAGTTGTCGTACTCGGTCTTGCGCCACGCCGGGTCCACATTGGGCAGCCACTGCGCCGCGCGGTGCCAGTTTCGGCGCAGCCCTTCCAGGTCGGGCCAGTAGCCGACCGCCAGCCCGGCCGCGTAGGCCGCGCCTAGCGACACCGTCTCGGCGACCATCGGGCGTACCACGGGCACGTCCAGCACGTCGGCGAGAAACTGCATGAGCAGGTTGTCGGAGGTCATCCCGCCGTCGACCTTCAGTGACCGCAGCAGCAGGCCCGAGTCGGCGTTCATCGCGTCGACCACCTCGCGGGTCTGCCAGCCGGTGGCCTCCAGCACGGCTCGCGCGAGATGTCCTTTCGTGATGTACGACGTCAGGCCCACGATCACGCCGCGCGCCTCGCTCCGCCAGTGCGGCGCGAAGAGGCCGGAGAACGCGGGCACGATGTAGCACCCGCCGTTGTCCTCGACCGTGCGGGCGAGCGTCTCGATCTCCGGCGCGGACGTGATGATGCCCAGCCCGTCGCGAAACCACTGCACCAGCGACCCGGTGATGGCGATCGAGCCCTCCAGGGCGTACACCGCCGGCTGCCCCTCGATGCGGTAGCCGACCGTGGTGAGCAGCCCGTGCTGCGAGCGCACCGGGCCGGCGCCGGTGTTGAGCAGCAGGAAGCTGCCGGTGCCGTACGTGCACTTGGCCTCGCCGGCCGTGAAGCACGTCTGCCCGAACAGCGCGGCCTGCTGGTCACCGAGGGCGGCGGCGAGGCGTACGCCGGGCAAGACGGTGCGCACGGTGCCGAAGATGCCCGCCGACGAACGGATCTCCGGAAGCATGGACACAGGGATGCCGAAGAAGTCGAGCGAGTCGGGATGCCACGACAGTGTGGAGAGGTCCATGAGCATGGTGCGGCTGGCGTTGGTGACGTCGGTCAGGTGTTCGCCGGTCAGCTTCCAGATCAGCCAGCTCTCGATCGTCCCGAAGAGCACGTCGCCGCGCTCGGCCCGGGTGCGCAGCCCAGGCGTGTGGTCGAGCAGCCAGCGCAGCTTGGGCGCGGAGAAGTACGTGTTCAGCGGCAGCCCGCACCGCCGCTGCACCTCCTCGGCCCCGGGCGCGCGGGCCAGCTCCTCGACCAGCGCGTCGGTGCGGGTGTCCTGCCAGTTGATCGCGTGCGCCACCGGTAGCCCCGTGCGGCGATCCCACACGACGGTGGTCTCGCGTTGGTTGGCGATGCCGATCGCGGCGATCTGGCTGGCGTCGATGCCGGCGCGGGAGAGAGCGCGGGGGACGACCTTCTCCACGTTGCGCCAGATCTCCATGGCGTCGTGCTCGACCCAGCCAGGGCGGGGGAAGTGCTGGGCGTGCTCGCGCTGGTCGACGGAGACGAGCTGGCCACGGTGGTCGAACACGATGCACCGGGTGGATGTGGTGCCCTGATCGATGGAGACGACGTAGCTACCGTTCATACGCCCCGACCTCCAAGGTCACGGGATACGGCACGGGCTGCCTCGCGTACCTGTGTCACGAGGGCGACCCGGGGCTGGCCGTGCGCGTCGCAGACCCGCTCGACGGGTCCGGAGATGCCGATGGCGCCGACCACCAGCCCGCCGTAACCCCTGATGGGCGCGGCGATGCCGGCCTCGCCGACGGTCATCTCCTCGATTTCCGACCCCCAGCCCGCCTCCCGGATCGCCGTCAGCGCCCGCGCGAGGGTGCGCGGAGTGGCGAGGGTGCGCCGGGTGTAGGGCGCCAGGTCGCCGTACCCGCCGCCGCGCGACTGGGCTGGTTGGCGCTCGCTCCGCTCGCGCCGGCCGGGGGTGCCGGCTCCGTCCGTCCTCGTCGCTTCGCTCCTCGGATCGGACGTCGCCAGCCCTCCGGCCTGGTACGCGAGCAGCACCTTGCCCAGCGCGGTGGCGTGCGGCGGGAGGAGCGCGCCCACGTCGAGCGTCTGGAGGGTGTCGTCGGGCCGGAAGACGTGGTGCACGACCAGCACCTTGCTGTCCAGCAGCGTGCCGATCCGCACGGCCTCGCCACTGCGGGCGGCCAGCGGGTCGGCCCAGTTGATCGAGCGGGAGCGCAGCTCGTTGACGTCGAGGTAGCTGGTGCCGAGGTGCAGCAGGGCCGCCCCGAGCTGGTACTTCCCGGACGTTTTGTCCTGTTCGACGAAGCCGACGTCCTGGAGAGTGCGGACGATCCCGTGCGCGGTGCCCTTCGGCAGGTCCAGGGCGCGGGCGATTTCGAGCAACCCGAGCCGCCCCGAGCCCCCGGCGAGCAACCGGAGGATGGCGGCGGCGCGAGCGATGGACTGCACCTGTCCGGGCACGGCCGCATGCTAACCCCGTTCTGCCTGTAGCAACAGTGTTCGACAATGCCGACCAGGGTTCGTTGACCCAAAGCTCGTACGTACCTACCGTGGCGCTTCGTAACATCCCGGGTACGAGGAGGAAACATGGCACAGCGCATGAGACTCCCGGGACTCCTTGGCGAGCTGGCAGCGGAGTTCGCGGGCACGATGATCCTCATCCTCTTCGGGGTGGGGGTGGTAGCGCAGGTCGTCGCGGGCGGCATCGGTGACCACGACAGCATCGCGTGGGCGTGGGGCCTCGGCGTCACACTCGGCGTCTACGTGGCGGCCCGGATCAGCGGCGCACACCTCAACCCGGCGGTGACCCTCGCCCTCGCGGTCTTCAAGGGCTTCGAGTGGCGCAAGGTCCTGCCCTACATGGGCGCTCAGACCCTCGGTGCGTTCGTCGCCGCGCTGATCGTGCGGTGGAACTACACCGAGGTCCTCGGTGCCTTCGATCCCGGCCACACGATCAAGTCGCAAGGCGTCTTCTCCACGCTCCCCGGTAACGGTGCCCTCCCGGTCGACATGTGGGGCGGCTTCCGCGACCAGATCATCGGTACCGCGATCCTGCTCTTCGTGATCCTCGCTCTCACCGACCTCCGCCAGAACACACCCGCCGCCAACCTCGCCCCGGTCGTCATCGGCCTGCTCGTCGTCGGCATCGGCATGGCTTGGGGAACCAACGCCGGGTACGCGATCAACCCCGCCCGTGACTTCGGGCCGCGGCTGGCATCCTTCATCACGGGGTACGGCACAGCCTTCCGCGATCAGAACAACGACTTCTACTTCTGGGTGCCGATCGTCGGGCCGCTCCTCGGTGGGCTCGGCGGTGCGGGCCTGTACCAGCTGCTCATCGGTCGCTTCCTGCCCAAGGAGGGGCCGCCGGAGCCAGGCGAGATCCCGTCGCCATCCGGTGCGGAGACCGTGCGGGCCGGACAGTAAAGGAGAACGAGAATGGCTGACTTCGTCGGTGCGGTGGACCAGGGCACGACAAGTACGAGATTCATGATCTTCGACCACGGCGGCAACGTGAAGGGCATCCACCAGCTGGAGCACGAGCAGATCCTGCCGAAGGCCGGCTGGGTCGAGCACAACCCGCTGGAGATCTGGGAGCGCACCACGGCGGTCGTCCGCACCGCGATGAACCAGCGCGGGCTCAGTGCCACCGACCTGGCCGCCCTCGGCATCACCAACCAGCGCGAGACCTCCGTGGTGTGGAACAGGCGCACCGGCCGGCCCTACTACAACGCGATCGTCTGGCAGGACACGCGCACCGACCAGATCGCCGCGGCACTCGACCGCGACGGGCGGGGTGACGTGATCCGGCAGAAGGCCGGCCTGCCACCGGCCACCTACTTCTCCGGCGGCAAGATCCAGTGGATCCTGGAGAACGTCGACGGGGTGCGCGCGGCGGCGGAGAGCGGCGAGGCGATCTTCGGTAACACCGACACCTGGCTGCTCTGGAACCTCACCGGCGGGGTCGACGGCGGCGTGCACATCACCGACGTCACCAACGCCAGCCGGACCATGCTGATGAACCTCGAGACGCTCGACTGGGACGACGAACTGCTCTCGTTCTTCAACATCCCGCGGGCGATGCTCCCGGAGATCCGCCCCTCGTCCGATCCCAACCGGTACGGCGTGACGCTCGCCAACGGCCCGCTCGGCGGCGAGGTGGCGCTCACCGCGGACCTCGGTGACCAGCAGGCGGCGACGGTCGGCCAGGTCTGCTTCGCCGAGGGCGAGGCGAAGAACACCTACGGCACGGGCAACTTCATGCTCCTCAACACGGGTACGTCGCTCGTGCGCTCGAAGTCCGGCCTGCTCACCACCGTGTGCTACAAGCTCGGCGACGCGCCGGCCGTGTACGCGCTGGAGGGCTCGATCGCGGTGACCGGCTCCGCCGTGCAGTGGCTGCGCGACCAGCTGGGCATCATCAGCGGCGCGGCGCAGAGCGAGTCGCTCGCCGCGCAGGTGGAGGACAACGGGGGCGTCTACTTCGTACCCGCCTTCTCCGGCCTGTTCGCACCGTACTGGCGTTCCGACGCGCGTGGCGCGATCGTCGGTCTCTCCCGGTACAACACCAACGCCCACCTGGCCCGCGCCACGCTCGAGGCGATCTGCTACCAGAGCCGGGACGTCGCGGTGGCGATGGAGCAGGACTCCGGCGTTCACCTCGACGTGCTCAAAGTGGACGGTGGCGTCACCGCCAACAAGCTGTGCATGCAGCTCCAGGCGGACATCCTCGGCGTGCCGGTGAGCCGCCCGGTGGTGGCGGAGACGACCGCGCTCGGCGCCGCCTACGCGGCGGGCCTCGCCACCGGCTTCTGGAAGAACACCGACGAGCTGCGCCAGAACTGGAACGAGAGCGAGCGCTGGTCGCCGACCTGGTCGGACGAGCAGCGCGACGAGGGGTACGCCAAGTGGAAGAAAGCGGTACAGCGGACCCTGGACTGGGTGGACGTATGAGCCAGCTCTCGCCACAGGCCCGGACGCGGGCGCTTGACGCCATGGGCGACGGGCGCGAGCTGGACGTCGTGGTTGTGGGTGGCGGTGTGGTCGGCGCGGGCGCCGCGCTGGACGCCGTCACCCGCGGCCTCTCCGTCGGCCTGCTCGAAGCTCGCGACTGGGCCAGCGGCACATCCAGCCGATCCAGCAAGCTGATCCACGGTGGCCTGCGCTACCTGGAGATGCTCGACTTCGCGCTGGTGCGGGAGGCGCTGCGGGAGCGTGGGCTGCTCCTTCAGCGCCTCGCCCCGCATCTGGTGCGGCCGGTCCCGTTCCTCTATCCGCTCCAACACCACGCTTGGGAGCGCGTGTACGCGGGCGCCGGCGTGCTGCTCTACGACACGCTCGGTTTCTCCAGTGGCAACGCGCGCGGCCTGCCCCGGCACCGGCACCTGACCCGCCGGGGCGCGCTGCGGGTGGCGCCCGGCCTGCGCAAGGACTCGCTCGTCGGGGCGCTCAGGTACTACGACGCGCAGGTCGACGACGCGCGGTTCACGGAGTTCCTGGTGCGGACCGCCGCCGGGTACGGCGCGCACGTCGCCTCCCGGGCCAGCGTGACCGGCTTCCTGCGGGAGGGAGACCGGATCTCCGGCGTCCAGGTGGTCGACCAGGAGCACGGGCGCGAGATCGAGGTGCGCGCCCGCCAGGTGATCAACGCGACCGGCGTCTGGACCGACGACACGCAGGCGCTCGTCGGCGAGCGGGGGCAGTTTCACGTGCGGGCGTCCAAGGGCATCCACCTGGTGGTGCCACGCGACCGCATCCGCTCCTCCACGGGGATCATCCTGCGAACCGAGAAGAGCGTGCTCTTCGTGATCCCGTGGGGCCGGCACTGGATCATCGGGACGACCGACACCGACTGGCACCTGGACAAGGCGCACCCGGCGGCGACCCGCAAGGACATCGACTACCTGCTCGAACACGTCAACCGGGTGCTGGTCACCCCGGTCACGCGGGAGGACGTGCAGGGCGTGTACGCGGGACTCCGCCCGCTGCTGGCCGGTGAGTCGGAGCTGACCTCGAAGCTGTCCCGCGAGCACGTGGTGGGCAGCCCGTCGCCTGGTCTGGTGGTGGTGGCCGGGGGCAAGTTCACCACGTACCGGGTGATGGCGGCGGATGCGGTGGACGCCGCGGTCGACGGGATGGGTGGGGGAGCCCCGCGGTCGGTGACCGACAAGATCCCGCTCGTCGGCGCCGACGGCTTCGCCGCGCGGTGGAACCAGCGCCGCGCGCTCGCGACCAAGCACGGCCTGCACGTGGCGCGGGTCGAGCACCTGCTCAGCCGGTACGGCACGCTGGCCGACGAGGTCTTCGACCTGATCGACATGGATCACAAGCTCGGCGAGCCGCTGGAGGGCGCGGACGACTACCTGCGCGCCGAGGTCGTGTACGCGGCCAGCCACGAGGGGGCACTGCGGCTGGAGGACGTGCTCACCCGCCGTACCCGGATCTCGATCGAGGTCTTTGACCGTGGAGACGCGGCGGCGCGGCCCGCCGCGGAGCTGATGGCCGGCGTGCTGGGGTGGTCTCCGGATCGGGTCGACCAGGAGGTCGAGCACTACCACGCACGGGTGCGCGCGGAACGGGCCTCGCAGGAGCAGGAGGACGACGAGGCGGCGGACGCCGAACGCCTCAAGGTCACCTGATGCGGGAAGGTCAGTCGGCGGCGGGTGCGGCGGCGCCCGCCGTCCGCGCCTCCTCGACCGTCGGGTAGGTCTCCAGCACCTCGACCAGGCCGCTGACCTCGAGGATCCGCAGCACGCCGCGCTGTGGTGCGGCGAGGCGGAAGATGCCGCCGGCCTCGTCGCAGTTGTTCTTGGCGCGGACGAAGACCGACAGGCCGGTCGAGTCGCAGAAGGAGAGGTCGGCAAGGTCGAACACGAGCCGGCTCCGCCCCTTGTCGAGCAGATCAGTGATCTGGTCCTGGAGCTGTGGCGCCGTGCCCATGTCAAGCTCGCCAGCAACCGTCACGACGACCACGTCACCGTGTTGAACCGTACTCACCGTCAAGGACATTCGCTACCTCCCGTACGGGGACGAAGGTACTCCTCCTGCGTTCCGCGCGCAGGAGAGGGGCCTAGGCCCTCACCCGGAGGCCGGCCGTGTGTTCGGACTCGTGCAGTTCCAGCTCGGCGATGTGACTGTCGCGTGGTATGTCGTATACCACCACGCCAGTCACTCGGTTACCAGGGTTGATCTGGTTTTGGAAGAGCTGCTGCTCCGAATTGGCCAGGATCCCGGCCGCGCTGTCCGCGGCGTAGCGGTCGCCGTCCGGCCCGTACGCCCGCTGGAGCGCGTCGGCGAACGTGGCGGGGCGGTTGCCCGCGTTGCGCACGGTCAGCTCGGTGAGGCAGAACTGCCCGACCGCGGTCTGGTTGACGAACGAGTCACCGATCTGGGCGACGCCGCAGTCGATCCGGTTGACGGTGAACTCGAACGCGCCGTCCCGCCCGGCCTCACCGACCGCCACCGTGTCGCCGCGGTCTTGGGTGAGCCGGCGGTACATGTCGTCGCCCCAGGTCACCGTCGCGGCCACCACTCCCGCGCAGCCGCACAGCGAGAGAAGCACGATGGCGGCGCCGAGCAACACCGCGGTACGTGCTCCACGCTCTCCCATTGGGTGATTCTAGGCTTTTGTCCGATGTTCTTGGGTCGGCTTCCTGATAAGGCACGCTTGACCCCATGCAGCTGATCTCCCTGGACGACGTCCGCGCCGCCGCCCGCAACATCGCCGGCGTGACCGTCCGCACGCCGCTCCTGCCCGCCCGCTGGGACGACGAGCTGTGGCTCAAGCCCGAGAGCCTCCAGCCGGTCGGCTCGTTCAAGCTCCGCGGCGCCACCAACGCGGTGGCCCGGCTCAGCGCCGAGCAGCGGGCCCGTGGCGTGATCACCCATTCCTCGGGGAACCACGGGCAGGCGCTCGCGTACGCCGCCCGCCGCGCCGGCGCGGCCTGCGTCGTCGTGATCCCGGACGTCGCGCCGGCGGTCAAGGTCGAGCAGGTACGGGCGTTCGGCGCCGAGGTGGTGCTGGTGCCGCCGCCCGAGCGCCTCGACGCCGCCCAGGAGCGCGCGGCGAAGGACGGGCTGGCGCTGATCCCGCCGTTCGACCACCGGGACGTCATCGCCGGCCAGGGCACGATCGGGCTGGAGATCGCCGAGGACATGCCGGACGTCGACGTGGTGCTGGTGACGGTCGGCGGCGGCGGCCTCGGCGCGGGCGTGTCGACCGCCATCACCGCGCTGCTGCCGCACGCCAAGGTGATCGGCGTGGAGCCCGAGCTCGCCGCCGACGCCCAGGAGTCGCTGGCCAAGGGCGAGCTGGTGACCTGGCCGACCGAGCTGACCTACCGCACGATCGCGGACGGCGTGCGGACCAACCTCTCCGAGCTGACCTTCGCCCACCTGCGCGAGCGCCTGGACCGCATCGTCACTGTCACCGAAGACGAGATCCGCGCCGCGATGGCCCAGATCGTCCGGGAAACCCGCCTGGTGGTCGAGCCCACCGGCGCCGTGGCGGCGGCCGCCCGCCTCTTCCACGCCGCCGAACTTCCGGCGGGGCGTACGGTCGCGGTGGTCTCCGGCGGCAACGTCGATCCACAACTGTTGATAGCCGCCATATCGTGACCTGTCCGGGTTTACGGCTTCCGCGCCGACGCCCATAATGTGACACAGCTCTATGGATGTGTGTGTTCCGTCCGGTGGAACGCGGCTGCCCGGAGGGATGCATGACGGTGGTCCACGCCCACGACCTGGTCGCGATCGCCACAAAGGTGCTGCTGGCGGCCGGCGCGACGCGCGCGGGCGCCGAGATCGTGGCCGCCGCCCTGGTCGAGGCCGACCTGGCCGGACACGAAGAGTTCGGCGTGCGCCGCCTCGTGCCCTACCTGGCATCGATCAGAGCCGGCACACTCGACCCCAAAGCCGTCCCCCGCTTGGGCGGCGTGCGCGCCGCGGCCGCCGTGGTGGACGGCCAGCGCGGTTTCGGCGAGCTAGCTTTACGCGCGGCGGTCGAGCACGTGCGCCGGCTCGCCCGGCAGTACGGCGTAGCCAGCGCCACGATCGGCAACTGCGGCGACGTGGGCCGGCTCGGCGCGTACGTGCGGACTCTCGCCACCGAGGGCGCGGTGGGCCTCGCCCTGCGCCACGCGCGGCCGCTCACCTGGGCGGCGCCACGCGCGGGCGGCCGGCCACCCCTGGTCGCCGAGGTGGCGGCGGACGCTGGTCTGGCCTTCATGGTCGAGGTGATCGGCGGCCTGCTCTCCGGCGCGTTTCAGCCCGCGACGTCCGGACCGGACCAGCCCGGCGGGACAGTCATCGTCGCGATCGACGTGGGGGCGTTTCGGCCGGTCGACGAGTTTCGGCAGCACGCGGAGCGGCTCTGCGCGCTGCTGGTCGCGACAGCCGTGCCGATGGCCGTGCCCGGCGAGGCCGAGGCCGCGACCCGCGCCACCCACATCCGCGACGGCATCCCAGTCGACGACGCCCTCTGGTCGGAGCTGGCCGCCCTGCCGGGCGGCCCCGCCCGCCATCCGTGACGCTAGGGACGCCGCCTCAGTCGCCGACGAATGGCTAGCCCCATCTTGGAGGTGGGTTATTAGGCGACGCCCAGGCGGTCCAGGATCCACGCCGCCACGAAGGCTTCTTCCTTCCAGGCGTCGTACCGGCCGCTCGGGCCGCCGTGACCGGCACCCATCTCGGTCTTCAGCAGGTACTCGCCAGCCGGTGCGGTGGCGCGCAGGCGGGCGATCCACTTGGCCGGCTCGTGGTAGAGCACCCGGGTGTCGTTGAGGCTCGTCACCGCCAGGATCGCGGGATAGTCCACCGCGGCCACGTTCTCGTACGGCGTGTACGACTTCATGTACGCGTACACCTCGGGGTCGTCGAGCGGGTTGCCCCACTCCTCCCACTCGGTGACGGTCAGCGGCAGCGACGGGTCGAGGATGGAGTTGAGCGCGTCGACGAACGGGACCTGCGCGACCACGCCGGCGAACGCGTCCGGCGCCAGATTGGCCACCGCGCCCATCAGCAGGCCACCCGCCGAGCCGCCGCGGGCGACCAGCCGGTCGGTGGCGGTCCAGCCCGCCTTGACGAGGTGGCGGGCGCAGGCCACGAAGTCGGTGAACGTGTTCTTCTTGGCGAGTAGCTTGCCCTCTTCGTACCACCGGCGGCCGAGCTCGCCGCCGCCGCGGATGTGTGCGACCGCGAAGATCACGCCACGGTCCAGCAGGGACAGGCGGGGGATGGAAAACCAGGGGTCCATGCTCGCCTCGTACGAGCCGTACCCGTAGATGACGGCGGGCGCGGTGCCGTCCTTGGGCGTGCCGGCGCGGCAGACCAGCGAGATCGGCACGCGGGTGCCGTCGTCGGCCAGTGCCCAGTCGCGGTGCTGCTCGTACGCCGCCGGGTCGAACTCGCCGAGCACCGGCTTCTGCTTGCGCAGCACCATGGTGCGGGTAACGAGGTCGTAGTCGTAGACCGACTCGGGCGTGACGAACGAGGCGTAGTTGAGCCGCACGGTGGACGTGCCGTACTCCGGGTTGGCGTCCAGGCCCACGCTGTAGATCGGCTCGGGGAAGTCGATGTCGTACGTGTCCGTCGACCCCACCGGCAGCACGCGCAGGCCGGTCAGGCCGTCTTTGCGGAGCGAGACGACGAGGTGGTTGGCGAACGCGTCGACGCCCTCCAGCCGGGTGCCCGGCGAGTGCGGGATCAGCGTGGCCCAGTCGCCGGGCGCGTCGGCCGACGTGTACGCGAGCTCGAAGTCTTCGGCGCCGTCGTTGTGCAGGATCAGGAAACGGTGGCCGTGGTGCTCCACCGAGTACTCGACGCCCTGGCGGCGCGGCGCGACGATCGCCGGCTCGCCGGTCGGGTTGCCGGCCGGGATCACCCGCACCTCGCTCGTGATCTTGCTGTGCGCGTCGATCACGATGAACTTCTCCGAGCGGGTCAGCTCGACGCCGACCCAGAAGCGCTCGTCGGCCTCTTCGTACACGATCACGTCGTCGCTGGCGGCGGTGCCGACCGCGTGCCGCCACACCCGGTACGGCCGCCAGGCCTCGTCGACGGTGAGGTAGAAGAGCGTGGAGCCGTCCGCGGACCAGGCGCTGCCGTAGAACGTGCCGGGCACCTCGTCGGCCAGCACCTCGCCGGTGCTCAGGTCCTTGACCCGCAGGGTGAAGCGCTCGTCGCCGGCGAAGTCGGTGGAGTAGGCCAGCCACCGCCCGTCGGAGCTGATGTCGAACGTGCCGAGCGAGAAGAAGTCGTGCCCCTCGGCGAGCGCGTTGCCGTCGAGCAGCGCCTCTTCGCCGTCGAGCGGGGTGCCGTCCTCAGTGGATGGTGGCTCGGTCTCGCCGTCGCGCACCGCCCGCCGGCAGTGGATGCCGTACTGCTGGCCCTCGACCGTGCGCGTGTAATACCAGTGGTCGCCCTTGCGGGTGGGCACCGAAAGGTCGGTCTCCTTGGTGCGCCGCTTGGTCTCCTCGAAGAGCGTCTCGCGCAGGCCCTTGAGGTGTGCCGTCGCCGCCTCGGTGAAGGCGTTCTCCGCCTTGAGGTACGCGATCGTTTCCGGGTCGTCCTTGGCGGCGAGCCACGCGTACTCGTCCACGACGGTGTCGCCGTGGTGGGTGCGTTCGGCGGGGACGCGCTTGGCGACCGGTGGGGTCGCGGCGGTTTCGGTCGTCACGTCCGACCACGTTACCGGGCGTCATGAGGGCTGGCGTGAGCGTGGTGGTCTTCGTACACTTGTTCGATGACGTCGCGGGGAGCCCTCTTCCGGAGCCTCGTCGACATCTGCGGCATGCGCTTCGCGCGCCTCGCCGGTCCGGCCGACACCGTCGGCGGCACCCCCGCCAGCTGGGTCGCCGCACCACCCACGATCGACGGCGTCGCGGCCATCGTGCGTCTCGCCGTCGAGCACGACCTGGCCGTGGTGGCCCGCGGTGCCGCCACCAAGCTCGACTGGGGTGCCCGGCCTACCCGCGCCGACCTGCTGCTCGACACCGGCCGGCTGGCCGGCGTGTGGCACCACGCGCCCACCGAGGGCGTCGCCGAGATCGGCGCCGGCACACCGCTGCGGGCCGCGCAGTCGGCGCTCGCCCGGGGCGGCTGGCGGCTGGCGCTCGACGGCCCGTCGATCGGCGCCACGATCGGCGGCGTCATCGCCGCCGACGAGGCCGGCCCGCTGGCCCACCGCTACGGCTCGGTCGCCGACCAGCTCGCCGGCGTGAGCTACGTCAGCGCCACCGGCATCCTGACCCACTCGGGCGGTCGGGCCGCTGAGGGCGCGCCCGACCGGGGCGTCGGCCGGCTGCTGTGCGGGTCGTCGGGGGCGCTCGGCGTGATCGTCGCGGCCACCGTCAAGGTGCTGCCCGAGCCGGCCTCCCGGGCCTGGGTGCGGCGCTCGGTCTGGACTCCCCTGGAGTTGTATGACCTGGTGCGTGGCGTGCTCCGGAGCCGGGTGCAGACCGCCGCCGTCGAGCTCGACCTCCCGGCCAGCCGGCCGATACTGGTGCCCCGCCAGCGCGCGCCACGCGGTCCCGGCACGCTCGCGGTGCTGCTGGAGGGCGAGCCAGGTGAGGTGCTCGAGCGGTCCACCAAGATCGCCGACATGCTCGGTGGCGACTCCTCGATCCGCTCCGAGCCACCGCCCTGGTGGGGGCGCTACCCGTTTGGCCCCGACGACGTCGCGCTGCGGGTCACCGTGCCCGCGGCCGACCTGCACGCGGCCATCTACGCGATCCGCGACGCCGCGGGCGCGGCCGTGCCCGTGCGCGGCTCGGCTGGCACCGGCGTGATCCACGCGTCGCTGCCCGGCGACGCCCACCCCGACCGGGTCGCCGCCGTGCTGGAGGCCGTGCGCGGGGTGCTGCTCGCCCGCGCCGGCTCGTGCGTCGTGGTCACCGCGCCGCCCCACATCCGCGACACCGTCGACATGTGGGGGCCGATGGCCAGCCCAGACCTCGTGCGCCGGGTCAAGGACCGCTTCGACCCGGCCGGCCGTCTCGCCCCTGGCAAATTTTTCGGCGTCTGAGTGTCGATTGGCGTGCGCTTCGTTCGACGCGTTGGTAAGCCAAGGTGCTACGAACGAACGAGGGAGTCGAACGATGCGATTCATGCTGCTTCTCAAGGGCGACCCGCCAGCGCCGGAAGACGGCGAGGCGATCACCCAGCCGCCGGAGGAGGTCGTCGGCGCGATGCTGAAGTACAACGAAGACCTGGCCAAGGCCGGTGTCCTGCTCGCCGCCGAGGGGCTCTACCCGAGCTCGGCCGGCGCCCGGGTGGTCTACAAGGACGGCAAGCGCTCCGTGGTCGACGGCCCGTTCGCCGAGGCCAAGGAGCTGATCGCCGGCTTCTACCTGATCCAGGTGCGGTCCAAGGAGGAAGCCATCGAGTGGGCCTCCCGCTGCCCGATCGAGGTCGCGGTCCCGCCCGGCGTCGAGGGTGTCATCGAGGTACGCCAGGTCGGCGAGACCGACGAGCTCGTCAACGTGACCGACGAGCAGCGCGAGCGGGACCGCCGGCTCAGGGAGCAGATCCCCGGCCTGTAACGGCGACACGCGTGGCGGCGGCCCGGTGCGCAGGCGTCGGGCCGCCGTCGAAAGTCAGCTCTCGGGATCGTTGCGCAGGACCAGGATGGCGATGTCGTCGCGGGGATCCTCCACGGAAAAGCCCATCGTGGCGGAGCGGACGCGCGCGGCAACGATGTCGGCGGAGTAGCCGGCCAGCGGCGCCACCGTGTCGCGCAGCCGCTCCGGGCCGAACAGCTCGCGCCCGCGTCGCCGCTCGGTGACGCCGTCGGTGTAGAAGACGAGCGCGTCCCCGGGGCTGAGCGGCACGGTGGCGACCGGCGTGGCGATCGTGTCGAGCAGGCCGAGCGCGGTGCCACCGGTGCCGACGAACGAGGCGCGCCCGTTGGCCCGCACCAGCACCGGCCGGTCGTGGCCGGCCAGGTGCAGCGCGACGTCGAGCTGGTCGCCGTCGCCACGGCCGACCGCGGCGAGCGCGAGCGTGCAGTATCGCCCGCCGCCCCGCTCGACGAGCGTGTCGTTGAGCCGGCCGAGCGCCTCCGGCAGCGGCTTGCCGTCGCGGACGAGCACCCGGATCACGTCGCGTACCAACCCGGTGACGGCGGCCGCCTGCACGCCCTTGCCGGAGACGTCGCCGACGACCACGAGCCACCGCTCGTCCGGCAGCGGTACGACGTCGTAGAAGTCGCCGCCCACCTCGGCCGCGTCGCCGGTCGGCACGTACTCGGCGGCGAAGCCGATGCCCTTGACCACCGGCAGCACCGGCGGCAGCAGCGACTGCTGGAGGGTGTGCGCGACCTTGCGGCGTTCCCCGTGGATGCGGGCGTTGTCGACGGCGAGCGCGGCCCGGCGGGCGACGTCTTCGAGGATCGCGATCTCTTCGGCGTCATGCCGGTGCCGCTGGTGCCGGCCGACGGAGAGCGTGCCGAGGCGCTGCCCCCGCGCGGCCAGCGGCACGGCGAAACCTTCCAGCGGCGGGCCGAGCGGCACTTGCGAGCCGCTGCGGGACGCCTCGCGCAGCCGCGCGATCGGCGACTCCGGCCCGCTTTCCTGGAACATCTCGTGTACCTGCGGCAGGGCCGACTCGTCCGCGTGGGTGGCGGCGGCGAGCTGAAGGCGGCCCCACTCGTCGGTGGTGTGCACCGCGCACCACTGCCCGAGCCGGGGCACGACGAGCTGCGGGATGAGCGCGAGCGTGAGGTTGACGTCGAGCGACTGGGCGAGCAGCTCGCTCGCCTCGGCGAGAAACGTCAGCCAGGTCTGGCGGCGCATGTCGGCCCGGCGCAGGCGGTCGTTTTCCAGGTGCAGGGCGAGGCGCTCGGCGGCCAGCCCGGCGAGCGGCCCGGCGTACCCGGAGGGCGCGACATCGAGCTCCAGCTCCCCGGAGTACGGCCGGTTGACGTTGAGCGGCACCCGCAGCAGCTGGGCGCCGGGGCGCGGCTGGCGGCCGTACCGGGCGAGCAGCTGCGCCCCGCCGCCCTCGCCCCGGTCGAGGCGGACCGCACCGCCGGCGGCGCCCACCAGCTCGGACACCCGAGACAGCAGGTGGGCGGCGAAGTCGGCGAGCGCGTCTTCGGCGTGCGCCTCGGGCGCGATCTGGAGCAGCGCCGTGATGGCACCGGCGGTCGGCGCGGGTGCCTCCGGGAGCAAGCCCACGGGTGGCACGTCTTTGCGGTCGAGCCGAAACCACACGCCCTTGCCGGTCGGCATGTGTGTCGTGCCCCACCGGCTGGCGAAGTGGTCGACCAGCAGCAGCCCGCGGCCGCGTTCCGATACGTCCGAGATGTCTATCTCGTTGTTGCGCGGGCCGGCTGTCAGGCTCTCCGCCGGGCTGGCCTCGTAGTCCGTGACCGTGACCATCAGGCCGGTAGGACCCGCGATGACCTCGATGTCCAGCTCCGTGCCGGCATGCACCACCGCGTTGGTGGAGAGCTCGGTGGTCAGCAGCAACGCCTCGTTGAGCAGCTCATCGAGGTCTGCCTCGGCGAGTACCGACCGCACGACCGCACGCGCCGCGGCCGGCGTTCGCCGGTCGGCGGGCAGCCTGACGCGCCGGACGTGTTCCGCCGCCGGGTAAGACCCGCTGACCTCCGCTGACACGCTTGCATCCTCTACCGACCGACCGGGTTCATCCAAGCGGCGTCGGTCCGCCATCGTGGCTAAGGCCCGTAGCCTCACGACTCCCGCTTCGCGCGCTCGCATCTGCCGCACACCACGGGCCATGATGTGGAGAACCACCCAAGGTGAGCGAGGACTGCATGACCACGGCAAAGCAGGTGAGCACCCGGCCGGCGTCGGACGAGGCCGCTGTCCTCAATGAGCTGGCGGACGCGCTGCGGCGGGTGCGCCGCGGTGATTTGAAGGTGCGCCTTCCCCGCCGGGCCGGAGTGGCCGGCGAGGTGGCCGACGCGTTCAACGACGTCGTGGCTCTTCAGGAGCGGCAAAACCTCGAAGTTCGCAAGATCAGCCGGATCGTGGGTCGGGACGGCCGGCTCACCGAGCGCCTCGACGAAGAAGGCGTCGACGGCGCCTGGGCCGACCACGCGCGGGCCATCAACTCACTTATCGACGACCTGGGCCGCCCGACCACCGAAATCTCCCGGGTCATCGTGGCGGTGGCAGACGGCGACCTCTCCCAGCACATGGCGCTGGAGATCGATGGCCGCCCGCTACGCGGTGAGTTCCTCCGCATCGGCCGCACGGTCAACACGATGGTCGACCAGCTCTCCTCGTTCGCCGACGAGGTGACCCGCGTGGCGCGCGAGGTCGGCACCGAGGGTGCGCTGGGCGGGCAGGCCGACGTGCGCGGCGTCGCCGGCACCTGGCGCGACCTGACCGACTCGGTCAACACGATGGCCTCCAACCTCACCAGCCAGGTGCGGTCGATCTCGCAGGTGACCACCGCGATCGCCAGCGGCGACCTCTCCCAGAAGATCACCGTGTCGGCGAAGGGCGAGGTCGCCGAGCTGGCCCACACGATCAACTCGCTCACCGACACGCTCCGCACCTTCGCCGAGCAGGTGACCCGGGTGGCCCGCGAGGTGGGCACCGAAGGCAAGCTCGGCGGTCAGGCCGAGGTGCCCAACGTGGCGGGCATCTGGAAAGACCTCACCGACAACGTCAACTCGATGGCCTCCAACCTGACCGCCCAGGTACGAAACATCGCCCAGGTCTCCACCGCCGTGGCGAAGGGCGACCTCTCGCAGACCATCACCGTGGCCGCCCAGGGCGAGATCCTTGAGCTGAAGAACACCATGAACACGATGGTCGACCAGCTCTCCTCGTTCGCCGAGGAGGTCACCCGGGTCGCCCGCGAGGTTGGTACGGAAGGCAAGCTCGGCGGCCAGGCCCAGGTGCGCGGCGTCGCGGGCACCTGGCGCGACCTGACCGAGAGCGTCAACCAGCTCGCCGGCAACCTCACCGCCCAGGTGCGAAACATCGCCCAGGTCTCCACCGCGGTGGCGAAGGGCGACCTGTCGCAGAAGATCACAGTGGACGCCCGCGGCGAGATCCTCGAGCTGAAGAACACCGTGAACACGATGGTGGACCAGCTCTCCTCGTTCGCCGACGAAGTGACCCGCGTGGCCCGCGAGGTCGGCACCGAGGGCAAGCTCGGCGGCCAGGCCCAGGTGAAGGGCGTGCTCGGCACCTGGCGCGACCTCACCGACAACGTCAACTCGATGGCCTCCAACCTGACCTCTCAGGTGCGAAACATCGCGAGCGTCACCACCGCCGTGGCCAAGGGCGACCTCTCCCAGAAGATCACAGTGGACGCCCGCGGCGAGATCCTCGAACTCAAGAGCACCGTGAACACGATGGTGGACCAGCTGTCGTCGTTCGCCGACGAGGTGACCCGCGTGGCCCGCGAGGTGGGCACCGAAGGCAAGCTCGGCGGTCAGGCCCAGGTACGCGGCGTCGCCGGCACCTGGCGCGACCTCACCGACAACGTCAACTTCATGGCGTCAAACCTCACCGCCCAGGTGCGAAACATCGCCCAGGTCTCCACCGCCGTGGCGCGCGGCGACCTCTCCCAGAAGATCACCGTCGACGCGCAGGGTGAGATCTGGGAGCTGAAGAACACCATGAACACGATGGTCGACCAGCTCTCCTCGTTCGCCGAGGAGGTCACGCGCGTCGCCCGCGAGGTGGGCACCGAGGGCAAGCTCGGCGGTCAGGCCCAGGTACGCGGCGTCGCCGGCACCTGGCGTGACCTCACCGACAACGTCAACTTCATGGCCTCCAACCTGACCGGCCAGGTGCGAAACATCGCCAGCGTCACCACCGCCGTGGCGAAGGGCGACCTCTCGCAGAAGATCACGGTCGACGCCGAGGGCGAGATCCTCGAACTGAAGAACACCGTGAACACGATGGTCGACCAGCTCTCCTCGTTCGCCGAGGAGATCACCCGGGTCGGCCGCGAGGTGGGCATCGAGGGCAAGCTGGGCGGCCTGGCCCGGGTCAAGGGCGTCTCGGGTACCTGGCGTGACCTCACCGAAAACGTCAACCAGCTCGCCGCCACGCTCACCACGCAGCTGCGGGCGATCGCGCAGGTGTCCACATCGGTGACCAAGGGCGACCTGACCCAGCGGATCACGGTCGAGGCCCAGGGCGAGGTCGCCGAGCTGAAAGACAACATCAACCAGATGATCGTGGCCCTGCGGGAGACCACCCGGAAGAACGCCGAGCAGAGCTGGCTCGACTCCAACCTGGCCCGGATCGGCGGCCTGCTCCAGGGCCAGCGCGACCTCGGCGAGGTCTGCCGGATGCTGATGGGCGAGGTCACCCCGCTCGTGGAGGCCCAGCTGGGCGCGTTCTTCCTGGTCGACAACGACGAGGCCACCACGCGGCTGCGCCTGGCCGCGTCGTACGGCTACGTCACGCGTACCAACGAGGTGGTCTTCGGTCCCGGCGAGGGGCTGATCGGACAGGCGGCGGTATCGCGGCGGATGATCCGGGTCAGCACCGACGCCACCGGCGCGCTGACGCTCCGCTCCGGGCTGCTGACCACCAAGCCCCGCGACGTCGTGGTGCTGCCGATCCTCTTCGAGGGAGAGATGCTCGGCGTGATCGAGTTCGCCTCGGTCAACGCCTACTCCGACCTGCACATCTCGTTCCTGGAGCGGCTCGTCTCCACGATCGGCATCGCGCTCAACACCATCCAGGCCAACCGGCGTACCGAGGAGCTGCTCTCCCAGTCGCAGCGGCTCGCGCACGAGCTCCAGGAACAGTCGGCGGAGCTCCAGCGCACCAACGCCGAGCTGGAAGACAAGGCGCAGCTGCTGTCCGAGCAGAAGGCCAACATCGAGACGAAGAACCGCGAGATCGAGCTGGCCCGGATCGGCCTGGAGGAGAAGGCGCAGCAGCTCACCCGGGCCTCGGCGTATAAGTCGGAGTTCCTCGCCAACATGAGCCACGAGCTGCGCACGCCGCTCAACTCGCTGCTCCTGCTGGCCCGGCTGCTGGCCGACAACACCGAGCACAACCTGACCGACAAGCAGATCGAGTTCGCCCGCACCATCCACAGTGCCGGATCCGACCTGCTCTCGCTGATCGACGACATCCTCGACGTCGCGAAGATCGAGGCGGGCCGGATGGACGTCGAGCCCACCGAGGTCAACCTCCAGGACATCCGGGCGTACGTCGAGCAGGCGTTCACACCGCAGGCCGAGGAGAAGGGCCTCGACTTCGCGGTGACCGTCGAGCCGGGGCTGCCCGCGGCCGTGGTCACCGACGCGCAGCGCCTCCAGCAGATCCTGCGCAACCTGCTGTCGAACGCGGTCAAGTTCACCGACAGCGGCTCGGTCACGCTCACCATCGCCCCCGCCGCGCCGGAAGAGCAGGCGGCGTCGGCGCGGCCGCTCGTCGCGTTCACCGTGGCCGACAGCGGCATCGGCATCTCGGCGGACAAGTTCGACCTGATCTTCGAGGCGTTCCAGCAGGCCGACGGCACGACAAGCCGTCGCTACGGCGGCACCGGACTGGGCCTGTCGATCAGCCGCGACCTGGCCCGCCTGCTCGGCGGCACGATCACGGTGTCCTCGTCGCCCGGCCAGGGCTCCACATTCACGCTGCTGCTACCGGACGTGCTGATGCCCGACGCGGTGCAGACGCCGCTGCCGATCGCGCTGCCGGTGACCAAGTCCAACCTGCCCGACCTGCCGGCCCTGGCCGACCTGCCGTTGCTGCGGCAGCCGGCGGAGGCCGAGCGCCCGGCGTCACCCGCCGCCCGCCAGCTGGACGGCGCCACAGTGCTGATCATCGATGACGACGTGCGCAACGTCTTCGCCCTGACCAGCGCGCTGGAGCTACACGGCATGACGGTTCTCTACTCGGACAACGGGGTCGATGGCGTACGGTTGCTGGCAGAGCACCCGGAGGTGGACATCGTGCTGATGGACGCGATGATGCCGGACCAGGACGGCTACGAGACGACGCGCGCCATCCGCCGCAACCACCGCTTCGCCGAGCTGCCGGTCGTCTTCCTCACCGCCAAGGCCATGCCCGGCGACCAGGAGTCGGCCATCGGAGCGGGTGCGAGCGACTACATCACCAAGCCCGTCGACCTCGACGAGCTGATCGAGATGATGGCAGCCTGGGTAAACGGGGGCGGCCGGGAGGTAATCAGCTAATGGGTGTCGCCAAGGCGCTGCTGGTCGACGACCGGCGCGACAACCTAGTCGCGCTCGAAGCCATCCTCCAAGGCCTACCGGTACACACGGTGGCCGTGGAGAGCGGTGAGGCCGCGCTCAAGCAACTCCTGGTAGACGACTTCGCGGTCATCCTGCTCGACGCGCAGATGCCCGATATGGACGGCTTCGAGACAGCCAGCCACATCAAACGCCGCGAACGCACCCGCCACGTCCCGATCATCTTCCTGACCGCCGCCGACCGCGACGCCCAGCTGGCGCTGCGCGGCTACTCGGTCGGCGCGGTCGACTACCTCACCAAACCGTTCGACCCGTGGGTGCTGCGCGCGAAGGTCTCGGTCTTCGTCGACCTCTGGATCAAGACCCAGCAGCTACAGGCACAGTCCGAAGTGGTCCGTGAGCGCGAGACCCAGTGGCGCGCGCTCACCGAGGCGGTCGACGAGGCCACGACACTGTTGCGCTCGTCGGACCCGGACGCCCAAGAACGCGCGGTCACCCTCCTGGAGCAGGCCCGCTGGGGCTAGCCACCCGTTGAGGCGACAGACGCGGATCGAGTACGCGTGAGCAAGGCTCCCCTCGAGCCGGCGACTCGAGGGGAGCCTTGACCGAGGTGCGTTATGGCGTCCGCTGGGCGAGCGCGCGCTCCAACTCGGGCAGGATCGAGACGGCCACCGCCCAGCTCGTCTTTGCGCCGGCGGCCTCCGCGAGTGCCTTCCGCTGCGCGTCGGTGAGCTGGGGCTCTAACCAGCCGACGCCGACCATGAAGACCTCCAGCGGGCCTTCCTTGACCGTGCCGTCGGCTCCTCTGCATCGGTATACCTGGTGGATCGAGCCTTCCGGCGCCGGAAGGGCTACGTAGCGGCACTCCGGCGCCAGCCGTTGGCTCATGTGTCGATTGGCGGCGATCTGATCGACGAGAAGCTGGGTTCCTCCGCCCGGGTAGCCCAGAATCTCCAGGTCACGAACAACGACCGCGTTCGCGTAGAGCACGTTGATGGCGAACCCGATCGCGTTGGCCGAAGTCTGGTCGATGCCGGGTCGCTCCAGCTGAGCCTTGGCCGCGCCCGCATACCGCGCGAAGTCTCTGGCGTTGTCGCTGGCGGCGATCTCGTTGTCCGCCCAAACCGTAAAGTCGACCATCTCGACTCTGATGTGGTTCAGGTAGCCGTTCACGTCCGCGACCACCACGCTGTCGGTGTGCTTCCTGACCTCTTCCGCCGTGGTCGGCACGGCCTGGCCCACGGCGCCGGAAAGCTGCCTCGCCATTTCCAGGAATCGGGACGGCGAGGCGTCCCGATTGACGAACATGTCGAGACCGACGAACACGACGTTGACGAGGTTTTCGACGGCCGGCACCCGATGGACGTCATCGGCCGCCTGTGCGGGCCGGGCTGTGCCGGGCAGGATCACCGCCAGCGCCACGACCAGCGTGGCGATACCGCGCCGCCATGTGAGACCTCTCATGTACAACCCCTTCCTCACAGCTCCGCCAGGGCGCGCTCGAGCTCGGGCAGGACCCGCGTGGCAACCGCCCAGCTCGTGTGCTGCCCGGCCCGAAACTTGATCTCCTGCTTTTTCTCTTCGGTGGTCGGCTCCGCCTCGCGCACCGTCGTGCCGTCGTACCCGACACATTCGTAGTGCTGCTGGGTCTGGTGGCAGGCCGGCGCGAGCCGGTCCACGAGCCACCGGTTGATGTCGATCTGGTCCCGCAGCAATTCCCGTGCCCCGTTGACCGCTCCGGCATCGACGCGCAGCATCACGGCAAGCGGATACAGCGTGTTGACCGCCAGCCCGAGCTTGTCCTCGGCGGCCCTGCTCTGGACGGCCCCGAGGTAGGCGCTGGCGTTGTTGGCCCAGGTGTTGAACTTCCTGGCGTTTTCCCAGAGTGCGATCTCGTCGTCGCGCCAGGCCGCGTAGTCGAGCATTTCGATCCGCGCCGCCGCAAGGGTCACGTTGACATCTGCGGCGATGCGCGCGTCGAGGTGTTGCTGCACCTCGGCACGGGCGGTGTCGATCGCCCCAATTGACTCACGGATCAGCAGTGCGACCTCCTGGGCCGACAGTTCCTCCTCTTCCTCCTCGAAGAAGCTGGAGATCGAAATCACCACGGTGATGACCGGGCCGGCCGGGGGCGGAGCCGGGACGACCTCCGCCCGCGCCGGCGTGGCCGTGCCCGCCAGCACCATCCCCGCCACGACGGCGGACGCCGCCAACCGGCGCGTCAGTTTCGCGCTCAAGCGGCTCCCTCCAACGCCGCCCGCAGTCTCGGCAACGCGTCCTTGGCGATCGCCCGGCTCGTCTTGAGCGTGGCGCGATCCTCGGCGACCGCCCGATTCGGCTGGCACGCGAAGCCGGTGCAGATGCCCGACCTTCCGACGTCGCCGTTGTACGCGGTGCATTCCCACCACCGCTCCGGCGGAGTTCCCTGCTCCGGCGGGTGCCGCTTGATGGCGCAGTTCGTCGGGGTAAGCCTCGCGATGATGGCTTCGTTGGCGCGGATGTTGTTTTCCACCAGCGCCACGATGCTGAAGCCCGCCTTGGCCCGGGCGGCGGACGCGATCATGTAGATCTCACCGGTGAGAAAGCCGATGTTGTCGGCCGCTCGCAGGGTGCTCACCGCGGAGAAGTACTCGGTCGCCTGCGACGCGCAGAACGTGGCGTCCTGCGCCCACAGCTGAAGGACCGTACGGCTCATGTTCTCGATGTCGGCGAACTCGATCGTGTGCGTACGCACGCACGCCTGTACCTCGGCGCTGGTGATCTCGTCGATGTGCTGGACGATCTGGTCTTTCGCCTGCTCGACCGCCTCGATGATCTGGCGGATCGCCTCCTCCAGCTCCGGCCCCCCGCCGCCACCACCGCCCCCGCCGCCGAACGCCTCGGTCAGCCGGAGATAGGCGTCGGTCAGCTCGGTGAACTCGTTCATGTCTTCTGGTGTCTTCGGCTGCCAGTCGGCCAATGCCGGCCGCGCCAACCCGACTGTGGCCACCACGACCAGAATGGTCGCGGCCAGACCACGCAACAACCCTCTCAACCCACCACTCCCTTCAGGCAATGCCAAGGGAGGAAACCATTCGCGACGCCACGGCTCGTCGCCGTATCTGTTTCGTTACGCGCCACATTCGCAATCGCGCATCAACGCGTATCCGTGGCCTGGCAAGCGATCATGCGCGATTGTGCATCGGCACATCACGACTCGGTAACACGCTCGTACATGGACAAGCGTCGTGGTTTTCTGGGCGGCGTGGGGGGTTCAAAAGTCCTTGGTCCACCGGCACCGTCACTGGTCAGATATGGCTCGTCGGTCGATGCCGACCTCGTGTACCGCTGCCTGCTGACGCTGGGGGCGCGGACGGCGGTGCGGCTGGAGCATGATCTCGGCCTGCCGCCGTCGCGAGTGGCGGCGGCGATCGAAGAGCTGGCGTCCCTCGGCGTGGTCGGCGGGCGCCGGCGCCCGGATCGGACGGAGACCGTCTGGACGGCTGGGAAACCAGACGATGTCATTTCGGCACTGCGTCAGCACCGTCGCCGGTCGACGCCGGCGAGGCAGCGGTCGCGCGGGGCCGGCGCGGCGCCGGTGCCGCTCGGTGACGGCCTGCGGCACCTGCCGAGTCGCGCGATGACCCGCGAGCGCCTGGCCGAGTTGAACGGCGTCGTCCGGCACGAACACCTGGCGATGCAACCCGACCGGGAGTTCGACGCGGAGTCCGCCCGCTCCGCGGTGCCGCTCGACCGGACACTGCTGTCCAGGGGAGTGCGCATGCGCGTGCTGGGTGTGCAGCCGGTGGATGCCGATCCGCTGGTGGCACACGGCCGATCGTCCGGAGACGAACGCCCGGACTACCGGCAGGCGATCGACGTGCCGACGAAGCTGATCGTCCTGGACCGCCGGGTGGCGTTTATGCCGGTCACCGCCGACAACCTCGACCACGGATACCTCGAAGTGACCGACGGGTCCGTCGTCGCCGCGCTGGTCGAGCTCTTCGAGCGGCATTGGTCGATGGCCGTCCCGGGACAGGAGCAGCGTATGGCGAGGCTTTCGCTGTCCACGCGGGAGCAGGACCTCATCGCGCTGCTGGTCTCGGGTCACACCGACGCGAGTGCCGCCGCCGTGCTGCGGGTGAGCCGGCGCACGGTGTCCAACCTGCTCCGCGGCCTCATGGACCGCCTCGGTGTGGAAAACCGGTTCCAGCTCGGCGTCGCCATCGGCGCCCTGGGCGTCGCCACCTCACCCGCCGCGAGCACGACGACGACCGAAGGAGACATCCGGTGAAACTGTGGACCCGCCCGTTGTTCGTCGCCGTGGCGGCGCTGATCGTGGCGGCACCCGCCCCGGCCAGCGCGGTGCCGGTGTCGTGGACCACGGCGGCGTGCGCCACGGGTGAGATGAGCGCGCGGCCGGCCCCGCTGGGAAACGTCAGCGTGAGCGGCTGGATCCTGCCCTGTCCATCCAGCCCCCTGCCGCCCGGCGCCGCGTTCACCGTCGCCTATTACGGGTTGTCCGCGACGACCGGGCGGCTCATCGGATACTCCAATGCCGACGATCTTGCTGGCACGGCCGATGCGGCCGGCTTTACCCGGACTCTCGACGCGCAACGACCGGACTACCCGCCTCGGGCGATATGCCTCGTCTTCAACCCCGAACAGAACGGCCGGCTGTCGTGCTACGCCCTTGATCCGGTGGACGGGAGCGAGCAGCTGAGCGTGAGGCCGATCCCGGTCTACGACCCTCTGGTGGCCCATCGCGTCACGGTTGGCCCGCCGCCAGGGCGGGACGACGACGACCCGGTGCCACATTGCGGCAACTGCGTCTGAACCCGGCGCCCATGGTCGAAGCTCCTCTCGATGTGAGAGGAGCCTCGACCGAGAAAGCTAGCCGTTCAGCAGGTCGTACGCCTCCGGCGGTGCGGGCACTGTCTGCGCCGCCGGCGGTGCCTTCACCGCCGGTGCGGTGCCGTAGTCGCTGAACGTCGCCTCCCACGTGAACGCGGCCGCCTTGCCCGCCGCGGGCACGTCGAGCGCGAGCGACGTGAGCCGCCCGGAACCGTCGACGGCCGCCTCGAACGGCACCGCCTTGGCCTTCTCGCCCAGGGCGGTCAGCGCCTCGGCGTCGACCACCTCCACCTCAGCCGCCGCCGTGAGGTCGACCGTCCCCTTGAACGCCCCCTGTGACGTCTCCGTCGCGTCCACGATGTGGTCGAGCAGTACCACGGCGCCGGTCGGGTCCGGGTGCGTGTACCTCACGTCCTCCGGGTCGTCCACTTTGGACGTGTCCAGCTCCAGCCACTTCGGCGGCAGCTTGGGCAGCCCGGTGATGCCCTTGGTCCCGCTGAACGTGACCTTCGTCCAGGCCTGCTGGTCGATGACGACGATCGCCATCGTCATGCTGAAGCCCAGATCTTTGTCTTTGAATACCGCCGTGTAGGTCATCCGCTTGTCTTTCGGGTTTACCTCACCCTTCGCGTCGCCTTCCAGCTCCTTCATCGTGTACCGGAAAGTGCCCTGCGAGCCGTCCGGCACCGCGTCCCGAAGCTTCTCGGCCGGTGTGGGCGGCGGATCGGCCGCGTCGACGGCGCCTTGGCAGCCGGTGATCAGTAGCGCGCTCGCGGTGAGCGCGAGGAAGATCCTTCGCCTCATCTCAGTCTCTCTATGCGTTTTCCGGATGCGCGGGTGGTGCGCCCAGCGATCGTGGAAAGCGACCCTGCTGGAACGCTGCCGTTATGCTGCGCATGGCTGCCGCATCGCTGCGGTCGCTTGCCGTTTTCGCGACATGGCCTGGTCAGACGGGGTGAGGCTGAGCTGAAACGCTTTGAGATCCTGGGTCCCGTACGCGCCTTCGACGGCGACGACGAGATAGCGCTCGGCCCGGTAAAGCAGCGCGCGGTCCTGGCCGTGCTGCTGCTCAACGCCAACCGTCCGGTCAGCGCGTCCCAGATCGTCACTGCGGTGTGGCAGGACGAGCCGCCGGGAAACGGCGCGAACGTCGTGCAGAAGTACGTCGCCGGCCTGCGCCGCGCCCTCGAGCCCGAGCGCACGCTGCGCGCGCCGTGGCAGCTGCTGACGCTGACCGAGGCCGGATACATGCTCAGCATCGAGCCCGGCGCGCTGGACGCCGACGTCTTCCGCGACCGCGTCCGGCAGGCTTTGGCCGCGCGCGAGGCGGGCCAGCTGGTCCGGGCCGCGGCGGAGCTTCAGGCCGCCCTCGCGCTGTGGCGGGCGGATCCGCTCGCCGGGCTGACCGGGGCGGTGTTCGACGCGGCACGCGACCGGCTGTCGGAGAGCCGGGCGGCCGCGCTGGAGTCGTGGGCCGAGACCGAGCTGATGCTCGGCCGCCACGCCACGCTCGTGCCGGAGCTGGTCCGCCTCATCGCCGAATACCCGCTCCGCGAGCAGCTGCGCCACCACCTGATGCTGGCGCTCTACCGCACCGGCCGGCAGGCGGAGGCGCTCGCGGCATACCGGGACGCGCGCGCGTTCTTCGTGGAGGAGTTCGGCGCCGAGCCGGGCGAGCCACTCCAGCAGCTGCACCAGCGGATCCTGCGTTCGGATCCCACGCTCGCCGCCCCGGTGGACAGTCCGGCACCGGCCGCGCCTGTCTCGCCACCACCCGTGTCACCGCCGCCGGGTGCGCCGCCCACGCCTCCTTCGATGCCCAGCCCGGCGATGCTTCCGCCGCTGCGGTTGCCGCCCGACCGGCCGTCGCGGTGGTGGGCGTGGGTCTGGCTGGTCGGCGCGATCGTGCTGACCTTCGGCACCTGCGGCTACCTCAGCTGGCTCGTCGTCGGCGTCTACGCACTGCGGCGGCGGAGCTGGCCCAACGCGCTGGCCGCGGCCGGCTACCTGCTCCTCGCGGTGGTGTCGCTGGTCGCGCTGTTCACCGATCCCAACCTCGACGATCCGGACGCGGAGCTCTCGGAGGCGCACGGCTGGGCGTGGTTCCTCGCCGCCTTCGTCGTGTGGAGCGCCAGCACCGTACACGCCGCGATCATCGGAGCGCTGACGGTGAAACGGGCGCGGGACGCCGATCCCCACCGCGCCGCCCGCCGCGAGCAGGCCCTCCAGATCGTGCGCTGGAGGCCCGACCTGGCCCGCGAGCTGCTGATCGGCCGCCCCGACCTGCCCCGCCAGTTTGACGACGGCGGGCTCGTCGACATCAATGCCGTGCCCGAACACGTGATCGCGATGCTACCGGGCGTGACCACGTACCTCACGCAGATGATCGTGGCCGACCGCGCGCTCCACGGGCCCTACGCCTCCGTCGAACACATGGTCGCCCGCCAGGTGATCACGCCCAAGCTCGCCGACTCGCTGCGCGGACTCCTGATCTTCGGACGGTTACCGGACCGTGAGGGCCGACCGCAAGCCGGTGATGTCCAGCACGCGTAGCAGGAAGTCGCCCAGGTTGGTGAGGAGCAGCACGCTCTGCGTGTGGCTCGCCTTCTTGGTCAGCACCACGATCGTGCCGAGGCCCTGCGAGTCACAGAACGTGACCCCTGCCATATCGAGCACGATGCGCACGGGCGCGTCGGTCAGGAGCTCATTGACGACGCTGGAAAGCCGGGCGGCCGTGAGCATGTCGATCTCACCCGCGAGTTTGAGCACGATCTCGTCGGGATCGCGAAGCACCGCGATGGACAACTCCGGACGTTCCACCCCATCAGCCTATCGTGATCTAGGGGAGGCCGCCCGGTGGAAGCCCCCCGGCCGGGGGGCTTTGCCCCCACGTCAGGTAACGCTGTCAGAATGGCTGGACCGTGAGTGACACGCCGAGATCCGACGCCCTCTTCGACCGCGCCCGAGCCATAGTGCCGGGTGGGGTCAACTCACCCGTTCGAGCGTTCCGCGCGGTCGGCGGCACGCCCCGTTTCATGGTCCGTGGTGACGGTCCGTGGATGTACGACGCGGACGACCGGCGCTACGTCGACCTTGTCTGCTCGTGGGGCCCGCTGATCCACGGCCACGCGCACCCCGAGGTGGTCGCGGCCGTGCAGGCCGCCGCGGCGCGCGGGACCAGCTTCGGCACACCCACGCCGGGTGAGGTCGACCTCGCCGAGGAGATCGTCGCGCGTACGCCGATCGACCAGGTGCGCCTGGTCAACTCCGGCACCGAGGCCACGATGTCCGCGATCCGGCTGGCCCGCGGCTTCACCGGCCGCGCCAAGGTCGTCAAGTTCGCCGGCTGCTACCACGGGCACGTCGACGCGCTGCTCGCCGCCGCCGGGTCGGGCGTGGCGACGCTCGGGCTGCCGGACTCGCCGGGCGTCACCGGCGCGGCCGCGAGCGAGACCATCGTGCTGCCGTACAACGACGTGGCCGCCGTGGAGGCCGCCTTCGCCGCCGACGGCGAGCACATCGCGGCCGTGATCACCGAGGCCGCGGCGGGCAACATGGGCGTCGTCGCCCCCCACGACGGGTTCAACAAGGCGCTCGCCGAGATCGCCCACCGGCACGGCGCCCTGCTGATCGTCGACGAGGTCATGACCGGCTTCCGGGTGGCCCGCGGCGGCTGGGCCGAGATCGAGCCGGTCGACGCCGACCTGTACACGTTCGGCAAGGTCATGGGCGGTGGCCTTCCCGCCGCGGCCTTCGGCGGGCGCGCGGAGATCATGGGTCGCCTCGCCCCGGCCGGCCCGGTCTACCAGGCCGGCACGCTCTCCGGAAACCCGCTCGCCTGTGCCGCCGGGCTGGCCAGCCTCCGCCTGGCCGACGCCGAGGTCTACCGCCGCCTCGACGAGACCGCCACCGTCGTCGGCGGGCTCGCCAGCGAGGCGCTCGGCAAGGCCGGAGTCGCGCACCGCCTCGCGTACGCGGGCAACATGTTCTCGATCTTCTTCACCGGCGGCTCGGTGTTCGACTACGACAGCGCCAAGACGCAGGATGTCGCCGCGTTCAAGGCGTTCTTCCACGCGATGCTGAGCCGCGGGGTCTACCTGCCGCCCAGCGCGTTCGAGGCATGGTTCGTATCCACCGCGATCGGCGACGACGCGTTGGAAGTGATATCGGCGGCACTGCCCGCGGCAGCGGCCGCCGCGGCGGCAGCGGGGAGCGATTCATGACCAGCAGCACGGTGGTGCATGTGCTTCGGCACGGGGAAGTGCACAACCCAGACAAGATCCTGTACGGCCGGTTGCCCGGGTTCCGCCTCTCCGAGCTGGGCGGGCAGATGGCCAAGGCGGCGGCGCAGGCCCTCGCCGAGCGCGACGTCGCCTACGTGGTGGCCAGTCCGCTGGAGCGCGCCCAGGAGACGGCCGAGCCGATCGCGGCCCAGTTCAAGCTGCCGGTGGCGGTCGACGAGCGGCTGATCGAGAGCGCCAACTGGTTCGAGGGCAAGAAGGTGGGTCCGGGCGACGGCTCGTTTCGCGACCCGCGCAACTGGTGGGTGCTGCGCGACCCGGTGACCCCCTCCTGGGGTGAGCCGTACAAGCAGATCGCCGAGCGGATGTTCGCCGCGCTGCACGCCGCGCGGGTGGCGGCCGACGGGCGCGAGGCGGTCTGCGTCTCGCACCAGCTGCCGGTGTGGATCCTCCGCCGGTACGTCGAGCGCAAACGACTCTGGCACGACCCTCGGCGCCGGCAGTGCGGCCTGGCCAGCCTCACCTCGTTCCACTTCGAAGACGAGAAGATCGTCGGCATCGGCTACTCCGAGCCGGCCGCACACCTTGTCGCGATGTCGCCGGGCGCCCGGACGGCCAAAGGCGCCTGATGCGACTTCGGGCCGCGCTCGCCGCTCTGTTCCTCGCCGCGACACTCACCGCGTGCGACGGGGGCGAGCGCGACGGCTGCGACACCTCCTCGACCGGGACGATCGAGTGTCCCGTCGACAAGCGCCCGACCCCACCGCGACTCTCCGGTGAGCTGCTCGAGGGCGGCCGGTACGACCTGAGCCAGGATCGCGGCCAGGTCGTGGTGATCAACTTTTGGGGTTCGTGGTGCGCGCCCTGCCGGGCCGAGATCGACGACCTGGAGCAGGTCTACCTCGCCACCAAAGATCGCGGCGTGCGCTTCCTCGGCATCAACATCCGCGACGACCGTGACAAGGCCAAGGCCTTTCAGCAGGGCAAGGTGACCTACCCCAGCGTCATCGACCCGTCCAGCAAGCTGGCCCTCGACTTCGACATCCCGCCCAACACCATCCCGGCGACGATCGTGCTCGACCGCGAGGGCCGGATCGCGGTGGTGATCCGCGCCTCGGTCAAGGCGGCCGACTTCGAGCCGATCGTCGCCCGGGTGGCGGCCGAGAAGAGCTGAGATGGGCGAGACGTTTCGGGAGCTGGCCAACGGCGGTCCCCTCGCGCTGGCGATCGGCGCGGCCGCCCTCGCCGGGCTGGTCAGCTTCCTCTCGCCGTGCGTGCTCCCGCTGGTGCCGGGCTACCTGTCGTACGTCACCGGGCTGTCCGGTGCCGAACTCGACGCCGGCACCCAGCGGATGCGCCGGGTACTCGCTGGCACGTCGCTCTTCATCGCCGGCTTCACGGTCGTGTTCACGCTGACCGCGGTGCTCTTCACCAGCGCCACCGGTGCGCTGCTGGGCAACAGGCGGCTGCTGGAGATCATCGGCGGTGCATTGATCATTGTGTTGGGGCTGGCTTTCCTCGGCCTCGTACCGGGGATGCAGCGCGAGTTCCGGATCCACAAGCTGCCCAACGCGGGCCTGATCGGGGCGCCGATCTTCGGCGCCGTCTTCGCGCTCTCCTGGGTGCCCTGCGTCGGCCCGACGCTCGGCGCGGTGCTGACCATGGCGTCGGTCAGCGGCAAGGCCGACCGGGCGGTGGTGCTCGCGGTCGCGTACTGCCTGGGGCTCGGCCTGCCGTTCGTCGCCTTCGGGCTGGGCTTCCGCCAGCTGCTCGGGGTGTTCAAGGCGATCCGGCGCAACAGCCAATGGGTCACCCGGGCGGGCGGCGCGCTGCTGATCGTGGTCGGGCTCGCGCTGGTCACCGGCGGGTGGCAGAGCTTCCTCATCTGGCTACAGACGACCGTCGGCGTCGGAGAGGTCAGCATCTGATGGTGGCCACCGAGGAGCGCGCGACCTCGCCGGCACCGGGGCCGGGGCGGGCCAACCCGCTGATCGCGATGCTGCGCAACTCCTGGCGGCAGCTGACCAGCATGCGCACCGCGCTGATCCTGCTCTTCCTGCTCGCCGTCGCCGCGATCCCCGGCTCGGTGCTGCCCCAGCGCAGCGTCAACATCGACGACGTCGACCGGTACTTCGCCGAGCATCCCGACCTCGCACCGGTGCTCGACCGGCTCGGCATGTTCGAGGTGTTCGCCTCGATCTGGTTCTCCGCGATCTACCTGCTGCTCTTCACGTCGCTGGTGGGCTGCGTCGTGCCGCGCCTGGCCGAGCACTGGCGGGCGATGCGCAGCGCCCCGCCCAAGGCGCCGGCCCGGCTCGACCGGCTGCCGCAGCACGCGACCGTCGAGCAGGCCGTGGGTGGTGCCGAGGAGATCGGCGCCGCGTTGCGCAAGCGCCGCTGGCGGGTCGCGGTCCGCGGCGACACCGTCTCCGCCGAGAAGGGGTACCTCAAGGAGACCGGCAACCTGCTCTTCCACTTCGCGCTGCTCGCGGTGCTCGCCGGCGTGGCCTTCGGCTCCTGGTACGGCTGGCACGGCAACCGCCTGCTCGTCGCCGGCGCCGACACGGCGTTCTGCAACACGCTCCAGCAGTTTGACGAGTCCGGCCTCGGTCCTCGGGTCGACGGGGCCGACCTGCCCCGCTTCTGCCTGGAGCTGACCGACTTCCACGCCGACTTCCTGCCGAGCGGGCAGCCGTCCTCCTTCCGGGCGACGGTGCGGGTGGACGACGGCGCGCCGCGCGACTTCTCGGTCAACTCCCCGCTGCGCCTCGACGGCGCCAACGTCTACCTCCTCGGCCACGGGTACGCGCCGGTGATCCGATACACCGACAAGTACGGGCAGGCGCAGACCACCGTCGCGCCGTTCCTGACCGTCGACGGCATGCTGACCAGCGAGGGCGTCGCCGCGTTCCCGGACGCCAACGTCGACCCGAAGGCGTCCGGCGCCCGCGACCCCGACGCGCAGGTGGCGTTCGAGGGCCTCTACCTGCCCACCGCGCCCAACCAGCCGCCGTACACCCGCTCGGTCTTCCCCGCGGAGCGTTCGCCGGCGCTGATGCTGTGGGCCTACCGGGGCAACCTCGGGCTCGACGCCGGCATCCCGGGCTCGATCTACCGCCTCGACCAGCGGCAGGTCGCCAACGGACGGCTCAAGCGCGTGGGCGACGCGACACTACTGCGGGTCGGCGAGAAGATGACGCTCGACGACGGCAGCACGGTGGAGTTCCTCGGCACGCGGCAGTACGCCACGCTCTCCATCCGCTACGACCCGGGCGAAAAGATCGCGCTCGGTGGCGCGGCGATCGGCCTGCTGGGGCTATTGCTCTCGCTGACCGGCAAGCGCCGGAGGGTGTTCTTCCGTGCCACTACGGGAGGTAGTAGGTTGGTGGAGGCCGGTGGGCTGCCGCGCACCGACTACTCCGGGTTCGCCGAGGAGTTCAAGCAGACCATCGAGGCCGTGGAGAAACGCTGATGTCCGCACTGTCCGATCAGCTCCTGGTCGTCGCGATCTTGTCATACGTCGCGGCGATGGTCTGCCACGCGGCGGAGTACGCCTTCGGCAACCGCAGCCATATCGGCCGGGCTGCCGCGCTGCCGGCACGCGAGCTGGTCGCGGTCGGGGCCCCGTCCGCCGCGGTCGAGGTGGAAGAGCCGCTGGAGCCGCCTCTCGCAAAGCGCGACCGGGCCGCCCTAGCCGGCAAGGCGGCCGTAGCGGTCACCGCCCTCGCCGCGCTCGTCCACCTCGGCACGCTCGTCACCCGCGGCATCGCGGCGGAGCGCATGCCGTGGGGCAACATGTACGAGTTCGTGCTCTCGGTGACGTTCGTGGGCAGCGTGGCCTGGCTTGTCGTGCTCTCCCAGCGGCCGGCGATCCGCCACCTCGGCCTCTTCGTGGCGACCGCGATGGTGCTGCTGCTCGGCGTCGCCGGCATGGTGCTCTACACCGACGTGGCGCCACTGGTGCCCGCGCTCAAGTCGACATGGTTCGTCGTGCACGTCTCGGCCGCGGTGCTCTCGTCCGGCATCTTCCTGCTCGGCTTCGTGCCGGCGGCCATGTTCCTCATCCGCAGCGGCTACGACCGGGGCAAGCGCAGCTTCCCGTACTCGCTGGGTCCGCGCGTCCCCGAGGCGGCGGCCCTCGACCGGCTGACCTTCCGGCTGCACGCGTTCGCGTTTCCGATCTGGACGTTCGGCGCCCTGATCGCCGGCCCGATCTGGGCGGAGGCGGCATGGGGCCGCTACTGGGGCTGGGACCCCAAGGAGGTCTGGGCGTTCATTTCCTGGATCGTCTACGCCGGCTACCTGCACGCCCGCGCGACGCCGAGCGTCAAGCGCACGACCGCCACGTGGATCGCGGTGATCGGCTGGCTCACGATGCTGATGAACCTCTTCGGCGTCAACATCTTCTTCACCGGCCTCCACTCGTACGGCGGCTTGTAGCCCCAATCGGACGTTCTGTCCGCGTGCCGCGGTCGCCGCGCCGCCAGTACCCGTTTGAAGCAGCTGGACAAGCGGCCGCAGCCGGCGCGCAACGCGGCGTCCGTGGCGCCGCCGCCGGCCGCCAAGGCGCCCGGCTTCGACCGCGCCAACCAGCTGTGAGCTGCCCACGGGCGCGGCGCTTCACCGGCGGCACCACCGTGCTCATGGCCGACGGCACCAGCAAGCGAGAAGAAGCTTGTCGATGTCACCGTCGACGTAGACGGCGATAAGGGCGACCGGATGGCGACGACCACCGCGACCGACGAACACCCATTCCGGTAAACGGCGAAAACCGCTGGGTGTACGCCAGGACCCCAAACCCGGGTACGCCTTCGAGACCGCCGACCACCGGTCGCCAACCGTTGTGTGCACCCGCGCCTGAGTCAACACCAGCGCGTCTACGACCTCACCGTCGACAAGGTCCGCACCTACTAAATCCTCGCCGGCGCCACTCCCGTCCTCGTCCACAATTGCGGCAGCGCGGTCCGGTTGCGGTTAGCCGTCAACACGGCTGGTGAGGTCGGCCTGCCCGAACCGGAGGCGGGCCAGAGTATGGCGGGCGGGCACACTCCCACATGTCACCACCATCATCAGGGCTGGTTCGGGAGCTGGCTGGAAGTTCGAAATCCACCATCCTGCCTGACGCCGCCGGCTGATCGGTGAGCGTGCCTCACCGGCGCCGGGTTTCGCAAGGTGGCGCCGGCTCGATTGCTGGACCGAAGCGGCACCGTGCTCGACAGCGGCGTCCTTCCCGCTGAGTTCCCACGCGCCGACCGTCGCGATGCAGGGCCAACCGTCCGGCACCGCACTCATGCCGCTGACGTATTCCTATGTGGACAACCTTGGGACGGTACGGCGGGATCCAGGTCACCGCGCAGAACACCGACAGGGAGGCTTGGACGAGCAGCCATACGTGGCTGAACACCGGCGCGACAGCGCCGTTCGCCGACCGTACCGGCGGAGAGTTGTGGCACCTGTGGCCCCAGCTCGCCGCAGGCGCGCCGCCCCGTCAACAACTGCCCGCGGTCCAGGTGTCGAATCGGGTGGCCCAGTCGAGGCAGTAGCCGCCGGAGCCACCGCCGGAGGCCGTACGCACGTCGGCTTCGCGCCAGTACCGGACCGCGTTTCCGTCACGCACCTGGACGTTGTCGACCGCGACCCGTGGCACCGCGATCGCCCCCTCGCCGTCGACGTGCACCTCGACGTACTGCTCCAGCTGAGCCCGCTCGGTGCCCAGGCGCTGGTTGGTCAACAGGTGCCAGCCGCCCCGCCACCAGAGCCAGGCCTCCCACACGCCGTCCCGCTTGGTGTGTACGGAAATCCATATCTGGTCGCCGTCGGCGAGCTCGTACTGGTCGTAGAAGGTCCACTGGCCGCGGTTGGTGTCGTACGTGTAGACCCGCTGCCGCCCGCTGCCGGACCAACCCGTCTCCGCCCAGCCCGCCTCGAGCCACGCCGTGCGCCCGCCCGATTCGCGCTTGGCCAGAAAGCGGGTCGCGACGAAGTCGTGCGTGCCGGCGCGTACACCGGTATCACGCACTGTCAAACGTCCGACTACGCCTGTCCATTCGCCGACAGTCCCGGCGCCGAGGTGATGGTACTGGCCGTAAGCTACCGATCTGGCCGGTTCGGCGACCGCCAGGATTGCCACACAAAGCCCGCCGATCGCCAATCGCCGCGCCGATCGGCGCCATCTGACACGTCCCACATTTGACAAACCCACATTCGCCTCGGGAGTGATTCACCCGATGGGCTGTTTCCGTTCAGAGCCTTTCGTCCGAACGGATGAGCCGTACATCGCACCCCATAGACGAGGATGGGCCTCGTCTTTTGCCGGAAGGCAGTGTCCGTCCACCCCTCCACAGTGGACGCTGAACCTACGGGGAGTCTGTCGTGTTCCAACTTCGCCGAGCGCGTCGCTCGGCTGTGGCCGCCGTCGTCCTTACCGCGATGGCGTCCTCCGTCACCGCGGTCGTCAGCGGTGGTGCGGCCTCTGCCGCGCCTAGCGATCGGGGCAGCGTCAAGCGGCCCGCCGTCGTCCACCCGGACAACGGCAAAGTCATCAAAGACAGCTACATCGTGGTGTTCAAGGACGGTAAGGCGAAGGCCGCCGACGTGAACGCCGATGCCAAGTCCCTCGCCAAGACGTACGGCGGCACGGTCCGCCGCACCTACACCGAGGGCCTGCGGGGCTACGCCGCGAAGATGACGGCCGCTCAGGCCAAGCTCGTCGCGAAGCACCCCGATGTGGCGTATGTCGAGCAAAACCGCTTGGTGGCGCTCAATGACACGCAGCAAAACACGCAAGCCTGGGGCCTCGACCGGATCGACCAGCAGTGGCAGCCCTACGACCGCTCGTACACGTACCCCAACGTGGCCGGCAACGTCCACGCGTACGTGATCGACAGCGGCATCCGCATCTCGCACGAGCAGTTCGGCGGCCGCGCCAGCTACGGCATCAACACGGTCGACGACCAGGAGCCGACCAACGCCAACGACTGTGACGGGCACGGCACGCACGTCGCGGGCACCATCGGCGGCCGTGACTACGGCGTGGCCAAGGGCGCACAGCTGGTGGCGGTGCGGGTCTTCCCCTGCGGCCCGCTCGGTGAGGTCGCCGACATCATCGCCGGTGTCAACTGGGTGACGGCCAACGCCGTCAAGCCGGCGGTGGCCAACATGAGCCTCGGTCTCGGGGTCGGCAGCGCGAGCGTGGCGCTCGACCAGGCCGTGCAGAATTCGATCAACTCGGGTATCACCTACGTCGTGTCGGCGGGTAACGGCGACGAGTTCGGTCTGCCGCTCGACGCCTGCGACCAGTCGCCGGCGCACATTCCGGCGGCCATCACGGTGAGCGGCACCGACCAGGCCGACTTCCGGATGTCGTGGGCCAACTACGGCACGTGCGTCGACATCTTCGCACCGGGCAACAACGTCCTGTCCTCGGTCAACGACAGCGACACCGCGACCGCCCGGTACACCGGCACCTCGATGTCCAGCCCGCACGTCGCCGGCGCGGCCGCCCTGCTCCTCTCCGAAAACCCGGGGTGGACACCGCAGCAGGTGCACGCCCGGATCGTCGGCGCCGCGACCCGCGCCGCGGTGCGCAACCCTGGGCCGGGCTCGACCGACCGGCTCCTGCGGATCGGCTCGGCGCTGCCGGTGACCACCGGTCTCCGCGCGCTGGCCAACAACAAGTTCGTCACCACTCCCAGCGCGGGCGCGTCACCGCTGATCGCGAGCGGCAGCGTGGTCAACACCTGGGAGCAGTTCGACGTCGTCAGCAACGCCGATGGCACGATCTCGTTCAAGGCCAAGTCCAACGGCAACTACGTGTCGGCGGAGAGCGGTGGCACCAAGCCGCTGATCGCCAGCCGTCCCGCGATCGGTAACTGGGAGAAGTACGAGCTGGTCAACAACGCCGACGGCACGATCAGCCTCAAGGCGCTGGCCAATGGCAACTACGTGTCGGCGGAGAGCGGTGGCACCAAGCCGCTGATCGCCAGCCGCCCCGCGATCGGTAACTGGGAAAAGTTCAACTGGGCTTCTCCGGTCTCCGTGATCAGCCTGCGGGCCCTGGCCAACGGCAAGATCGTGTCGGCGGAGAGCGGTGGCACCAAGCCGCTGATCGCCAGCCGCACGGCGGTCGGCGGGTGGGAGCAGTTCGACATGATCGACCTGGGCGGCGACGCGGTTGCCTTCCGGGCCAAGGCGAACAACAAGTACGTCACCGCCGAGGCGGCCGGTGCCCAGCCGCTGATCGCCAGCCGTACGGCGATCGCCGAGTGGCAGAGCTTCTGGTACTACCACCTCGGTGACGGCTCCATCGGTCTCCAGTCGCAGGCCAACTTCCTGTTGGTGACCGCTGAGCAGGCCGGTGCCAAGCCGCTGATCGCCAGCCGCGAGTCCTTCGACACGTGGCAGGCCTTCGGCTACGTGTACTGATCGACAAGCTCCACCTCGGGTGGCCGTCGAGCCAGGTGTCGCACCTGACTCGGCGGCCACCCGCGTCATGGGGGTTACGAGCCGGTAGGCGAGACTTGCACCCATGGCGGTACGCGGATTCCCGTACGCGGGGCTGAAGGACTTCCTCGGGGCCCTGGAGCAGGCCGGCGAGCTGCGCCGGGTCACGGTGCCGGTCGACCCGACGCTGGAGATCAGCGAGGTGGTCACCCGCACGGTGGCGGCTAGGGGGCCGGCGCTGCTCTTCGAGCGCCCCACCCGCGGCGAGATGCCCCTGGCGATCAACCTCTTCGGCACCCAGCGCCGCATGGCGATGGCGCTCGGCGTGGAGAGCGTCGAGGAGATCGGTGCCCGGATCGGCGAGCTGATCAAGCCGGAGCTGCCGGTCGGCTGGTCGGGCATCCGCGAGGGCCTCGGCAAGGTGATGCAGCTCAAGTCCGTGCCGCCGAAGAAGGTCAAGACCGCGCCCTGCCAGCAGGTGATCTACCGGGGCGCCGACGTCGACCTGGGCCGCCTGCCCGGCTTGCAGACGTGGCCCGATGACGGTGGGATTTTCCACAACTACGGGCTGACCCATACAAAGCACCCGGAGACCGGCAAGCGCAACCTCGGGCTGTACCGGCTCCAGCAGCACTCGCCCACCACGCTGGGCATGCACTGGCAGATCCACAAGGACTCGACCGCGCACCACGCCGTGGCCGAGCGGCGGGGCGAGCGGCTGCCGGTCGCGATCGCCTTCGGGTGTGACCCCGTGGTGTCGTACAGCGCCTCCGCGCCGCTGCCGAGCGACATCGACGAGTACCTGTTCGCCGGCTTCCTGCGCGGCGAGCGGGTGGAGATGGTCGACTGCCTGACCGTGCCGCTTCAGGTGCCGGCGCACGCCCAGGTCGTGCTGGAGGGGTACGTCGAGCCGGGCGAGCGCCTCCCGGAGGGCCCGTTCGGCGACCACACCGGCTTCTACACGCCGGTCGAGCCGTTTCCGGTGTTCCACGTCGAATGCATGACCACCCAGCGCGATCCGGTGTACCACTCGATCGTGACCTCCAAGCCGCCGCAGGAGGACGGCCCGATCGGCCACGCCACCGAGCGGATCTTCCTACCGCTGCTCAAGCTGCTCATCCCGGACATCGTGGACTACTCGATGCCGGAGGCCGGCGTCTTCCACAACTGCGTGATCGTCTCGATCCGCAAGCGGTACCCGAAGCACGCGCAGAAGGTCATGTCCTCGATCTGGGGCGCCCACCTGCTCTCGCTGGCCAAGCTGATCGTGGTGGTCGACGACGACTGCGACGTGCACGACTACAACGAGGTCGCGTTCCGCGCGTTCAGCAACGTCGACTACGACCACGACCTGCTGCTCACCCAGGGCCCGGTCGACCACCTCGACCACTCGTCGTACCAGCAGTTCTGGGGCGGCAAGGCGGGCGTCGACGCGACCCGCAAGCTGGCCACCGAGGGGTACACGCGCGGCTGGCCGGACGAGGCGGTCATGTCGCCCGAGGTCAAGGCGTTGGTCGACAAGCGCTGGAAAGAGTACGGGATCTCATGAAAGCTTTCCTGCGTCTCGTCGCCATCGAACACTCGGTCTTCGCGCTCCCGTTCGCCTACCTCTCCGCACTCGCCGCCATGCGCCACCTGGGCGGCGGCGTGCGCTGGGGCGACCTGCTGCTGATCACGGTCGCGATGGTGGGCGCGCGCACGTTCGCGATGGCCGCCAACCGCATCATCGACCGTCACATCGACGCGCAAAACCCGCGCACCGCCAAGCGCGAGCTGGTGACCGGGGCGGTGCGGGTGCGCACGGCCTGGACCGGCGCGGCGGTCGCGCTCGTCGTCTTCCTCGGCGCCGCCGCCCTGCTCAACCCGCTCTGCCTGGTGCTGTCACCGCTCGCGGTGGTGCCGCTCGTCGTCTACCCGTACGGCAAGCGCTTCACCGACTGGCCCCACGCGATCCTGGCGGTCGCGCAGGCGGTCGGCCCGGTCGGCGCCTGGTTGGCCGTGACCGGCACGTTCGAGGGCTCGTGGCCCGCCTGGGTGCTCGGCATCGCGGTGGGCCTGTGGATCGGCGGATTCGACCTGATCTACGCCTGCCAGGACACCACCGTCGACCGCGAAATCGGCGTGCGCAGCGTCCCGGCGCGCTACGGCGTACCGTTCGCGCTCGGCCTGTCGTCGGTAGTCCACCTGGTGACGTTCGCCCTGTTCGTCTACTACGGCGAGCTTGTCGACTTCGGCTGGCTGTGGTGGGTCGGGCTCGCGCTGACCGCGGTCGCGTTCGGCTATCAGCACGTCGTGGTCACGCCCACGGACCTGTCCCGGGTCAACCGCGCCTTCTTCACCGCCAACGGCTTCGTCGGCATCGCCCTCTTCGCATTCGCCGTCCTTGACTACTACTCCTAAGGCCTTTACTTTCCCGGGTTCGCGTCAGCGGCGGACCGCTGCTCCCGCCGGAGAACGCGGAGGTCGGCGGCTCGCTGGCGCTCGCCGAGATCCCCGACCTCCGCTGCCACGTCCGCGGTTCAAGCCCAAGGCACCTTGCTGGGGTCGACGCCCGCGCGGCTCGCGCTGTTGATCAGGGATTTGGTGGGCGTGGCGGCCGGCGTGGTGCGCCACCAAGTCCCTGATCAACAGCCTTGTTCGGGTGTGCCTCGGCGTCAGTTGTAGCGGGCGCTTTCGTGGGACCAGTCGATGGTGCCGCGGACGGCGTGTTCTACGCCGTCCAGGTAGCGGCGGCCGGCTGGGCCGTGAGGGGGCGCCGCGGCTCGCAGGGATGGGAATTCGCGCATGGCGCGGTGCCAGCGTTCCCGGGCCGCTGCGGCCGCCTCCTCGATCGGGACGTGACGCTCGGCGGCCACGGCCAGCACGAGGTTGTGCCCGCCCGACGTGGCCGCGTCCCGCTCCAGTGAGAGCAGGTCGTTGAACCACGAGAGCAGGTCGTTACCCGTTCGGCTGAAGGCTCGCACGGCCGGGTGACGGTAGAACGACTCGCTCACCGGCTGGCCGCCGCCGGCGAAGTCGATGAGCGTGTGCGCCACGTACGCCGCGGAGGTGGCCCGGCGCAGCTCGACGTACTCCTCGACGCGCGGGCGGTGGCCGCCGGCCTTGTTGCGGGCTTCCACGATCACGCCGCTGAGGTGATGTTCGACCGCGGCGACGAACCGGGCCCGCCACCGTGCCGGCATGCGGCGGTTCGGCTCGCGCCAGGCGTCGGCGAGCATGGTGCCGAGCGGGCCGGGCAGCGCGCGACCGCCGGTGGCGGGCTCGCCACGCAGCAGGGACAGCGCACCGCCGACGAGCGCGCGTACCCGCTCCGGCTCCGGGACGCTGGCCCGGTCGCACTCGTCGTCGATGAGGAAGAACCAGGTGAACAGCGCGGAGAGCACGCGCAGGTCGCCGGGGCTCGCGTCGGGGTAGAGGCGCGCCGCGTACCGCGCGATGCGACCCTCGGCGAGTCGGTCGGCGTATACGTCGGGCAACCCGTGGCCGCGGGTCCAACCGTCGAGCCAGTTGTGGGCGTCTTCCGCGTAGGGTGAGATAACCGGATGAATCGGGCATTGGAGATCGAGGGAGATCGTCGGCAACATCGCAGCCTCCTGCTGTCCCGCCAACATCAGCTTTGGCCGACGGTAGCCCTACGCTGGAACAATGCGGAATCCGTGGATCGTCGGTGTTTCAGGTGCATCCGGGACGCCGTACGCTGCGGCGGTCCTCCGTGGACTGTTCGATGCAGGTGAGTCCGTCGACCTTGTGGTGTCCCGGGCGGCCCGGCTGACGATCCTCGACGAGACCGGCGCGCCGTTCCGTGACGCCCATTGGAAGGACGACCTGGCCAAGTGGCTGGGGCGCGACCTGGGTGGTGCCGACGTGGCGCACTGGCCGGCCGGCGACCTGGCTGCCGGGCCGAGCAGCGGCTCCTACCCGGCGCGGGGGATGGTGGTCGTTCCGGCGAGCACCGCCGCGTGCGCCGGCATCGCGATCGGCCTTTCGAAGGACCTGCTTCAGCGGGCCGCCGAGGTCAACCTCAAGGAACGGCGCAGGGTCGTCGTGGTGCCACGGGAGACGCCGGTGACCCGCAGCCACCTGAGCCATCTCATCGCGCTGCACGACGCCGGTGCCGTGGTGTTGCCGGCCAGTCCGGGCTTCTACGGCGCCGGGGCGTCCGCCTCCGCGCAGCAGCTCGTCGACTTCGTCGCGGGGAAGGCGCTGGACGCACTGGGTGTGCCGCACTCGCTCTTCCGCCGCTGGCGGGGTGAGCTCGGGTCCTAGGAGCCGCGGACGAAGGCGTCGATCCCGTCGAGGATGCGCGCGAGGCCGAACTCGAACGCGAACCGGTGATCGGCGGCGCTGTCCCCGGACCCGGGCTCCAGGAGGCCGACCGCGTCCACGGTCGGAAACCGCTTCGGGTCCAAGGCCGTCGACAGGTACGGCTGGTGTGCCGCCCACCACTGCTGCTCGCTGACTCCGGACTGTGCCGCCTCGACGGAGGCGCGGGCGGCGCCCTGGACGTACGAGATGAGCGTCATCAGGACCGCCTTCATCTCCGCGGGTCCGAGGCCGGTGCCGGCCATCGCCCGCAGGTCGCCCTCGTACTTCGCGATGACGTTGGGACCGACCGGTGGCCGCCGGGTCGCCAGCTCCAGCAGCCAGGGATGCCGGTGATATCGGTCCCAGTCGCGCAGCGCCACTTCTTCGAGTGCGGCGCGCCAGGGCAGCTGGGCGACGGCGCCGTCGAGTCCCTCGCCGAGAACCTGGTTGAGCATCAGCGCCTCGAGCTCGGGCTTGCCGGGCACGTGGGTGTAGATGCTCATCGTCCCGACGCCGAGGACGCCGGCGACGGAGCGCATGGTCACGGCGGCCAGCCCTTCGGCGTCGGCGAGCTGGATCGCCGCGGTCACGATGCGGTCCACCGACAGCTCGCTGCCGCGGCGCGAGGTGCGCTCCTGGGTGCGCCACAGCAACGCGAGCGACCGAGCCGGGTCGACTGGGATGGGCATGGCCTCCATTGTGCTTAACGTACCGTCTATCGTACGGTGTATCGTACGACGTACGGTAACGCCAAAGATCGGGGAGGAAACATGCAGTACGCGATCATCGCGCCGGGTGCCGGCGACGGGAGGGTCGTCACGATCTCGAAGGCGACGGGCGGGTTGGAGGTCACCGAGGTCGACGCGCCCGAGGAGCTGCTCGCCTCGGCCCGGGGCGCCGGCTTCACCGCGGGAGCCCTGCTCCTCGACTTGGACCTGCTGGGGCAAGGGTCCGTGGACGACCCGGTCGCGCAGCTCACCTACGCCGGGCCCAGCGCGGAGACGCTTCACTCGGATTATGTGGGCCGCGGCCGGGTCGACGAGCTCGCGCCCACGCAGGCCGCTGGCGAGATTGTGATCGAGGCCACGCCCGAGTGCGTCTGGGCGGTGCTCGCCGAGGTCGAGAGCTGGCCCACGATCCGGGCCGACATCTCGGACGTGCGTGCCGAAGGGCCGGCCGCGCCCGGGGTCCGGTTCACCTGGCAGGCCGGTGCCAACCGGCTCACGTCGCGCTTCGCCCTGGTGGAGCCGGGCCAGCGGCTCACGTATACGAGCGTCGCCGCTGGCACACGGGTGGCGCACGTCTACGAGCTGGCGGCCAAGGGCACCGGCACCGTGCTGAGCTGCCGCGAGTCGCTGGCCGCCCCGATCCTGGCGCGGTTTCTGCCGAGCGCCGCCCTACAGGCCGGCGTGGATTCCTGGCTGGCCGGCGTCAAGGCGGTCGCCGAATCGGCAAACTCCAACAACAGGCACTAAGGGCCTCATGTCAGCCCATGGCGCATCGTCACGGGAGCCCGGAGCGCGTCAGCGCATGTTGACGTTGCCCGGGCTGGGCGTGTGGTGGCCGGCGCTCCGAGACGGACCAGGATGTGCGCCTGGACCCTCGTTGCGCGGCCTGTTGGCGGTGGACGGAGGCTGCTGCTCATCGCGCAGCTCGTCCAGCTCGCCCTCACCCTCAAGGAGCGCGCGCACTTCCGACTCGCGGAAGCGGCGGTGGCCCCCGGGCGTGCGAATGCTGCCGATCCGGCCCGCGGCCGCCCATCTGGTCACGGTCTTTGGATCGACGCGGAACAGCGCAGCCACCTCGCCCGGCGTCAGCAGACGATCTCCAGTGTCCACGGCCCCTCCCTCGCGTCGCACGATGGCCATAGGTTGGACCCGACAGCCTCGATAGGGACGTACGGTCATTACAGCACCGCGAGCGTGCCGTGTCCGGGAAACAGGGAAAACGCACTGTCTGGGAAGTTAGCCAGTAGGATTTGCGAGCCTTGCTCATCTCCCCGACTGTTAATGTCTACCACCGGTGGACGACATAGATCTGAGGCTTGTGGAGCTATTGCGGGCGAATGCCCGGCTCTCCTACGCCGAGCTGGCCCGGCAGGTCGGCCTCTCCGCGCCCGCGGTGCACGATCGCGTGGGCAAGCTGGAGAGCGGCGGGGTGATCCGCGGATACCGCGCGGATGCTGAGCCGGAGGCGATCGGGCTGGGTGTCACCGCCCTGATCGGCATCGTGCAGGACTCCGCCGCCGACCCCGACGACGTGCTCGACGCCCTGCGCGCCCTGCCCGAGATCGAGTCCTGTTACTTCATGGCCGGCGTGGAGTCGTTCCTCATCAAGGTGCGGGTGGCCACGATCCACGAGCTGGAGACCCTGATCGTGCGGCTCAACCGCACCGCGGGCGTGGCCTCTACGCGGACCGCGATCGCCCTCTCCACCAAGTGGGAAGACCGGCCGCAGCCCCTGTTACGGTCCGAGGATGGAACTCCTCGATCGGTGTAATGACTCCGACCGCGCCTGGGTGACCGACGCGATCGGCAAGGTCGAGGCCGACGCCAACCGCTCCGCCGACACCCACCTGCTGCCGTTTCCGCTGCCCCCCGACTGGGGCATCGACCTGTACCTCAAGGACGAGTCCGTCCACCCCACCGGCTCGCTCAAGCACCGGCTCGCCCGCTCGCTCTTCCTCTACGGCCTCTGCAACGGCTGGATCGGCCCTCGTACCACGATCGTGGAGGCGTCGTCCGGCTCCACGGCCGTCTCCGAGGCGTACTTCGCCCGCATGCTCGGCCTGCCCTTCATCGCCGTGATGCCGGCCTCCACGCAGCCGGAGAAAGTGGCGCTGATCGAGTTTCAGGGCGGCAAGTGCCACCTTGTCGAGGACCCGGCGTCCGTCGTGGTCGAGGCCCGCTGGCTGGCCGAAGACACCGGCGGGCACTTCATGGACCAGTTCACGTACGCCGAGCGGGCCACCGACTGGCGGGGCAACAACAACATCGCCGAGTCGATCTACGCGCAAATGGCGCTGGAACGGCACCCCGTGCCGGCCTGGGTCGTCGTCGGCGCTGGCACCGGGGGCACCAGCGCCACCATCGGCCGGTACGCCCGCTACTGCCGCCACCCCACCAAGCTGTGTGTGGTCGACCCGGAAAACTCGGCGTTCTACCCGGCCTGGCAGGCGGCCGACTGGACCCACGAGACCGGCCTCGGCTCGCGCATCGAGGGCATCGGGCGGCCGCGGGTGGAGCCGTCGTTTCAGCCGACGCTCGTCGACCGCATGGTGCGGGTGCCGGACGCCGCCTCACTCGCCGCGATGCGCGCGGCCTCCGCGCTGCTCGGCCGCCGCGTCGGCGGATCCACGGGTACCAACCTGTGGGGCGCCTTCGGCCTGATCGCCGAAATGCGCGCGGCCGGCGCGGCGGGGTCGGTGGTGACACTGCTCTGCGACGGCGGCGAGCGCTACGTCAATACCTACTACTCGGACGAATGGGTCGCCGCACAGGGCCTCGACATGGCCCCCTACCTGGGGATCCTCGACCGCTTCCTGGCGACCGGGGTCATGCCTTCCGCTCGGCCAGCCCCGGGTACTTGACCACGTACCCCTCCTTGTCGACGGCCAGCTCGGCGCCGAACCCGTCGATGTCGAAGCGGACCGTGCTCTCGTCGACCACCCGGTAGGTCTGCTCGCTCGGCAGCACCTCCAGGCTCGGCACCAGCACCCACGCCATGTTGAGGCGGTGAGTGGTGCCGGGCGGCTCGGTGAGCAGGGAAAGCCGCCGGATCGGCAGGGTGTTGGGCAGCGGCGAGCCGCCGAGGTCGACGTCTGTCGCGTCGTGCAGCCGGCCCGGGTCCTCGGTGCCGGGCAGGCCCACCGGCGCGTGTCCGGCGCTGGCCAATGCCCGGTCGAGGTCACCCTGCTCGGCGGTGGTCGCCCGCCACCGGCCCACCGCCCGCTCCAGCCGCAGCGTGCGCAGCCAGCCCGCCCCCTCGACGCTCACGTCGAGGTGGGCGGTGGCCCAGGTCTCGTCGGTGACGAGCTCGTAGCGGCAGACGTACGGGATCGGGTCGACGGCGGTCGCGATGCCCCGCGCGTAGAGCCCGCGCCGGTCGTCGACGAGCGCCAGATCGGTGCCGGTCGTGTCGGTACGTTGCCACAGCAGTGCCTTGGGTAGCGGCGCCATGGTGGAGACGCTACCGCCGCGCCACCCCTCCGAGGAGCCAAGAGGGCTCCCCTGTACCCGTCTGGACGGGTATAGGGGAGCCCTTTCAGGAATTCACGCCCAACAGGGCTGCCCTCTTGGGGCGTTCCTCAGTGCGTGCGGGCCGGACGGCGATCGTTGCCGCCGGGGCGGCGGCCGCCGTGCGGACGGTCTCCACGGGGACGGCCGTCGTGGCGGTAGCCGCGTGGGCGGTCGCTCCGGCGCGCGGGCGGGGACGTGGGCTCCTCCACCACCGGGACGCCGCTGGGCTCGCGGGCGCCGGTCAGCTCGGCCAGGGCGGCCTCACCGGCGCGCACCCGGGTCTCGCCCGGCTCGACACCGGCGCGCTTGAGCATCGCGAGGGTGGGCTTGCGCTGCTTGGGCAGCACGAGCGTCACCACCGCGCCGGACTCGCCGGCCCGCGCCGTGCGCCCGGCCCGGTGCAGGTAGTCCTTCTCGTCCTTGGGTGGGTCGATGTGCACCACCAGCGAGATGCCGTCGACGTGGATGCCGCGCGCGGCGACGTCGGTGGCGACGAGCACGTTGGTGCGGCCCTCGCGAAACTCCGCGAGCGTCCGCGTGCGTGCCCGCTGGGTCTTGCCGCCGTGCAGCGCACCGGCCCGCACGCCCACCGCGGCGAGCTGCCCGACCAGCCGGTCGACGCCCATCTGGGTGCGCGCGAACATGATCGTGCGGCCCTTGCGGGCGGCGATCGCGGCCGTCACGCCGAACTTGTCGTGCGGCGGGATCAGCAGCAGGTGGTGGTCCATCGTGGTGACGGTCGCCACCGGCGGGGCGGTCGAGTGCGTCACCGGGTCGGTCATGAAGCGCCGCACCAGCGTGTCGACGTCGCCGTCGAGCGTGGCCGAGAAGAGCAGCCGCTGGCCGCCCGCCGGCGTCTTGCCGAGCAGCTCGGTGACGTCGGGCAGGAAGCCCATGTCGGCCATCTGGTCGGCCTCGTCGAGCACGGTGATGGCGATGTCGTCGAGCGAGCAGGCGCCGCGCTCGATCAGGTCTTTGAGCCGGCCGGGCGTGGCCACGAGGACCTCGACCCCGCGGCGCAGCGAGTCGATCTGCCGGTCGTAGGGCACACCGCCGACGGCCGTGCTCATAAACACACCCACCGCGCGGCCGAGCGGCCGCAGCGCGTCGGCGACCTGCATGGCCAGCTCACGCGTCGGCACCAGGATGAGCGCGCGCGGGTGGCGCGGCCGGGCCCGCTCGCCGGCCGAGACCCGGGTGAGCAGCGGCAGGCCGAATGCCAGCGTCTTGCCCGAGCCGGTCTGGCCGCGGCCGAGCACGTCACGGCCGGCCAGCGCGTCGGGGACGGTCGCGCTCTGGATCTCGAACGGGGTGAGGATGCCCTCCCGGTCGAGCTCGCGCACGAGCGGCGTGGGCAGGCCGAGGTCGGCGAAAGAAGCCTCAGTGGTGGAGGAGTCGAAGGCGGATGGGAACGTGCTGGGATCAGCGAACGCGGTCAAGTAAACCTCTCAGCGGAGGGCGCCTCTTCGCGTGGCCCCGCCGCGGCCATGGGCAGCCGCCGGTGTATCGCCCCAAAGAACGCCCAAGGACGCGCGATCTTCAAGCGCGCCGGGTCAGTAGATCTCGACAAGTGTACGGGCAGCCGCTCGCGCGGCCACACGCATATACCCGGTCGTGGGGAGGCTCACCCTGGGGTCAGCTGTTGAGGAAGCTGTCGAACAGGTTGGAGAACGTGTCTCCGGTTGCCAGTACGACCAACGCACCGACGGCCACGAGGATTCCCAACACAAGCGCCATGATCAGGAAGACCTTGGCGGTATTGGCCCGAGGCGCCGGCCCATCGGACCGCCCCTGGGAGAGGATGTGGCCGGTCAGCGAGCCGGAGTTTTCCAGCGGGCTGCCGCCGGCCACCGCCATGGTCATCTGGGCGGGCGCGGAACCGCCGCCACCGTAGACCGTCCCTTGTGGACGCTGATCGCCGCGGACGCCCTGGTCACGTGCCCATTCCCCGTACTCGGGGGAGGTGGAGACCGGCGGTGCCGAGGTAGGCGGCGGGCTGCTCGGGGCGGGTGCTGGCTCCGCCGGTGCCGGCGCCGCCGAGAAAAGGCTCGGAGCGGGCGGTGGTGGTGCTGCTGCCGGCTCGCTCACCGGCGGCGGCTGGTCGACAGCGCTCCACCGGCCGGGCGCCGTGGGGTTACCGGCCGGCGGCCAACTCGGCAGCGCGGCCGCCGGCACGACCGGCGCCCCCGCGGGCGCGGGCGGCCCGGACGGCGGCGCGAGGTGTGACGGCGGCGTGGCTATGGGCGGCCCAGATGACGGCGGCGCGAGGTATGGCGGCGCCGCGGCCGCTTGCGGCCCGGGTGGCGGCACGAGGTGTGACGGTGGCGCGGCCGCTTGCGGCCCGGATGGCGACGCGAGGTGCGGCGACGGCGCCACGGCGGGCGAGGCCGCTCCGCGGGGTGTCAGCGGGCTGGCCGCACCACGGACGGGTGCGGCCGACGACGGGGGCACCACCTGCGGCACCGACATCGCCGGTGGCGGCGGGAACGGCGGCGGTGGCTCCGGCGGCTGCGGCCCCGGCCCCGGCGACGGCCCAGGATCGGGCCCCGGCGCCGGCGGGATCGGCACCGGCGGCACCGGCTCCGGTGGCGGGAACGGGTTGGGCGCCGGCCCTGGACCGGGTGGCTCCGGAGCGGGCGGGCCGGGCGGCTCGGGTGGCTCCGGGTCCGGAGTGCCGGCACGGTAGACCCGGGCGCGACCCGCCGCGGGCTGCGCGGCGACCGCCGCCTCCTCGGCCGAGACCGGACCCGCACCGGGCACGCTCACCCTGGCGCGGGCGCCCAGCGCGGGGGCGAGCGAGTCGCCGCGAGGAGCCGGCCGCTGCTGCGGCACGAGGTATTCGGGCTCGGCCGGCCCGCTCTCCGACGCGGCAGCGCCACCGGGCGGAGCGGCCGGCGTGAGCCCGCTACCAGGCGGAGCGGGTGGCGAGAGCGCGCCACCGGGCGGAGCAGGCGGCGTGAGCGCACCACCGGGCGGGGTGGGCGTGGCGGACGGCACCGAGTACGCCGGGACTTCGCGCACCGCCGGCGGCTCGGGCGGCTGCGACGCGCGCTCCTCGGGCTTGGCGTCGCTAGATCCGGAGGCGGAGTCACGCCACGGCACCTCGAAAGCGGACCACGGCGAGGCTTCGGCCTGCGGCACCTTCGGCTGGCGCCGCTCCAAGGGCGGGCCGGGGACCGGCGACTTCACCGGCACCGGCAGCCCAGCCGCCGACGACGCAGGCGACGACGCCGACGCGTGTGGCGACGCAGACGCGTGCGACGACGCGGGCGGCGAGGAGACGGACGCCTGCGGTGTCGAAACGGACGCCTGCGGTCTCGAGACAGATGCCGGCGGCGACGAGGTCGGCGCGCCGGAGACGGGTGCCGGAGGCGCGGAGGCCGATGCACCCGACACCGGTGCGGGCGGCGCCGAAGCGGAGGCGGCCCAGGCGACCGGGCTGGGCGGCGGCACCACCGGCGGGACGCTGGGCGCGGGCGGAGCGCTCGACTCGCCGGCCCGGTACGTACGCCCCGTCGCGGGCGGTGCCGGCAGCGCGGCCAGGTCGGACGGCGCGGGTGGGGCCGCACCCGAGACCGACGCCCGACCGACGATGCCGGGCCGTGAGCGCACCGGCTCAGGCGGGTCGTTGGGCGTCGGATTGCTCCAGGCCGGCACGATCGGCGCGACTGCGGCCGCCGGTGACGGCGGTGGCGTGGGCGCGGGCCAAACCGCCGCGCCGGAACCCGGCGCCCCGGCCGGCGACACCGGCGGCGCGCTCACGGACGCGGAAGCGGCGGCCGCCGGTGGCGCGCTGACGGACCCGAAGGTGGGAGACGCCGGCGGCGCGCTCACGGACGCGGGGGTCGGTGGCGCGCTGACAGGCGTGGAGGCGGCCGGCGGTGGTGGCGGGCTGGGCGTGGCAGCGGCGTCCGGCTCGGCGGGGGAGGCGAAGCCGGGCCACAGCGCACCCTCGGGCGGGGGCGGCGGCATCTCGTACGCCTCCGGCAGGTACTCCGGCGGCGGCTCGGGCAGCATCGTGCCCACCGGTGGGGGAGGCGGCAGTGGCGGCAGCTCAGCCGCCGGCCCGGTCGGCTCGCCGGACTTTCCGGCGGCCGGCGGATCTCGTCGCTCGTCCATCATCGCCTCCCGCTCCCCCGCCGCGCCGGACCGGTGACGGCCGGACCGGAGCGCCCTTCAGGTTTACCGTGCCACATCGACCGGCGCCCGGACACCCGGAGTCGGGTTGTGGGCGCCTACCTGCCCCAACCGTCAAACCATGCCGCCCACCATGCGGACGGCGCCGTCAGCCGCCAGAGGTCGTCGCCTCGGGCGAATCGGAGGAAGCGGACGAACTGGGCTCTGCCTCCGAGGTGGCCGGAGCCGCGCTGCTGGTGGCGGTAGCCGGCGGGTTGCTCGGCTCCTCCGTATCCGGCGGGTCGGGCGTCGGGGACGGCGTCGGAGTTGGCGGGGTCGTCGGCGGCGTGGTGGGTGGCGTCGTCGGCGGGGTGGTCGGCGGCGTCGTGGGCGGGGTGGTCGGTGGCGTCGTCGGCGGCTTGCTGGTGGGCGGCGGGGTGGTCTTCGGCGGCTTGGTCGTGGGCGGCTTGGTGGGCGGGGTCGTCGTCGGCGGCGTGGTGGGCGCCGACACCGCGCCGTAGATCCGCGTGGCCGCGAAGAGCCGCGAATACCAGACCGTGGAGACCTTCACCTTTTCGCGGCTGTTGGGCGCGTGGACCATCTTGGCGTCGCCGAGGTACATGCCGACGTGGTGGATGCCGCTGGCCAGGCCGTTGGAGCTGAAGAACAGCAGGTCGCCGGGGAGCAGCGCGCTGGTGGAGACGCTCTTGGAGCGGGTGTTTGCGAACTGGTCGCGGGAAACCCGAGGCAGCTGGTAGCCGGCGCTGCGGTAGGCGGCCCACATCAGGCCGGAGCAGTCGTACGCGTTTGGACCTTCGGCTCCCCACACGTACGGCTTGCCGAGCTCGCCGAGCGCGAAGTTGACCGCCTTGATGGCCAGCGGGTGGGCGGCCATCCCGGCGATGTTTTCGTCGTTGAGGAAGTCTTTGCTGAGCTTGGACTCGTTGACCTCGCGCTCCTGCTCGATCACCGCGAGCTGGGCCGCGTTGCGGTCCTTGACCTCGGTGAGAGCGGCTTCCTTGGTCTTGAGTGTCGCCTCGAGGGTGTTGAACTGCCCGACGAGCGTCTTTTCCTTGGCAAGCGCCGTGTTGTACGCCTCCTGGGCGACCCGCTCGGCGTCCTTGGCCCGGGCCACCTCGTGCTCGGCCGCGTCGCTCTTGGCCGTGGAGGACTCGCCGCGCTGGATGCGGGACAGCTCGCTCAGCCCGTGCAGGTCGGAGCCGAACGCACCCGGCGGCAGCTCGGCCGCCTCCTTGATCGCCTGGGCGGCCGCGCTCTCGGCCGCGGACTCGGCCTTGGCGACGGCGGCGCGTGCCTCGTCGAGCTGGCGGTGAGCGATCGCGAGGTCGGTGCGGGCCTGCGCCTGCTCCTCGCGCTTTTTCAGCAGGTCTTCGCTGAGCAGGCCGATCTCGACCTCGGCGTTGTAGATCTGCGTGGCCAGCGGGCCGGTGACCGAGGTGGGCGGCGTGTAGGTGCTGCCGGTGGGCGGCGTGGTCGCGCCGGGCAGCTGGAACGTGCCCGAGGTCGCGGGCCGGGAGCCGGCGTCGGGGATCGTGTTGGGCGTCGGCTCCGCGTAGCTCGGCGCGGCGAACGCGGCCGCCGCGGCGGCGCCGAGCATGGCGGACCAGGCCAGCGGCCGTAGGACGGGACTGATGAACCCGTCCGGTCGCGCCTGATGCCTGCCCTTGCGCTTCGCCATACGCGTCTCTCCCCGCCACTCGCGTCCTATTCTGTCCTACCGCACGGAGGCAGCTATGTCGATTGGAGAGCAGGTAACGGGTACCTGAGAGCTGGATGACGTAAGGGGTGACTAGGCTCGTCGGCATGGACGCGGCGCGCAGGCAAGAGATCGAAGAGCGTGTTTACGCAGGTGACCGGCTTACCGGGCGGGACAGCGAGGAATTGGCCGCCTGCGACGACCTCGCCTGGCTCGGGCGGCTCGCCGACGACCGTCGCGCGGCCCATCACGGCGACCGGGTGACCTTCATGATCGGCGGCGGTCGGGTTTCCGACAAGACGGCGGAGGCGCCGGCGCCGGCCGAGGTGCTCCGGCGGTTCGCGGTCGCCCGTCTCGCGATCATCGGCCCGCGCCACGTGACCTGCTCGACCGCGGACCACTCCACCGCGCTGGCCCAGCTCGCCCTCAACTTCGGCGTCGACGACCTTGTCGCCCCGGCGGACGCCGACCGCGACGAGATCCTTCACTTGATCTGGGACGCCGGCTTCCGGCCGGTGGAGCGGGACGCGGACGGCAACGTGGTCCGCGAGTTCGACCCGCCGGTCTCACTGGCCGAGCGCCGCGCCACGCCGCAGCAGGTCTGGGCCTGAGCACAGGGGCTCACCCCGGCGGCAGTACCCTCAATGGGTCATGACTGAGGCGCAGAGTGGCTTTCCCCGGCGCGACGCCGACGGGCGGATCCTCGCCGTGACCGATCTGCTGGGCCTGGTCCTGGCCGGCCTGGTCATCGGCGTGCTCGCGCTGCTCGTCTTCGACGGCGGCTTCTCGCTGCTCGGCTTCGGCGACTTCGGCCGGGCTTCGGGCTGGCTGGCCGTGATCCTGCCGGCGTGGGCGTTCGTCGAGGAGTTTCGGGCCTGGTCGTTCGGCGCCGCCCGGGTGGTCGTCGCGCTGGTCGGCGCGGCCGTCTCGATCACCTTCGGGCTGCTGATCGCCGGCCTGCTCAACGAGGCGGGTCCGCTCTGGTCCGGCGCCGCGGCCGCGGTGGCCTTTGCTCTGGCCTACTCGCTGATCTGGTTCTACGGCATCCGGTGGCTGGCCCACCGGACAGGGTAAGGAATACGGCATGAGCCCGGTAGTCAAGTACACCCTGGCTCGGGTCGGTCTGTTCGCGGTCGTCTTCGCCGCGCTGGTGCCGGTCAGCCTCGACATCTTCGTCAAGCTGCTGATCGCGCTCGTCGCGTCGGCCGGTTTCTCGTTCATCCTGCTGCGCGGGCTGCGCGACCAGGTGGCCAACCAGATGTCCTCGTCGGCAGAGCGGCGCAAGGCGGAGAAGGATCGCCTGCGCGCCGCCCTGGCCGGAGACGACGAGCCGAAGAAGAGCGACGGCTAGGGGACCCGCGCGACCACGCCGCCGTTGGTCACCGCGACGAACGATGTCGGGCGGATCGTCATGACCACCCGCACCGGCGCGTCCTTGATCGGGTAGTCCATGCCGTACCGCTGCTGGAGCGACTTGTAGAACGATGCCTCGGCGTCGTCGTCCTCGATGGTCTCGACCACGCCGCGCACCTCGAGGAAGCGGTACCCGTCCTCCGGGTCGGCGATGGAGAGCGCGATCCGCGGCTCTCGGGCGAGGTTCTGAAACTTCTGGCGGGTCTTGGTGTGCGTCATGCGGATCCGCTTGCCGTCCCAGTCGAACCACATGACGCTGCTCTGCGGTGAGCCGTCGGGTCGGACGGTGGCCAGGTGGGCGAAGAGGGGACGGTCGAGGAGGTCCGCATGGGTCTCGGGCGGAAACACGTCGGTCATGGTCAACCGAATACCCTGTCGCGGGCCCGCCGCCAAATGGCGGCGGGCCCGCGGAGCCCTCAGCGCGGCAGGCCCGCCGCCTGCGGCCAGGGCTTCCACCAGGGTTTGATCAGGTACGCGATGCCGCCGGACCCGCTGGACACGCCGCCGCTCACGTTGATGCGCTTGGTGCGCAGCCACACGGTCTCGAACTGCTCGCGCGGGTAGACGTTGCGCACCGCCTCGTTGGAGGAGCTGGCCGGGTCGTTGATCACCACGTCGCCCTCGGCTGTGAATCCCACCACAACGAAGAGGTGGCCCGAGGTGCCGTAGTTGGCCCCGTCGAGTTCGCTGGCGAGGAAGGACTGGCTCGTGATGACCGGGATGCCGGCGCGGATGAGGCGCTCCACGTCGTCGAGCGAGTGCAGCCGCGTCACGAACGCGTCCAGCCCGGGGAACGAGGCCGCGTACGCGGTGTTGAAGGGCCAGTTGCCCGCGCCGTCGTACGTGTAGTCGTAGACCATGCGGGCCGCGTGGTTGACCGTCGGGTCGGGGTAGGTGGGGTCCACCCAGGACGTGTCCTCTTCAGAGGGTCGCCGTCCCCAGTACTCCACGACCATCTCCGTCGACGTGGGGGAGCACCAGGCCTCGCCGCCGCCGTCGTACTCGGGGTAGTGGCCCTCGTGGACGTTCTGCGAGTAGCGCGGCACGACCAGCTCCCGGCCCCACGCGATGCGGCCCTTGCTGAGCGGCACGGTGAAGCGGTCGGGCACCAACGAGCTCATCGCGCCGACCATCCACACGCGCGGCGAGCGCCACTGGTCCGGCGCGCGGTAGAGGGTGAGGCGCAGCTGGTACCCGCGCAGCATCACGCCGTTGGCCACGTCGTCGATGGAGAACGTGTCGGTGAAGATCGTCGACCACGGGTCGCCCTGGCGGTTGACGCTCGTGCGGCGGATGTCCTGGTCGCCGGAGGCCCAGCGGCCCATGACGTACCACGGTGTGCGGTCACCGGTGTTGTAGGTGCCCTGCATCTCGACCTGGATCCACGTGCCGGCAGGCGTCTCGGCGTTCCACGAGGCGACCAGCTCGCTGGCGTCGAAGCCGACCTTGCGGACCGGTGAGGTCCAGGTCGCGTACGCCCAGGTCTTCGTCGCTCCCGTGTGCGGGTCGGTGTAGTCGACGGTGCCGGCGGGCCGGCCGATGGTGATGCCCGTACGCACGCCCGGGAGGGCCACGGTGCCCTGGTGCGTGCCGCCGCGCCAGTCCTGATACGTGGACCAGCGCTGGAAGGTGATTTGTTCGTCTTGGCTGATGGCTCCTCCGGTTGTGGCCGGTGCCGCGGAGGCGGCGACGGCCGGTGCCGCGGGGCCAAACAGCGCGAGGGCCGTGACGGCTACGGCGGTGGTTCTGACCATGCGGACACTATCCCGTTTGAAGGGAAGTTTCGCCAGAGGTGGCACTCAAGAAAGTCTTTGTCGGCGGGACGACCACATTGGCATTACGGCGATGGCTCGGGATGTGGTGCAGTTTCTTCAGTACACATGGGATCTCCCCACCCCCAGGAGGTCGTTGATGTCCACCCGTCTGAAGCCACGCCGGGCGATCATCCTCGGCGCGGCTCTCGCGGCCGGGCTGTTGCTGATCACCAGCAGCCCCGGCCGCGCCCAGCCAGATCCCGGCCCGAAGACGGCCGAGGTCGCCGTGCAGTACACGGTGATCGGCCCGCGCACGTTCGCGGACCGTGACGCCATCGCCCGTACCGGCGCGGCCGTCGACTACATCGAGCACGGGAAGATCTACGTCTCGGCGATCCAGTCCGAGGTGCTGGCGATCCGCAAGCTCGGCTTCCAGGTCGTGCCGGTGCCGGTCGCGGCGCCGGACGGCGTGACCACGTTCGACTTCCCGCCGGCCGACTCCGCGTACCACAACTACGCCGAGCTCAACACCGTGGTCAACCAGGTGGTGGCCGACCACCCCTCGATCGCCCGCCGGATCTCGCTGGGCAACTCGTACGAGGGCCGCGACATCATGGCCGTCAAGATCTCCGACAACGTCGCCACTGACGAGGCGGAGCCGGAGATCCTCTTCAACTCGCAGCAGCACGCGCGCGAGCACCTGACCGTGGAGATGGCGATCTACCTGCTCAACCTCTTCACGGACAGCTACGGCTCGGACTCGCGGGTCACCAACATCGTCAACAGCCGCGAGATCTGGATCATCCCGACGGTCAACCCGGACGGCAGCGAGTACGACGTCGCCACCGGCTCGTACCGGTCCTGGCGCAAGAACCGGCAGCCCAACTCGGGCTCCTCCAATGTGGGCACCGACCTCAACCGCAACTGGTCGTACAACTGGGGCTGCTGCGGCGGCTCGTCCGGCTCGACCGGCTCCGAGACCTACCGCGGCCCGTCCGCCTTCTCGGCTCCGGAAACCCAGCGGCTGCGCGACTTCGTCAACAGCCGGGTGGTCGGCGGCACGCAGCAGATCAAGATGAACATCGACTTCCACACGTACTCCCAGCTCGTCCTCTGGCCGTTCGGCTACACCACCGCGAACACCGCTCCCGGCCTCAACGCCGACCAGGAAGCGGTCTTCCGCACGATCGGGCAGCAGATGGCGGCCACCAACGGGTACACGCCGGAGCAGTCCTCCGACCTGTACATCACCGACGGCGACAGCATCGACTGGATGTGGGGGCAGCACGGCATCTGGGCGTACACGTTCGAGATGTACCCGGGCTCGGCCACCGGCGGCGGCTTCTACCCGCCCGACGAGGTCATCCCGGCGCAGACCTCACGCAACCGTGAGGCGGTGCTGATCCTGAGCGAGTACGCCGACTGCCCGTACCGCGCGACCGGCAAGCAGGCCCAGTACTGCGGCACCGGCGGCGGCACGACGGTGTGGTCGGACACGCTCGAGACCGACACCGGCTGGACCGTCAACCCGTCCAGCACCGACACCGCCACGACCGGGCAGTGGGCGCGGGGCGCCGCCCAGGCGACCAACTCCAGCGGCGCCAAGCAGCTCACCCCGTTCGCCGGCGGCAACGACCTGGCGACCGGTCTCCAGGCCGGCGCCGCCGCCGGCGACTTCGACATCGACGGCGGCCTGACGAGCGCCCGCTCGCCGGCTGTGACGCTCCCGTCGAGCGGCACGCTGTCCCTGTCGTTCGCCTGGTACCTGGCGCACGGCTCGAACTCCTCGTCCGCCGACTTCTTCCGGGTCAGCGTGGTGCACTCCGGCGGCACGACGCCGGTCTTCACCCAGGCGGGCGCGGCGAGCAACCGTAACGGCTCCTGGGCCACGGCGACGGCCAACCTGACCCCGTACGCCGGCCAGTCGATCCGCATCCTGATCGAGGCCACCGACGCGTCGGGCGCCAGCCTGGTCGAGGCCGGGTTCGACAACGTCACCATCACCTCGGCTTAGCGGCAGTTCCCCACAGGAGTAGGCCCCGGGCACGCGCCCGGGGCCTACTCTCGTCCAAGCACCGCCGTCAGGTCGACTGGATGGTCAGCGCGGTCCAGGCGCCCAGGTACACCACGTCGCCGTCCTTCAGGGCCACCGCCACGTTGGGGTCGAGCGGGTTGGAGTTCGGGTCGTTCAGGTACGTGCCGTTCGCGGACTCCATGTCGACCACCGCCCACCCGGACTCCTGGGGCACCAGCAGCGCGTGTACGTGCGAGACGCCCGGGTCCTCGGGTGGGCCGACGAGGTCGATGTCCGGGCTGACCCCGCGCGAGCGGCTGCGGCGGCCGATGACCATCTGCTGGCCGGTCAGCGGGAAGCGGCGTTCGGCCACGAAGCGGGGCATGGCCAGCCCGCCGGCGTCTTCGCCGCCCATGGCCTTGACCACCTCGAAGTAGGCCGCGTCCGCGCGGACCACGACCTCCCAGGACGCGGCGGGGGCTGGCGGAGCGGGCGGGGCAACCGGAGCCTCCGCGGCCGGCGACGGGGCCGCGGGAGTGGACACCGGCGGGGCGAGCAGAAAGTCGTACCCGTCCTCCTCGCAGAAGCGGCCGGTCTTGGGAGTGCCACACACGGGGCACAGCACGGCATCCGGGGCGGGAGGAGGAGCAGCGGCGGGCGCCGGCGAAGGAGCGGCAGCGGCGGGCGCCGCGCCCATGCGGGCGCCGCACACCTCGCAGTAGTCGAGCGTCGCCGACTCGTGGCCCTTGGGGCAGGTGGCCATCAGCCCTCCTCCGGCTGCTTCTTCTTCACGCGGACCGTCTTGGTGCTGCGGACGTTGGTCAGCTCGGCGTCCACGCCGGCCACCTGCTTCTTCAGCCGTACCGTGCCGGTGGGTGCGTCCACCACGTCGACCACGCGGGCGAGCAGCTTGGCCGTGCCTTCGTGGCCGGACTCGTTGGCGAGCTGCACCGCCCGGCCCAGCTTGGCCGTCGCGGTCTCGATGTCGCCCTGGTCGCGGGCCTTGAGACCGTCCTGGATGACCTCGGCGAGCTCGGCCTGGCCGGTGTAGTGGGCGACCTGCGGGTTGATTTTCGTGGAGAGCGCGGTGTCGTCGGTCCAGCGGGCGAGCACGAGCTTTTCGGTCAGCACCTGGCCACCGCTGACCAGGCTGAACCGGGCGGCGAGCACCTCTTCGCCGACCGCGTCGGGCTCGACCTCGACGGAGATGTGGTAGTCGCGGCTCTCCGCGCCCCAGGCCCCGGTCGGGTAGTCGCCGATGCGGGCGCTGACTTCGACGCGGCGGCCGGTCAGCTCTTCGACCTGCGGGTACACCTGCTTGACGAACCGGATCGTCGAGCCGGCTGGGGTCCAGACGCGGAGCGAGACGTCCGCCACCGACTTGCCCATCGCCGCCTCGGTCATCGCGCGGAACGCGGCGGGCAGCTCGGACGGGTCTTCGAGGCCGTCGGCCGTGCCCAGCAGGGTGGAGGCGACCTTACGCAGCTCCGTCGCCACCCAGTCGGTGCCGACGCCGCGGCTGTCGCAGATGAACTTGCCCTCGCAGGCGTCCAGCACCTTCTGGAAGTCCTGCGGCGTCTCGTGCTGGTTTTGCCCGTCGGTCAGCAGGATGGCGTGCTTTACCTCGGCCTGCTGGCCGGCGAAGAGGAAGTTGGCCAGGTCGAGCCAGCGCCCGATGGCGGTGCCACCGTCGGCACGCAGGCGGGAGACGGCGGCCTTGGCCTCGGCCCGGGTCTGCGCGTTGGCCGGCACCATGCGGGTGTCACCCGGGTAGATCATGTGGGCGCCCGCGGTGCCGGCGACGACGGCGAACGCCACGCCGTCGCGGAGCGTGTCGATCGCGACGGCGGTGGCCTTCTTTGCCTCCGCGATCTTCGTGCCGGGCATCGCCATCGAGCCCGACGTGTCGACCATGATGACCTGCGCGGCACTCAGCGCCGGGGATGCGGTGCGCAGGTCGCCGCCCTGCGCGGTCACCGTGACGATCGCGTCGACGACGCGGCCGCCTTCGGGCAGGTACTCGTTCTGGTCGACCTCGGCCGTGAACTGCGCGGTCATGCGGAGGAGCCTCCTACAGCGGGGAACGACAGTATGGCGACGGCGATGTTGTCGTGGCCGCCGCCCTCGAGGGCCACGGTGGTGAGGTGGCGGGCCACCTCGATGGGGGTGCCGGTGGCCGCGGCGGTGAGCTCGGCGGGGTCGGACAGGTAGTGGTGCAGGCCGTCGGAGCAGAGCAGCAGCCGCCCCTCCCCGCCCGGCTGGAGCGAGACCACCTGCGGCTCGGCGTCGTCGGAGTCGGCGCCCAGCCAGCGGATCAGCGCCCGCGAGGTGGGATCGGCGTCCACTGTGGCCGGTGCGGGGCGGCCGGCGGCGAGCTGCCCGGCGATCGAGTCGTCGATGGTGAGGCAGGCGGGGTCGGCGCCGAGCCAGTACGCCCGGCTGTCGCCGATCCAGCCCACCGTCACCGCGTCCGCCGTGACGATGCCGGAGACGTACGTGCAGCTGGGCGGGGTGTCGCTCTCGTCGGGTACGGCGGCGGCGCGGGCGGCCTTCGCGGCGGCGCGGGCGCCCAGCGCGGTCGCCTCGGCGGGGTCGGCCCCGGTGGTGAGCGCGTCGAGGAGCGCGGCCACGCCCGCCTCGGCGGCGCCGTGCGAGGCCGCGTCGGAGCGGGTCGAGGTGGAGACGCCGTCGCAGACGATCGACACCAGGCCGCCGTCGTATCGGGCGATCACCACGGCGTCTTCGTTGCGCGGGCGGCGCCGGCCCCGGTCGGTCACCGCCGCGACCGCGCTCAGGTCCAGCTCCGCGTGGTCGCGCCCGGCGGAGCGCCGGCGCCCGCAGTTGTCGCAGTAGGGCTCGGTGCCGGACTCACCGCACCCGGTGCACGCCAGGCCGGCGCGAGAGGAGAGCGACACCGTAAGCACCGGCAGCGTCTCACCGGTGACGAGGTTGCGGCCGCACACCTCGCAGAACTTGTGTTCCGGCGAACTCGGCGGGCCGTGCTCCGGACAGACCCTCATACGAGCGTCCGGGGGCGTACGGCGTTGGCCCGGTCGACGAGCGCGATCTTCGTATCCGGGTCGCGGGCGATCTGGGCCATCGTGCGGTATGCCCGCTCCAGCCCGAACCGCAGGCCCCGTTCGGAGAGCTCGTGGCCGAGCACCTTCGCCCCGGCCGGCAGCCGGTGTGCCGGCAGGTTGGCCGCGGTGAGCCAGGCGAGCGCGGCCTCCAGCATCTCCACGGTCAGCCGGGCCTGCCGCTCCACGTCGAGCCCAAGCCGCTCCAGCCGGCCCGACGCGCGCAGCAGGTCGTCGGCGTGCGCGAGCGGCCCGCCCGCGTGCAGGCTGGCCCGCACGGCGGCGACCTGCGCGGTCACGTGGTGGCTGGAGCTGTCTGGCACCTGGTCGAGCACGGCCAGCGCACCGCTCCGGTCGCCGGCGGCAAGCATGATGCGGGCCAGCCCGAACGCGGCGCTGATGAACCCCCGGTCCATCCGCCACACCCGGTCGTACAGCCGCTGGGCCGCCTCCTTGTCGCCGGTGCACTCCACCGCGGCGGCGAGCGCGAGGCGGGCGGCGGGCTCGCCGGGCAGGTCCCCGTACACGGCGTCGAACGCCACCCGCGCCTCACCGGCCTTGCCGGCGGCCATCGCGGCGATGCCCCGGTACCAGTCGATCCGCCAGTCGAACGGGTCCGTGACGGACAGCACGTCCAGCCCGTTCACCGCTCCGTCCAGGTCGCCTGCCTCGATGCGGGCGCGGACCAGGCGCAGCGCGACCTCGGTGCTCTGCACGGGCGGCGACTCCAGCTGCCGCACCAGCTCGGCCGGGTCGGTGCTGCTGAGCGTGGCGAGGAAGCCGGCGCCCGGGTCGAGCACGTCGACCTGGGGCAGCGGCAGCGCGGCGGCCACTCCCGACGGCAGGAGGTCGGCCGGCACCGACTCGGGGGTCACCTCGCCCGCCGCGGTGCCGAAGGCCCGCCGCTCGGGGGTGAACTGCCGCGACACCACCGACCGCGGCAGCCCGTCGGCGGCCGAGAGCACCTCGCGGAGCACGCCGAGCAGCTGCTCGCTCATGTCGGCCGCGGTCTGGAAGCGCCGGGCCGGGTCGATGTGCGTGGCACGGAGCAGCAACCGGTGGTACGACTCCTCCTGCTGGAACAGCGGCACGTCGGCACGGTCCGGCAGCTTCTTCGCGTACGTGGTGGAGAAGCCGCGGAACTCGAAGCTCAGCACCGCCAGCGACCGCCCGACGGTGTAGATGTCGCCGGCCACCGACGGACCCACCTGCTCCACCTCGGGCGCCTGGTATCCGGGCGTGCCGTAGACCGCGCTCACGTCGTCGTCGGCGCGGCGCACCGCACCGAGGTCGATGAGCTTGAGCTGCTCCTCGGCGTGGATCACGTTGTCGGGCTTGAAGTCGCAGTAGATCAGGTCGCGCCCGTGCAGGTAACCGAAGGCGGGAAGCACCTCGGCGCCGTAGGCCAGCACCTCGGCGAGCGGCAGCACCCGCTGGCCCTCGGCGCGGCGAGCCATCAGCAGATCGCGCAGCGACTGGCCGCCCACGTACTCCATGACGATGTAGCCCACCGGCACGCCGGTCTTCGGGTCGGGGTGCTGCACGAAGTCGTGGATCTTCACGATGCTCGGGTGGTCGATCTCCACCAGGTATCGCCGCTCGGTCACCGCCGCTGCCATCGCGTCCGCGTCGGCGGTGTTGATCAGTCCTTTGAGGACGACCCAGCGTTCGGTGGCCGAGTCGGCGAGGTTGCGGTCGCGGGCCAGGTAGATCCAGCCGAGCCCGCCGTACGCGAGCGCGCCGAGCACCTCGTACCGGTCGTTGACGAGGTCGCCCTGCGACAGCCGGGGAACGAACGAGAACGGCGTGCCGCAGTTGGGGCAGAAGCCCTCGCTCCGGCCCGGCTTGCCGTCGCGCCCGCGGCCGACCGGCTCCTCGCACTTGCTGCAAAAGCGGCGTGACTCGGAGACCTTGGGGTCGCGCATGACGGCCGTCGCCGGGTCGCGCAGCGGCACCCGGGGCAGCTCGATGAGGCCGGCGCCGAGCCCGCCGCGCGAGGCGCCGCGGCTGCGGCCGGAGCCGCGCGTCGAGCCCCGCCCGGTGGTGGTCGGCACCGAGCCGGCCGACGTGGCGACGCTGACCGGCGACACCGTCGACGGCGCCTTGGGCTGTGCCGGCACCGCGCCGGCGGGCGCGCGCCGCCCGCACTCGTCGCAGTAGCCCTCGGCGCCGTACGTGCCGGAGCAGCCGGGCCGGACACACCTCATGGGTTGCCCCTCTCCGTGAGCTGGTTGAGGTAACGCTGGTAGGCGACCACCGCGCGGGTGGCGGCGGGCAGGTCGCAAGGGCTTGTGTAGAGCAGATCCTGTGCGGCGCGGTGCAGGGCGGCGAGCTCCTCGTGCTCGACGAGCCCCATCCGGCCGGCCCGCGCGCGGTAGGCGTCGAGCCGGCCGCGCAGCTCGGTGCGGCGCTCCAGCAGCCCGTCGGCCGCCTCGAAGAGGTGGGCCGCCCGCTCCTTCGCCTGCGCCACCGAGCGTTCCACAATGGACAGCTCGTCGGCCAGGCGCAGCCACCGCCCCTCGCGGTGCAGCTGCCCGAGCTGCGCGATGTGTGCGCGCAGCCCACCCACCGCGTCGGGCACCGCCGGCAGGCCGGCGTTGGCGATCTTCGTCGCCGCGAGGTCGCCGACCCTGCGCGCCTCCGCCTCCGCCGCGGCCACCTCGTCGACCGCGGTGGTCAGGCTCCGGATCTTTTCCGGGTACGCGCCGCGCAGTGCCGCCAAGCCGGCGATCCGTGTGGTCAGCGCCTCGATCTCGGACACCAGCCCGGTCGGTGGCGCTTTCGCGCCGATCGGGTCTTTGAGCGCTTCGGCGTGCGCGTCGGCGAGCCTGCGCGCGAGTCCGTCCACATCGGACCCCTTGAGCGCGTCACCGCCAAGGTTCGTCGCGTCGGCGGTCGCCTTCTCCAATGCCCTGGTCGGCTGCCCGTACAGCGTGGCGACCCGGGTGGTGGCCGCCTCGACCTCGCCAAGCGCGTGCACGACCTCGGCGGCCACGGTCTCCAGGTCGTCGGCGAGCCCGGGGACGGTCTGCCACGAGGCCGGTGTGCCGCCGGCGAGGGTGTCGAGCACGATGCCGGAGGCGCTCAGCCCCACGATCGGCTGGCGCAGCACCGAGGTGAGCAGGCGCAGCTCGCCTTCGCCGGGCCGGGAACGCTCGGCACGTACCGTCTTCGCGCGGTCGAGGTGGGCGCCCAGCGCGGCGAACTGCGACCAGAGCACCTCGACCGCCCCGAGCACCTCGGTCGCCACATCCGCCGTACGCCCGCGCAGCCCGCCGCCGCGCAGCAGGACGAGCGCCGGGTGCGCGTCCATCTCGAACATCGCCGCGGAGATCCGGTCGTACGCCGCGACAAGCCCGACGATGGCCCGATCGACCTCGTCGCGGCTCATCATCGGCGGCGGCGTCGACACGGTCAGCCCTTGTAGCGCGGTGCGGGTGGCTGCGGGGTGGCGCCGAGCGAGGAGAGCCACCGGTCGTACAGGCGGGTCCAGGTGCCGTCGGAGCGGATCCGCTCCAGCACGCCGTTGACGAACCGCGCCAGGTCGACGGACTCCTTCTTCATCGCCATGCCGTACGGCTCCTCGGTGAACCGCTCCGGCAAGATCTTGGTGCCCTTGTCCTGCTCGGCGAAGCCGGCCAGGATCGCGTCGTCGGTGGAGACCGCGTCGACCTGAAGCTGCTGGAGCAGCACGAGGCAGTCGAGCGCGTCGCTGGCCGACACCGGCTTCGCCTCCGGCGCCTTGGCGGCGATGTTGCGGATCGAGGTGCTGCCGGTGGCCGCGCAGACCTTCTTGCCGGCGAGGTCCTTGATCCCCTTGATCGGCGAATCACGGGCGACCATGATGGCCTGCCCCGCGGAGAAGTACTCGGTGGAGAAGGTGATCTGCTCCCACCTGTCGCAGTTCATCGTCATGCTGCGGATGACGATGTCGACCCGCCCCTCGTTGATCGCCGGGATCCGGTCGGCCGTGGTGATGGCCCGGAAGAGCACCTTGTCGGGACTGCCGAAGATGGCCCGGGAGAGCTCGCGGGCCAGGTCGATCTCGAAGCCGACGAGGTTGCCGGTCTTGGGGTCGCGGTAGCCGAAGCGGAAGTTGTTTTGGTCGACGCCGACGACGAGCCGGCCCGACTGCTGGATGCGCGCCATCGTCGAGCCGGACGGCATCCGGCCGGGCGCGGGGAGCGTGCCGGCGGGGCGGTAACTGGCCCGCGGGTCGCACGAGCCGGTCGGCGCCGCACTGGTGGTGGGCAGCACCGCGGGATCCTGCACGCCCACGGGGCGGGCCGGCTGGGCCGGATCGGGACCCGGCGGCGGGCTGTCCGAGCCACCACACCCGGCCAGCACCAACGCGGCCAGCGCGGCCACCGCGGCGGCGAAGGGCTTTTTCATCGGTATTCCGCCAGCCGCCGCTGGATGCCGGCCGCCGCGCCGAACACCAGCAGCGCGGCCAGGAACCCGACCCCGATGTCGGCTCCGGAGAGCGAGCCGCCGGCGCCGCGCACCTCTTCCCGGAACACCTCGCTGTTGTGGTCGATCGCCTTGGACAGGTTTTCGTCGAGCCGGTTGGCGATGGTGGCGGTGCTGTTTTGGTCGGTGCCCACCGACGAGGTGACCGCCTGGTCGTACTGGCCGTCGTTGTCGAGCTGGCGCACCTTGCCGTGTGCCGAGTCCCAGTTTCTCGCCTCGTTGAGCGCGGCCGCGAGGAATTCGCGCGTGGGCCCGTCGGCGTCGCCCGCGACCAGCAGACCGCCGTCGCGCTTGTCACCGGCGAGCCGGTCCATCATCTTGTCGTAGTCGTCTTCGAAGACCTTGCCGTTGCCGCGCGCGACGAGCGTCAGCGACTCGTCGGCACGGGCCTGGAGGGCGGCGATCCGGGCGTCGGCGAGCCGGGCCACCTCCTCCGAGCCGCGGTCCTGACTGGCCTCCAGCCGCCCGGCGGTCACCAGCGCGGATACGCCCAGCCAGAGCAGCACGGCCACGGCGGCGACGGTGGCCACGACGAGCCCCACGTTGAACACCCTGTTGGTGCGCCGGGTCAGGTAGCGCTGGACCACCACGAGCGCGGCGATCGTCAGCAGGCCGAGCGCCACCGCGAACCACGGGAAGGCGCCCGCGTCGCCGCGCGCCTCGTCGAGGTCGTCCGAGACCGCCTTGTAGAGCGCCTGTGCGGCGGGCAGCAGGCGCTCGCGCATCACGCCGGAGGCCTCGCGCAGGTACGCACCGCCCACCGGCACGCCTTGGCGGTTGTAGACCCGGGCGGTCTCCACCAGGCCGGTGTAGACCGGCAGCTGCGCGGCGATCCGGGCAACCGCGCCGGCACCCTCCTCGCCGCCGGCGCCACCGCCGGAGACGATCGCGAGCGCGGCCGCCGCGTCGGCGATGTCGGCCTGGTAGCGCTCGCGCAGGGCCACCGGCTCCACGCCACCGGTCAGGAACGCGCTCGCGGCTGTCGCGTCGGCGTCGGAGAGCGCGCGGTAGAGCCGCTGTGCCGCGACGGCCAGCTCGCCGCTCTGTGCCACGGCGCCGTCGACGAGGCCGGCCCGCTGGCGCACACCCACGACGCCGGCGACGCCGGTGGCGAGGCCCAGCACGACGAGTGCCACCGTGGCGAGCACGAGCCGGCCCGGGGTGCCGCGGAATTGTCCTGCCGCCCGCCTGCGCAACCGGGCCGCGGGTGCGGCGGCGGGAGCCCGGGTTTCCGGTTCACGTACGAGAGTCGTCACCGTCACCACCTCGGGGATCAAGGTAGCCAACCGCATCAAGGCCCGACACCCCTGTCATGCGCCCTAGCGGACGGGCACCACCAGGGGACCGTGATCGCCGTCGATGACCCGTACGCGGGCGCCGTAGTGGGTCGCCAGCAGCTCCTCGGTCAGCACCTCGCGGGCGGTGCCGCTCGCGGCCACGCGGCCGTTCGCGAGGAGCACCATACGGTCGGCGTACTCGCCGGCGATGGAGAGGTCGTGCATGGTGGCGAGCACGGTCAGACCGCGGTCCTGGCGCAGCTCGTCGACGAGGTCGAGCACCTCCTGCTGGTGGCCGATGTCGAGCGCGGTGGTCGGCTCGTCGAGCAGCAGCAGCGGGGCGCCCTGGGCGAGCGCGCGGGCCAGAAACACCCGCTGGCGCTCGCCGCCGGAGAGCGTGGCCAGCTGGCGGTCGGCGAAGCGGTGCAGGTCGAGCCGGGCCAGCACCTCGCCGGCGGCGGCCAGGTCGGCGGTGGACTCCCGGCCCAGCGGCGGGATGTGCGGAGTGCGGCCGAGCAGCACGTAGTCGAAGACGGCCATGCCGGCCGGCACGACCGGTGACTGCGCGACCGTCGCCACGAGCCGGGCGCGCTGCCGCCGGGACAGGCGCTCGGTGGGCGTACCAAAAATGGAGATGGCACCGGCGGCGGGGAGGAGGCCGCCGACGGCGCGCAACAACGTCGACTTGCCGGCGCCGTTCGGTCCGATGACCGCGACCCACTCGCCGGTGGCGACCGTGAGGTCGACGCCGTCGAGGATCCGTGCGCCGCCCAGGGTGACCCGCACGTCGAGCGCGTCCAGCGCGGCGTTCATAGTGTGACCCGCTTCGTGGTGCGCAGCACCAGCACGAAGAAGGGTGCGCCGAAGAAGGCGGTGACCACGCCGATCGGGATCTCGGCCGGGCTGGCGACCGTGCGCGCGACGAGGTCGGTGAGGGCCAGGAACGCGGCCCCGAAGAGCACCGACAGTGGCAGGATCACGCGGTAGCTGGCACCGGCCAGCAACCGCACGGTGTGCGGCACGATGATGCCCACGAACCCGATCAGGCCGGACACGGACACGGCCGCGGCAGTGCCGAGGCTGGCGGCGGCGAGCAGGATGTAGCGCGAGCGCTGCGGATGCAGGCCCAGGCTGCTCGCCTCGTCGTCACCGACGGACAGCACGTCGAGCTCGCGGCGGAAGAGCAGCAGGACGGCGCCGGTCACCACCGCGTACGGGAGGATGACCAGCACGTCGTGCCAACCCGCGGTGGCCAGCCGCCCCAGCAGCCAGGAGTACACCTCGCGGATGGCGTCGACGTTGCGCTGCATCAGGTACGTCTGGCCGGCGGCGAGGAATGCGGAGACCGCCACCCCGGCGAGGATCAGCGTGGCCGGCGAGCGGTCCCGGCCACCGGAGACGCCGAGCAGGTACGTGAGCGCGACCGCGCCCACCGCGCCGACGAACGCGGCCACCGGCGTGGTGAGCGGCAGGCCGGAGGTGACGTCGCCGCCCGCTGAGCCGGTGCCGATCCGGAACGCGATGACCGCGGTCACCGCCAGGCCGGCGCCGGCCGCGACGCCGAGCAGGTGCGGGTCGGCCAGCGGGTTGCGGAAGACGCCCTGGTAGCAGCCGCCGGCGAGCGCGAGCATCGCGCCGACCAGCAGCGCGAGCACGACGCGGGGCAGCCGGATCTCGGTGATGATGGCGATCTCGCGCTCGTCCAGGCCGCTGTGGATGTGTACGCCCGGGACGAGGTTGAGCACTTCGGCGGCCACGCTGCCCGGTGGCAGGTTGACCGGGCCGAACGCCAGGCCGGCCAGCGCCGCGACGACGACGGAGAGGACGCCCGCGACGATCCAGCCGGCCCTTGATCTGGCGTTCGTCACGCGGGGACCTTGGCTACCGCTTCCGTGATGACCCGCACGAGGTCGACGACCCGCGGACCCCAGCGGGAGGCGATGTCGTCGTCGAGCTCGATCACGTTGCCGTTCTTCACCGCGGTGATGTTCGCCCACCCGGTGCGCGCCTTCACCGTCTCCAGCGACTGCTTACAGCACTTGGTATCGGCCAGGAAGATCAGATCCGGGTCGGACTTGACCAGGGCCTCGGCCGAGAGCTGCGGGTAGCCGCCCTTCTTGCCGTCCGCGTCGGCGGCGTCGGCCACGTTTTCCAGGCCGGCCTGGGCGAAAAGCGCACCGATGAACGTCTTGCTCGTCACCGAGTACAGCGTGGGGTCGAGCTCGTAGTAGTAGGTGAGCTTGGTCGCCCGCTGCGGCACGTCCTTGACCAGCTTGGCGATGTCCTCCTTCATCCGCTGCACGGTGGAGGCCGCCTCGGTGGCGTGCCCGGTGAGCGCGCCGAGGTCGTCGAGCTGCTTGTACGTGTCGTCCAGCGTGACCGCGCTCGCCGCCAGGTACACCGGGATCTTCAGCGTGGTGAGCTGGTCGACCACCTTGTTGGTGTCGTTGGAGAGCACGACAAGATCCGGCGACTTCGCGGCGATGGCCTCCGCGTTGGGCTGGAAGCCGGACAGCTCCGACTTGGGCGCCTCAGGTGGGTAGTTCGAGTTGTCGTCGGCGGCGGTGACCTGCGACCCCGCGCCGATGGCGAAGAGCATCTCGGTCGCGCTCGGCGACAGCGACACGATCTTCTCGGGCCGCTTGTCGAGCGTGATCGTGCCCACGGTGACCGGGTAGGCGGCGGCCGGTGCGCTGGTGGCGCCCGAGCCGGGGTCGGCGTTGTCGTCGCTGGCGCACCCGCTCATCGCGATCGCCGCGGCAGCCGCTATCGCGGCCGCTGTGACCTGTCTTCTCATGGTCCTCCTGTCGGTCGAGGATCTGGTGCTTCGCCGACTGGAGGGGTCGTCCGCTCCGTCCGCGAGGCGCCCTTCCTCGAGAGCGCTTGTTCGCGACCGTCCGCAGGCGACCTGGCTAGTCCGTCCGGTTTGCGCCGGTACGGCATCACAGTTGCGGGACAGCTCCGGTTTGTCGTCCGGATTCGCTGCGGGCGGTCGTCTGCACGTTACCGCAGCGTGGACGTGGGGTTACCCGTCGCATACCCCCAGCCCGGCTGGTGCCGCGAATCCCTTATGCCGACAGAGATTTGAGCTACCGCGATGTGCGTCGTGGTCCAGACCGTTGCTCCCGCGGCCTCACCCGTCCGCCGCTGGTCACACTCACCCCTGCGCCCAGCCGGCCGAGGAAACAGGGCGGGTGAAGTGGCTCGCGCCAGGCCGGGGTCGACGTTCGTCCCACAATGTCTCTTTCCGGGATCGGCAATCGGAAAGCAACCGAAGTCCCGACCCTGGGCTGGTTACGGTGCGTCTGGATGGCGGAGGTAAGGGCCGCGAAGACCCCCTCGGGGCTTGTCTCGCGGAGCCGGCAGCGGACGGCCGGGGATTTCGGCTCGCCCCGCGAGCCGCCGGCCGGGAGCGGTGCCCGCGGGAGCATACGGTCCGCCGCTGACGCGGACGTGGGCAAATCTGCCTCGAGGCAACGCCACGACGGACGGCGACCTTGATCCCGAAAGGTCTCTGGATCTCAATGAGTGGGGTGGGCGCGGCCGGGAGTTGGGTGCGACCAGCGGCGGGCGGATAAAGCCGCAGGAGCGGCGGCATGGACCACGACGGGCATCGCGGTAGGTCACATTTCGGGAATCGGCCGGGTCCGCCCCGATGAGGGCGGACCCGGCATGGTCATGGTCACCGCATTAGCAGCAGCTGGCCGTGGGGTTTTCGTCGCGGCGGTCGGTGCGGCAGTGTTCGAACTCGCGGCGGGTCATCAGGGGCTGGTCCGGGTGGAGGCGGCGGTGGCGTTCGACGTAGTGGTCGTACTCCGCCTCGCCGCTCAGCTCCCGGAAGTACCAGCGGACGGCCGCCAGCGCGCGCCTCATGTCCGGTCACCCCCGGAGCCGGCCGACGCCGCCGCCATCTCGCGCTTTTCCTCGGCGGTGGCGAAGAGGCCGGCCGGGGCGACGATGGTGGACTTCACGTACGGCGCCTCCGTCGTGGGCAGTGGCGCGCGGGCGCGGATCGCCTTGAAGCAGACCCAGGCGGCGTTGGCGATCACGATGATGACCAGGATGGCGAACAGCGCCGACAGCACACCGTCCACCGTGGAGTTTGTCACCACCGCCCGCATGTCGTCGAGGTTCTTCGCGGGTGCCAGCACTTCGCCGCGGTCCAGGGCGTCGGCGTACCGGTCGCGTTGGGCGAAGAAGCCGATCGCCGGCTGGTCGGAGAAGACCTTCTGCCAGCTCGCGGTCAGCGTGACCGTGGCGTCCCAGGCCAGCGGAATCGCCGTCACCCAGGCCCATTTCAGCCGGCCGCTCTTGACCAGGATCGTGGTCGCCACCGCCAGGGCGACGGCCGCCAGTAGCTGGTTGGCGATGCCGAAGAGCGGGAAGAGCTGGTTGATGCCGCCGAGCGGGTTGGTGACGCCGGTGTAGAGGAAGTAGCCCCAGGCGAGCACCACTACGGCGCTGGTGGCCCACAGGCCCGGCTTCCAGCTGACTCGGCCGATCGGCTTCCAGATGTTGCCGAGCGTGTCCTGGAGCATGAACCGGCCGACGCGGGTGCCGGCGTCCACAGTGGTCAGGATGAAGAGCGCCTCGAACATGATGGCGAAGTGGTACCAGAACGCCTTCAGGCTCGAGCCACCGATCACGCTGGAGAAGATCTCCGACATGCCCACGGCGAGGGTTGGTGCGCCGCCGGTGCGGGCGACGAGCGTCTGCTCCTCGACCTCGGCGGCCGCGGCGCTGAGGTCCTGCGGGGTGATCGTGAAGCCCAGGTTGGTCACCGCGGCCGACGCGCTCTCCACTGTGGAGCCGAGGAGGCCGGCGGGTGCGTTCATCGCGTAGTACAGGCCGGGCTCGAGGATGCAGGCGGCGATCAGGGCCATCACCGCGACGAACGACTCCATCAGCATCGCGCCGTAGCCGACGAGCCGCACCTGCGACTCCTTCTGGATCATCTTGGGCGTGGTGCCGGACGAGATCAGCGAGTGGAATCCGGAGAGGGCGCCGCAGGCGATGATGATGAAGACGAACGGGAACAGTTCGCCCGAGAAGACCGGGCCGGTGCCGCTGCTGGCGAACTTCGTCACGGCCTCGGTCTGTAGCGCCGGCGCGGCGATGATCACGCCGATGGCGAGCAGTGCGATCGTGCCCACCTTCATGAACGTGGACAGGTAGTCGCGTGGGGCCAGCAGCATCCAGACCGGCAGCACCGAGGCGAAGAAGCCGTAGATGATCAGGCAGATCGTGAGGGTTTCCGGGCTCAGCGTGAACGTGTCGGCCAGGCCGGACTCCTGCACCCAGCCGCCCGCCACGATCGCGAGCAGCAGCAGGGCGACGCCGATCGCGGTGGTTTCGATGACCCGGCCCGGACGCAGTGTCCGCAGGTAGAAGCCCATGAACAGGGCGATCGGGATGGTCATCGCGATGGAGAAGGTGCCCCACGGCGACTTGGCCAGCGCGTTGACCACGACCAGCGCGAGCACGGCCAGCAGGATGATCATGATGGAGAAGACGGCGATGAGCGCGGCGATGCCGCCGACCGTGCCGATCTCGTCGCGGGCCATCTGGCCCAGGCTCTTGCCGTTGCGCCGCATCGAGAAGAACAGGATCACCATGTCCTGTACGGCGCCGGCGAAGATGACGCCGAAGATGATCCACATGGTGCCGGGCAGGTAGCCCATCTGCGCGGCGAGCACCGGGCCGACCAGCGGGCCGGCGCCGGCGATGGCCGCGAAGTGGTGTCCGACCAGGATCCGGCGGTCGGTCGGCTGGTAGTCGATGCTGTTGTCCAGGCGCTCCGCGGGGGTGGCTCGGGTGTCGTCGACCTTGAGCACCTTGCGGACGATGAAGCGGGCGTAGAAGCGGTACGCGATCGCGTACGAGGCGATCGCGGCCACCACGAGCCAGATCGCGTTGATCTCTTCGCCGCGGGACAGGGCGAGCACGCCCCAGGCGATCGCGCCGGCGATGGCCACGGCGCCCCAGATCGCGATCGATCTCGGGTTGAGCTGGCGGCGGGCGGGGGCGGGGGAACTCGGCGGGCTCGCGGGAGTGGTGGTCGTCATAGGGGGCCTCCGAGAGCTAACGACGCAGCAGCAAGTAGGCGATGAACATGAGTAGAACACTCAAGGGCACCCAAAGCATCTGGTACCAGTAGAAAAACGGCACCCCGGCGAGTGAGGGACCGCCGCCGGCATAGAAGGGCACCCACAGCAAGGCGACAAATGGGGCGGCCAGGCAGCCGCCCGCGATCGCCCGTGCAGTGTTCGACGTCACATGGCAGAGTTGCCCAACCAGTGCATTCGGTTTACCCGATGTTTCAGGGAGATCTCGTGCTCGCCACCGTGGCCGCGTTCCTCGCCGTCGTCGGCGGGACATCGCTGGTGGCGGTCGGTGCGCGCTGGTTCCGGCGGGACGACTCGCTGCCCACACTGGAGGGCTGGGCGCTGGCCGGCCGCCGCTTCGGCGCACCGACGACGTGGCTGCTGCTCGGCGGCACGATCTACACGGCGTACACGTTCGCGGCGGTTCCCGGCCTCGTGTACGGCGCGGGCGCGCTCGGCTTCTTCGCGCTCCCGTACACGGTGATCGTCTACCCGCTCGCGTTCGTGCTGCTGCCGCGCCTGTGGACGGCGGCACGCGACAACGGCTACATCACGGTGGCCGACTACGTGAAGGGTCGGTACGACTCGCCGCCGCTCGCGCTCGCGGTCGCGCTGACCGGCATCCTCGCCACGATGCCGTACATCGCGCTCCAGCTCCTCGGCATCCGGGCCGTGCTCACCGCCGGTGGCCTGTACCCCCGCGGGCTGGCCGGTGACCTCGCGCTGATCGCGGTGTTCGGCGTGCTGGCGCTGGCGACCTACCGGCACGGGCTGCGCGCGCCCGCGGTGATCTCGATCGTCAAGGGCGCGGCGATCTTCGGGGCCACGCTCGCGGTGGTCGCGGTGGTCCTCGACGAGCTGGGCGGGCCGGGCCGGATGTTCGAGACGGCGGCGACCCGCCACACCGCGCTCGCGCTGGAGCCCGAGCTGTTCCCGGCCTTCGCCACGCTCGCGCTCGGCTCGGCGATGGCGCTGCTGATGTACCCGCACGTGCTGACCGCCGCGTTCGCCGCCAAGGGGCCGGACACGCTGCGCAAGGTGACGGTGGCACTGCCGGCCTGGACCGCGGTGCTGGGACTTTTCGGCGTGCTGGGCATCGCCGCGCTCGCCGCCGGGGTGCAGGCGCCGCCGGGCAACGCCGAGTCGGCGGTACCCCTGCTGGTCGACCAGCTGATGCCGGCCGCGCTGACCGGCGTGCTGTTCGGCGCGTTCGTGGTGGGGGCGCTGGTGCCCGCGGCGGTCATGTCGATCGCGGCGGCCACCGCCTTCGTCCGCAACATCTACGTCGAGTACTTCCATCCGACCGCCACGCCCAAGCACCAGATGCGCATCGCCCAGTCGGTGTCGCTGACCGCGAAGGTGGGCGCGGTCGCGTTCGTCCTCGGGCTGCGCAACCAGGACGCGATCAACCTCCAGCTGCTGGGCGGGGTGTGGATCCTCCAGACGTTCCCCGCGGTGGCGATCGGCCTCTTCACCACCTGGCTGCACCGGAGAGCGCTGCTCGCGGGCTGGGCGGTCGGCATGGTCGCAGGCACGCTGCTCGTGGTCTGGGGCGGCTTCTCGTCGGTGGTCTCGGTGGGGATCGGCGGCGCGGACGTGCCGGTCTACGCGGCCCTTGTCGCGTTCGCCCTCAACCTGGCCGTGGCGGTGTTGCTCACGCCGTTCTTCGCGCGGGCCGGTGAACGGCAGGCGGTGCGCGCCACATGACCTCACCGCTCATCCGGGCACAGCAGGACGCCGCCGAGGCCGACGCCGCGCTGGCCGAGCTCTTCCAGACGCAGTACGCGGCCATGCACCGCCTCGCCGTGCTGCTCGGCGCCGACGACGCGGAAGACATCGTGGCGGAGGCGTTCTACCAGCTGTACCGGCGCTGGAAGAAGCTCCAAGGCGCGGACAAGGCCCTGCCCTACCTGCGGTCGGTGGTCTGCAACCTCACCCGCATGCGCCTGCGCCACCTCCAGGTCGTGCGAAAGCACGCCACACCGGAGACCGCCCCGCCGGCCGGCAGCTCGGCCGAGGCGGAGGCGCTGCTCCACGACGACCAGCGGGCGCTGGTGGCGGCGCTCAAAGAACTGCCCGCACGGCAGCGGGAGGCGCTCGTGCTGCGACACTGGCTGGGGCTGCGTGAAGCCGAGATCGCCGAGGCGATGGGCATCTCGCCCGGCGCGGTGAAGTCACACACCTCGCGCGGGATGGCCGCCCTCACGCGGGTGCTGGAGGAACGACAATGAGGGAGCGAAGCGAGCGAATCATCAGGCTCAGCGGACTTGGAGCCTCGCGGCCGCCCGCGGCGAAGCGAGGACGGTCGTGAGCGGCACTGAAGACCAGCTGCGGGAGACGCTCGGCGCGCTCGCCGCGGGGATCGAGGCCGCGCCGCCCGCGTACAAGAAGGCGCGCGCCGAGTGGCTGCGCCGCGAGCGCCGGCGCCGGCTCGTGCTGGCGGTGCTGGTCGCGATCGTCTTCGCACTTGCCGATCTGATCGGCCTCTGGGCGCTCAACCAGACCCGCGACCACGACCCGATCATCTTCGACGACCGCTCCCGCATCCACCAGACCGAGCCGGCGACCCGCGTCATACCGCCGTAACGGCTAGCCCTGCACCGTGGGGAGCACGATCATCTCGGCCACGTTCACCCGCGCGGGGGCGGCGGTGGCGTACGCGATCGCGTCCGCGATGTCCTCCGGCGGCAGCGGCGGCACGGCCTGCCGCATCTGCGCGAGTACCTCGCGCTGGCCGCCGTCGAGCATGCCGTCGCCCAGTTCGGTGCTGACGAAGCCCGGCTCGACGTTCTTGACCCGTACCCCGCGTGGACCGAAGTCGGCACGCAGGCCCCGGGTCAGGTGCGCGACGGCCGCCTTGGTGGCGGTGTAGACGGCGTAGTTGGAGAACACGGTGTGACCGCCGATCGAGCCGACCAGCACCAGGTCCGCCGGCTTGCCGTCCGCCGCCGCGGCGAGCAGGTCGTCGACGAACGCGCGGGCGGTGTAGAGCAGCCCGTTGATGTTGGTGCTGACCATCTGGTCCCACTCGGCGGTCTGCGCCGACTCGAAGGGCGCGGGGAGCATCACGCCCGCGTTCGCCACCACGAGGTCGACCCGGCCAAGGGCCGAGCGGATGGTGGTCGCGGCCGCGTTCAGGGCGTCCTGGTCGGTGACGTCGACGGCGACCGGCAGTGCGGCCGCGCCGATCTCGGTGGCCAGCCCCTTGAGGCGGTCCTCGCGCCGCCCCAGGAGGGCGACGGACGCGCCGGCCGCGGCGAGGCGGTGGGCGGTGGCGGCACCGATGCCGCTGGTGGCGCCGGTGATTACCGCGACCCGGCCGGAGAGGGTGTTGTTGTCAGTCATGGCTCCACCGTCGCCGCCTCGCGGACGGGCTACCAGGACGGCCTTTTCCTGGGGGTTCGCATCCTGGTAGTGCGGGGACCAGGCTCGCCGCCCGGGGGCCGGCCTAGGCTCGGGGGATGGACAGCGACAACCGGCTCGGTGAGTTTCTGCGAGCGCGGCGGGAGCTGACCCGCCCGGAAGAGTTCGGCCTGCCCGACCCGGGGCGACGCCGGGTGCCCGGCCTGCGCCGCGAAGAGGTCGCCCTGCTCGCCGGCATGAGCGCCGACTACTACATCAGGCTCGAGCAGGGGCGCGACAAGCACCCGTCCGAGCAGATCATCGAGGCGCTCGCCCGGGTCTTCACGCTCGACGACGAGGGCGTGGCACACCTGCGCGAGCTGGCCCGCCCGGCGACCCGCCGCCGGCGCCGCTCCAGCCAGCCGGAGCGGGCCAGTCCGCGGCTGGCGCGCCTGCTGGACGCGTGGGTCGACACACCGGCCCTCGTGCTGGGCCGTTACCTGGACGTGCTGGCCAACAACCGGCTCGCCGCCGCGCTCAACCACTGCTCGGTCAAGGGGGCCAACCAGCTGCGAGTGATGTTTCTGGATCCCGAAGCCCGGCGGATCTACGCCGACTGGGACACCGTCGCCGCGGAGACGGTCGCCACCCTCCGCGCCAGCGCCGGCACCGACCTCGACGACCCGCGCCTCACCGAGCTTGTCGGCGAGCTGTCGTTGAAGAGCGAAGACTTTCGGCGGCTCTGGGCGCGGCACGACGTGGGCGTCAAGACCGCGGGCACCAAGCGCTTCCTCCACGCGCTGGTCGGCGAGCTCACGCTGGCGTACGAGACGTTCGCGGTGAACGGCAGCCCGGGGCAGTTCCTTGTCGTGTACCACGCCGAGCCGGGCAGCCCGTCCGCGCAGGCGCTGGCATTGCTCGGCAGCGTCACCGCGTCAGCGGACGCCCGTGAATTGAGTGGTCGAGCAGTTCCACCGGGTGCATGATCAGCGGACCGTCCTCTGTGTACCGGCGGATTTGCAGCAGGCATCCGGCGTTGCCGGTCGCGATCACATCGGGGCGCGCGGACGTCAGGTTTTCCGCCTTGCGCCGCCCGAGCTGCTCGGCCGTGCCGGCCTGGAGCAGGTTGTAGACGCCCGCCGATCCGCAGCAGATCTTCTCCTCGGGCACCTCGACGAGCTCCAGCCCGGGGATCGTGCGCAGCGCGTCGCGCGGCTCGCGGGTGATCCGCTGGGCGTTCGCCAGGTGGCAGGCGTCGTGGTAGGCGACACGGATGGGCAGCGGGTGCCGCTGCGCCACCGGCTCCAACCCGGCGAGCACCTCGCTCACGTCTCGCACCCGGCCGGCGAACGCGGCCGCCCGCTCGGCGTACTCCGGGTCGTCGCGCAGCAGCTCGCCGTACTCCTTGAGCACCGAGCCGCAGCCCGCGACGTTGACGACGACCGTCTCGTACCCCTCGAACGCGTCCACCGTGCGCCGCGCGAACGCCCGCGCCTCCTCGTCGCGCCCGGTGTGCAGGCTGAGCGCGCCGCAGCACCCCTGCCCCTTCGGCACGGCGACCGCGCAGCCCTCGGCCGCGAGGACGCGCGCGGTCGCGTCGTTGACCGGCTTGAAGAAGACCCGCTGGGCGCAGCCCGTGAGCAGGGCCACGGTGCCTTTCTCATCACCCTTCGTCTTCGTGAACAGGTCCTTCAGCCGCACCGGCGGCAGCAGCCCTTCGAGCGCGCGCGCCCTGGCCGGCAGGCGTTTCAGCAAACCTGAGCGGTGAGTCAGCCAGCGGATGCCCAGCCGCCGGTAGAGCAGACCGAGGAGCGCGGCCGCCCGCAGCCGTCGTGGATAAGGAAAGAGCGCGAACACCGCCGACCGGAAGAACCTGTCGCGGGGCACCTCGCGGTCGATCTGCGGGCGGGCCGACTCGATCAACGCGTTGTACTTCACGCCGGACGGGCAGGCCGGCACGCACGCGAGGCAGCCCAGGCAGGAGTCGAGGTGCTGGGTGACCGGCCCGGCGACCGGCGCCTCGCCGCGGGTGGCGAGGCCCATGAGGTAGATGCGGCCGCGCGGCGACTCGGCCTCGTCACCGGTCAGGACGAACGTGGGGCAGGTGGGCAGGCAGAAGCCACAGTGGACACACTCGTCGAGCAGGGCCCGGTCCAGGTCGAAGGCCACGTCTCCCCCTTAGAACCACGGCCTGAACCGGCCGGGGCCGAGCCGCCCGTCCGGGTCGAAGCGCTGCTTGACCGCGCGCATGAGTGGCACTGCCGGGTGTGGCTCGCCCCAGGCTGCGGTGTCCGGCGCCCGGCGGATCGTCGTCACCTGCGCGAACTCCTCGCGCAGCCGATCGACGTCGGCCACTTCGAGCGTGTGCACGCCCACCGCCGCGCTACTCGTCATCGACGTCGCGTGCTTGGCGACCGCGGCGAGCTGGCTGGGCCGGCTGCCGCAGCGCACCACCACGTCGCCGTCGTGCACCGCGGCAACCCGCCGCCATGCCGCCTCGGCGTCCGCTGTGGACAGTGTCGTACCGCCGGGCGTCGCGGCCGCACGAAGCTCCACACTGGACTCGACGCCTTCGTACAGGGCGAGCAGCTCGCCGTCGCACCACTCCAGCGCGGCCGGCTCCAGGCGCGCCTCCAGCACCCGTCCCGTGTGCTCGACGGCCTCCGCCGCGTCACAGGGGATGGAGACCGTCCGGGAGGCGGGCGGCAGCGGGTGTACCCGCAGCACCACCTCGGCGATCACCCCGAGCGTGCCGAACGAGCCGCAGAGCAGCTTGCCGAGGTCGTACCCGGCGACGTTTTTGATGACGTGGCCGCCGGAGCGGGCGACAGTGCCGTCCGCGAGCACCACGGTGACGCCGATGAGCAGGTCGCGCGGCCCGCCGAACGCGTGCCGCAACGGCCCCGAGTCGGCGGTGGCGACGAGGCCGCCGACGGTCGCCTTGGGGCGGGCGGGATCCAGGGAGACCCGCTGCCCGCCCGCCGCAAGCTCCTGCTGTAGCACCGTCAACGGCGTGCCGGCCCGCACCGCTACGGTCATGTCCGCGGGGTTGTACGTGACCACACCGGTCAACCCGGTCGTCTCCAGCACATGGTCGGTCGGGTCAGGCGAGCCGGCCCAGCCCTGCGCCGTGCCCGCGCCCTTGACCAGCAGGGTGCCGCGCGTGTCGCGTACCGCGTCACGCAGCTCGGCCAGCGACCCCGGCCTCATAGCCGCTCGATGACGCCGGCCGCTTCCAGCGGGTGCGGGCGGTACGGCCCCGGCCGCTCCCCGCACAGCCGCGGGGTGGGGAAGACCTTGCCCGGGTTGCACAGCCCTTCCGGGTCGAACGCCGCCCGCAGCCGCTGCATCGTGGCCAGGTCGTCTTCGGAGAACATGCGCGGCATCGAACAGGCCTTGTCGGTGCCGATGCCGTGCTCGCCGGAGAGCGAGCCGCCCAGCTCGACGCAGAGCTCGGCGATCGCGGTGGAGAGCGCCTCGGCCCGCTCGTGCTCGCCACGCTCCTCGCTGTACAACACGAGGGGGTGGAGGTTGCCGTCGCCGGCGTGGAAGACGTTCGCCACACGGATGCCAGCCGCGTCGCCCATCTCCGCGATCCGGGTGAGCGCCTCGCCCAGCCGGGTGCGCGGCACGACCCCGTCCTGCACGAAGTAGTTGGGGCTGAGCCGGCCCACCGCCGCGAACGCCGCCTTCCGCCCCTGCCAGATCTTCGCCCGGTGCGCGGCATCCCGCGCGATCGTCACCTCGGTGGCCCTGGCGCAGAGCCGCGTGAGGTCGGCGAAGCGCGCCTCCACCTCGTCGGCCGGCCCATCCAGCTCCACGATGAGCGCGGCCGCGGTGTCCGGGTCGAAGCCCGCGTCGACGGCCTGGTTGACCGCCTGGATCGCGAGGTTGTCCATCATCTCGATCGCCGCCGGCACGATGCCCGCCGCGATCACCGCGGTGACCGCGTCGCCGGCGTCCTTGGTCGAGTCGAAGTTGGCGACGAGCGTGCGCACCGTCGCCGGCGTGTGCAGCAGCCGCACGACCACGCCGGTCACGATGCCCAGCGTGCCCTCGGTGCCCACGAACGCCCCGAGCAGGTCGAACCCCGCCTGGTGCGGCGCGTCCCCGCCGAGGCGCGTGGTGCTCCCGTCGGGAAGGACCACGTCGACCGCGAGGATGTGGTTGACCGTGAACCCGTACTTGAGGCAGTGCGCCCCGCCCGAGTTTTCCGCCACGTTGCCGCCGATCGTGCAGACCTGCTGGCTGGACGGGTCGGGCGAGTAGTAGAGCCCGTACCGCGCGGCGGCGCGGCTGATGTCGAGGTTGGTCACGCCCGGCTCCACCGTGGCCCGCCGGTCGACCGGGTCGACCTCGACCACCCGCCGCAGCCGCTGTAGCGAGATCACCACCCCGTCGGCGACCGGCAACGCCCCACCGGAGAGCCCCGTGCCCGCGCCCCGCGCCACGAAGGGCACCTTGTAGGCGGCGCATGCGGCGACGGCGGCCGCGACCCCGGCGGCGTCGCGCGGCAGGGCAACGAGGGCCGGCACCACGCGGTAGCCGGTGAGGGCGTCACACTCGTACGTCCGCAGGTGCGCCGGATCGGTGATCACCCCGTCACGGCCAAGGCGGGCGGTCAGCTCGTCACGCAGCTCAGCGAGGGACATCGGCGCCTCCTCCCGCCCCGACGCTAGCAGCCGTCCAGGCGGGTGGCTATTGCCGAGATCAGAGAGGTTGCCAATCGCCACGTGGCTATTCGACAGATTTCATTTCGCATTGATGACTGTGCCGACTGAATGTCGTGAAGGCGGCTTTCATCAATCAGTCATCGCTGCATGCTGGCAACCTTGCGCAGGTTAGCACACTATGTATCCATGGGGAGGAACGACGGCGTTCGACGCAAAGATCTCCGTGCGGAAATAGTGGCGATCGGGTTCACGCGCCGAAAATTGCAATTGCAGGACTGGCCTGTAGCGGACGGGTTCCTGTATGCAAGTTCGGTACTTCTAACGGAACAGCCATGAGTACGAGATCCGGTGGCCCCGAGATCAATGCCGAGGTCACGGTCCGAACCAGTAAGTGGATAGCCGCGTCCGCGCTGGTGATCTTCGTTATTCTGCTGCTGGGGCTGGGAGTCGTGGCCGCACTGCAACGACTGGACACACCCACTGACTGGGCTGAGCGGGCGAGTGTCGGCGACAGCTTCGGTGTGGTCAACGCGATCGTTTCCGGGCTCGCGCTGGCGGCCCTGATCGCTACGCTCTGGCTTCAGTCTCGGGAGCTGGCGTTGCAGCGGACCGAGCTCGCGATGCAGCGTGAGTCGCTTCACCAATCCCAAATCGAGTTGCATCGTAGTGCCGAAGCTAGCCTGCGGATGCTGCATGTCGATCTTATCCGCATGAGCATCGACGACCCCTCGTTGGCTGCCGTGTGGCCACCCCTGGAACCTGGCGTATCCCGCGAGAAAGAGCGTCAGTACCTCTACGCAAACCTGATCTTTCAGCACATGCGCCTGGGCTTGCGCATCAGTGACTACACCACCGACGAACAAGTGCAGAACCATCTGCGCCAGCTCTTCACCAGCTCGCTCATGCGAGAGTACTGGCGCGCGGCCGCCAAGGCGCGTACGTCGCTGGTCCCGGGCACCGACGAGTACGCCTTCGCGTCCGCGGCGAATCGCATCTGCGAGGAGTACGAAGACCTCCTCGCGGCTGCGCGATCGGCTGATCAGGGGCGGGAGACGCCGTCCAAGGCCTGGAAACACCTAGACGCGGACGCACGGCCCGTGACGAATCCCTCTGGTTAAAGATCGGGAATGTGGCGCTTGGCGTGCAGAAGCGTCTCCCTACTGATGACGACGATGCGCTCATAGCTCGCCCTGCCCGCGTCGGCAGGTAGGTGCCCGTCGAGTTCGGCGGTGGCGTCGGTGCCGACGATGGCGAACCGGCCATCGCTCAGCTCAAAAATGTCCGGGCACGTGCCGTTGTCCATACTGCCGCGTTCCTGGGGCGTCGACCCCAGTCGCCGATCGATCCGCCCGAAGGGCGCGCCATGGTCGGGAGACACAGGCCCGAACGCTAGCGGATGATCGTCCACAGTGGTGGTCGGCACGCGGAGATTGAGACTCCGATATGGCGGTCTGTTCGGCTCAACGTCGTAGCGGAAGGCCGACGTAGTTCTCGGCGAGGCTTGTCGCGGCGGCCTCGGATGAGGCGACGTAGCGGAGCTGGGCGAGCTGGAGCTTGCGCTGGAAGTCGTCCGCGCCGGGGGCCTGGTGCAGCATGCTGGTCATCCACCAGGAGAAGTGCTCGGCCCGCCACACTCGCCGCAGGCACGTCTCGTCGTACGCGTCGAGCAGGTCCGAGCGGCCCTCCCTGAGATACGCGCCCAGCGCCTCCGCCAGCACCCACACGTCCGCGATGGCCAGGTTCATGCCCTTGGCGCCGGTGGGCGGGACGATGTGTGCGGCGTCGCCGGCCAGGAAGAGGTGGTCCTGGCGCATCGGCTCGGTGACCACGCTGCGCATGGTCGTGATGCCCTTCTCCAGGATCGGGCCGGTCGCCAGCGTGAACCCGTCCGCCGCGAGCCGCCTGCCCAGCTCGTCCCAGATGCGGTCATCGGACCAGTCGTCGATCCGCTCGTCCGGCGCGACCTGGAGGTACAGGCGGGTGATCTCGGGTGTGCGCATGCTGTGCAGGGCGAAGCCCCGCTCGTGGTGCGTGTAGATCAGCTCGCTGTGCGACGGGGGCGCCTGGGCCAGCACGCCCAGCCACGCGAACGGGTAGTCGTGCGCGTGCACCGTCGCCTTCACGTGGGGCGCGCAGACGCCGTGCGAGCCGTCGCAGCCGGCGATGAAGTCGCACTCCAACTCCTGCCGCGTGCCGCCGGCGTCGGTGAAGGTGACCAGTGGCGTCGCGGGGTCGAGCATCACGTCCGAGACCTCGAACAGCAGCGGCTCGCCGGCGGCCACCCGAGCCGCGATGAGGTCCTTGACGACCTCCTGCTGCCCGTACACGGTGATGCTCCTGCCGGTCAGGTCGGACAGCGCGATGCGGTGGTCGGCCCCGTCGAAGCGCAGCGAGATGCCGTGGTGTGGCATGCCTTCGCGGTCGAGGCGGTCGGCGACGCCGGCCTCCCGCAGCAGCTCGACGGTGGGGTGCTCGAGCACGCCGGCGCGGACCCGCCGCTCGACGTAGTCGCGGCTGCGCCGCTCCAGCACCACCGAGTCGATGCCGCCGAGCCGCAGCAGGTGGGCCAGCATCAGGCCGGCGGGGCCGGCACCGACGATCGCAACCTGGGTACGCATGTCCTGCATGCTGCCCCGTCGCGTCTCTCGACGCTAGGAGACCTCTGGACCTCGTTTGCGCAACTCGGCGACCGCGCCCATCGCGCCGCGCAGGTCGTCGAGCCAGGTGTTGGTGTGCTCGCCGACCAGCCGTACGCACCAGGCGAGCGCGTCGGAGCGGGAGCGGGCGACGCCGGCCTCGACCAGCGTGTCGAGCACCTGGCGCTCGGGCTGGCGGAGCCGGGTCATGACGGGGGCGGAGAGGTTGGTGAAGAGCACCTGTGTGCCGCCGCACGCTGCTCCCCAGGCCACCTTGCGCTGGTAGCGGCGCTCAAGCTGCTGTGCGATCTTGATCCGCCGGTCGCGGGTGTCCTCGCGGTGCTGGTTGATCCGGCCGGCCTCGGCGGCGGCCTTGTCGGTGTCGCTCGCACCCTCGGCGAGCTGGGGCTCGGGCAGCCGCCCGACGATCACGATCTCGTCCCGGTCGATGACGATCTCGGGCGGCTCGGTGAACCACCCCTCCGGCACCGCACCCGTGACCCACGCCGCCGCGTCGTGTGCCGGCGGCGGCTCCTGGCGGGCTCCCGCCCATGTCCTGTCGCGCATGATTACACAATTACACTGCAACACGTCTTACACAAGGGCCGCCGGCAGTGGTTGTGCGTGGACGACGGAGAGGCGGGACACGGCGCGGGTGAGCACCACGTACAGCCGGTGCAGCCCGCGCGGCTCCGCGGCCACGATCTCCGCCGGCTCGACGACCACCACGTGGTCGTACTCCAGGCCTTTGGCCATGCTCGCCGGCACCACCGTGACCCGCGCCTCCTGGTCCTCCAGGGTCGCGGCCGCCACGCCGGCCGTGGCCAGCGCCGCGCGCAGCCGCTCCACTGCGGCGTCCGCCGCGATCACCGCCACCGAACCCTCGTGCGCCAGCGCCGCCCGCACCTCACCCACCGTCGTGGCATCCAGGTCGTCCGCCGCGCGAACCGTCAGCTCCCCGTCATGCCGCAGCGACCGAGCTTCGGGTACACGCACCGCGAGCGCCGGCAGCAGCCGGTTGGCGAGAGCCACGACCGCCTCGGGTACCCGGAAGCCGACCGTCAACGGCACCACCGGCGCGTCCGGCTTGCCGAGGTGACGCAGCGACTCCCGCCAGTCGGTGGCGGCCCACGGCGCGGTGCCCTGCGCCAGGTCGCCGAGGAGTGTGATCGAGCCGTGCTCGCTGCGGCGGGCGATCGCGCGGCACTGCATGGCGGAGAGGTCCTGCGCCTCGTCGAGCACGACGTGGCCGAAGCCGCCGGGCCGCTCGATCAGCCCGGCCGCCTCGTCGAGCAGCACCGCGTCGGCCGCGCTCCACCGCGTCGCCTTGGGGGTACGCGCCGGCTTCGTCCACAGTAGAGCCGCCTGCTCCTCGGGGGTGAGCGCGTCACCGGCCGCGCGGGCGAGCGTGTCGGCGTCGGCGAGCAGCCGGTACACGAGCCCTTCGGGCGTCGCGGCCGGCCACACCGCGTCGAGGAACTCGGTCACCGGCTTGGCTTTCCCCATCCGCCGCAGCCACGCTTCGCCCGGCGAGTCGCCGCGGCGGGCCTCGCTCTGGCGCTGGAGGAGGCCGACGACGCGGGCGCGTACCCGCTCGCGGCCCGTCTCGTAGGGCAGCCCCTCGCGGCGCGCCTCGTCGACGATCCGGCGCAGCGGCTCCTCGGCGATCCGCCACCGGTACGAGCCGTCGGAGACCACGATCGGCGCGTCCGGCTTGCGGATGCCGCCCCACAGCGCCCGGTGCAGCACCCTGGCCATCCGCTCGTCGTGCTTGAGGGCGGCCACCTCGGGCGGGTCGGTGGCACGTACCGGTACGCGGGCGATCAGGTCTTCCAACGTGGTCTGCGCCACCTCGACCTCGCCGAGGGCGGGCAGCACCGCCGAGATGTACGACAGGAACGCCCGGTTGGGCCCCACGATGAGTACGCCGTTGCGGCGCAGCCGCTCGCGGTGCAGGTAGAGCAGGTAGGCCGCCCGGTGCAAGCCGACCGCGGTCTTGCCCGTGCCCGGCGCGCCCTGCACGCAGATCGAGTCGGCCAGGTCCGCGCGCACCAGCTCGTCCTGCTCCGGCTGGATCGTGGCCACGATGTCGCGCATCGGCCCCACGCGCGGCCGCTCGATCTCGGCGGTGAGGATGCGGCTCGCGGTGCCCAGCTCCTCACCCCGGTCGAGGTGCTCGTCTTCGAAGCTGGTCAGGACGCCACCGCTGTAGCCGAAGCGGCGCCGCACCCGCACGTCCTGCGGGTCGCGGGCGCTGGCCCGGTAGAACGCCCGCGAGATCGGCGCCCGCCAGTCGAGCACCATCGGCTCACCAACCGCGTCGACGACATGCCGCCGTCCGATGTGGTGGTCGCTCTCGGAGAATCGCAGCCGCCCGAAGAACAGCGGCGTGTCCGGGCTGTCGGCCAGCTCGGCCACCCGGCGCGAGAGGGTACGCCCGAGCGTCTCGGCCGCGTACGCGTCGCCGGCCACCTGGTCACCGGTAGCGAAGAGCGCCTCGGCCCGCTCCCGCATCCGTTTCAGCGCCGCCCGGGAGGCGGCCAGATGTTCTTGTTCGGCAGTGAGTTCGGTGTCAAGATCCTGTGCGGGCACGGTCATCCTTCAGCAGTGGTTGGTGACTGCTCGCGTATCCGAGAAACAAGCGGCCTCGGCGCGTAGGGGACGTCCGATGCGGTGCATGCTCACCACGGCCGTCAAGCGGCCATCCAGATTACGCTCCGTAGCCCGCCTACCTCCATCCATTTATCGAGGGCACGCGAATTGGACGTTCCCGCCGAGCAGGTGCGGCGACGGGCTCGCGACGACGGGGACATTGCGGCCATCGCATGAGGGGGCGGGAGACTACGGGGGTGACGGCGGAGCAGCAGCGGTTAACGATCACCGACCCGCAGGTGATGCGGGCGCTCGCGCATCCGGCGCGGCTGGCGATCATGGAGGAGTTGGGCACCAGCGGTGCGGCGCTGACGGCGACCGAGGCGGCCGAGGTGGCTGGGCTTTCGCCGAGTGCGACCAGCTACCACCTGCGTGCGCTGGCGCGTTACGGGCTGGTCGAGGAGGCGCCGAGCCGGGGTGACGCGCGCGAGCGGGTCTGGCGCAGCACGGTGCATTCGTGGCAGGTGGATCCCGGTGTGTCCGGTGATCCTGAGACGCAGGCGGCCGAGGGGGCGTTGGTCGACGCGTACCTGTCCCGGGAGGTCGACCGGATCCGTGGGTGGCTGTCCCGCGTGGGCGACGAGCCGGCGGAGTGGGCGTCGTCCGCGCTGATGAACGAGTCGGTGCTGCTGCTCACCGCCGACGAGCTCAGGTCCTTCAACGCCGAGGTGATGCGGTTGATCGAGCCGTACAAGCGGCGGCATCGCGTCGCTGACCCGCCCGAGGGGGCGCGGACCGTGGCGGTCACCTACAAGGCGGTGCCGCTCGACTGAACGCCACCCCTTGCCCTCGCAGATGTGAAGCATTACTTTCGAAGTATGTCTTTCGCATCTGCCGAACAGGCGCGTTCACGGTGGGGTGACGTCTACCTCGCGGCAGGGGCGCGTGGGGTTTCGACGTGCGGTGACTTTCTCGCCGCGACCGCGCTGGCGTTGGCCCTCCAGTCGGCGGGTGCGGGCGGGCTGGCCGTCTCCGGGCTGATGCTGGCGGCGGTGCTGCCGCTGGTCGTCCTCGCCCCGCTCACCGGGCGGCTCGCCGACCGGGTGGACAGCCGCACGCTGCTGGTCGGCGCGGGTGTCGCGCAGGCGGGGATCTGCGTCGTGCTGGCGTACGCGGAGGGCACCGCCCTGATCATCGCGCTGGTGGCGCTGCTCGCCTGTGGGCTGGCGGTGACCCAGCCGACGCTCTCCGCGCTGCTGCCCGAGATGGTGCGCCGGGACGACCTGCCTCGCGCCACCGCGCTCAACCAGACCGCCGGCTCGGTCGGCGTGCTGGTCGGGCCCGCGCTCGCCGGCCTGCTGGTCGGGGAGTTCGGCACCAAGGTCCCGCTGCTCATCGATGGTGCGAGTTATCTCGCTCTGGTGGCGGCAGGACTTCTCCTGCGTACCACCAGAAATAGCCGGAACACCCACAAAACAGCGACTGTCGCGTGGCGGCTGCGGCGGGATCCGATGGTGTTGGCGGTGACCGCGGCCGTGGCCGCGACGATCGCCGGGGTGGGTGCCGTGAGCGTCGTGGAGATCTTCTTCGTGCGGGAGACGCTGGGTGGCTCGACCACCGCGTTCGGGCTGGTCCAGGCCACCTGGACGGCGGGCATGCTGGCCGGCGCGTGGCTGCTCACCCGGCCGGCGCGACGGGCGGCCGACGACGGTGCGCTGGTCAACGGGCTGGTGCTGATGCTCGGGCTGTGCTGTCTGGCGGTGCTGGCCGGCGCGGCCGTGCCCGCCGTGGGCTGGCTCGTGCCGCTCTGGCTGGCCGGCGGCGTGCTCAACGGCGGCCTCAACGTCTTCCTCGCCATGGTCATGGCCCGGCGGGTGCCGGCGGAGGCGCGTGGGCGAGCCTTCGCGGTGCAGGGGGCGGCGATCCAAGGTGCCGGCATGTTCGGATACCTGGCGGGTGGGCTGCTGCTGGAGAGCTTCGCGCCGCGGCCCCTCGTCGCCGCGTGCGGCCTGGCCGGCCTCGTCGTGGTCGCGCTGGTGGCGATCCCCGTGACGCGGGCGGTACGCGGTGAACGAAAAGCACCGCGTGCGGCGTGGGCCACTTCTGCGGCATCCGCCTGATTCCTGACGCCTACCGGCCGATACGGTGGGGATCATGAGGCGTCCACGAGTCGGCCACATCCAGTTCCTCAACTGCCTGCCGATCTACTGGGGCCTCATGCGCTCCGGCGCCCTCATCGACGTCGACCTGCACAAAGACTCGCCCGACCGGCTCAGCGCCGCGCTCGTCGCCGGCGACCTGGACATCGGGCCGATCTCGCTCGTCGAGTACCTGCGCAAGGCCGACGACCTGCTGCTCCTGCCCGATCTCGCGGTCGGCAGCGACGGTCCGGTGCTCTCGGTCAACGTGGTCTCCACCCGCCCGCTGCCCGACCTCGACGGCGCCAAGGTGGCGCTGGGCTCGACCTCGCGCACCGGCGTGCTGCTCGCCCAGATGCTGCTCGCCGAGCGGTACGGCGCCCGGCCCGAGTACTTCAGCTGCCCGCCCGACCTCACCCAGATGCTGCTGGAGGCGGACGCCGGTGTGCTGATCGGCGACGTGGCCCTGCGCGCGCTGTACGAGGCGCCGCGCCGCGGCCTCTCGGTCACCGACCTGGGGCAGGCGTGGCGGGAGTGGACGGGCCTGCCGATGGTCTTCGCCGTGTGGGCGGTGCGCCGCGACTTCGCCGCCGACCATCCGGGCGTGGTCAAGGAGGTGCACGAGTCGTTCCTGCACTCGCGCGACCTGTGCCTGTCCGAGCTCGACGACGTGGCGGCCAGCGCGGCGCGGTGGGAGCCGTTCGACGCGGCGACCCTCGCGTCGTACTTCCGGACGCTGGACTTTTCGCTCGGCGAACGGCAGGTGGCCGGGCTGCGCGAGTTTGCCGCCCGGGCCGCGGAGCGGGGCGACGTGCCGTCGTTGCCCGCGGACGGGCCGGCGTTCTTCAGCTCTTGAGCTGGCGGGCCACGTTTTCGCAGATCTTGGCGCCGTGGGTGTAGCCGAGGCTGGCCGGGTAGCGGGTCATCACGCCCATCGTCCAGCCGTCGCCGATGGCGAGGCAGTTGACGTGCCATTCGCCGAGCGCGTCGCGGGTCACCCAGCCGTTTTTGATCGCGATGTTCTTCTGGGTGGTCGCCGGGAACGCCTTGCGGATCCCGAAGTCGCCCACGCCGCGTACCGCGCGCATCTCGTTGAGCAGCCACTTCGTCCACTTGGGGCCGGCGGCGCGGCCGTCCGCGATGCACACGCCCAGCCGCGCGGTGTCGCGGGCGGAGAGGTTGGTGTTGCTCCACCTCGTCTTGTCCGCGCTGCTGTCGGTCAGCTTGCACGTCTTGATGAGTCGGCTGATCGACGCGGAGCCGCCGCTCGCCTCCCACAGTGACTGCGCGGCCTGGTTGTCGCTGTCTCGGATCATGATCCTGAGCTGCTGCATGCGGGCGGCGCTCGGGGTCTGGCCGTTTTCGGCGGCCCGGCGCAGGTAGTCCGCCCCGATCCACGACTTGATGAGCGAGGCGGTGGTGTTGGTCTGCGTCATGTTGGACGAGCCGTAGACCTTGCCGGTGCGGCGGTCGATCATCGACCACGACCACCAGCCGCTGGAGTCGATCGTGACCTTCGCCGGGTGTACGGCAAGGGGTTTGAGCGAGGGAGTGGGCTTCGGCGTGGGCTTCGGTGTCTGCTTGACCGACGGGGACGCCGATGGGGTCGCGGTTTCGAAACGCGACGCGGCATTCGCGGAGATCGGGGAGCCGGGGAGCGTACGCAGGCCGACACCGGCGAGCACCAGCCCCAGCAGCGCGGTGCCGCCGAGCAGCCACCACATCCATCGGTTGGACTGCCGCTTTGCCGCCATTCGAACTACCTCCGGACGAGCTGCTCGGTGATGGTGCGACAGATGTTGGCGCCGTAGTCGAGCCCGTGCGCGGTGGGGTATCGCAGCATCACCGCGAGCACCCAGTCGTCGGTCACGGCCAGGCAGTTGACGTGCCAGTTGCCGTCGGCCCAGATGGCCGTCCAGCCGTTCTTGATGGCGACGCCCTGCTTGACGATCTCCTCGGGCAGGCCGTCGATGATGCCCCACCGGCCGCCGCCGGACGTCTCGTGCTGGTCTTCGGCCGCGGTCGTGCCGCGGACGAGCGTCATCTCCTTGAGCACCCACGCGGTCCACTTCGACCCGGCCGCGGTGCCGTTCTTCACGCATTCGCCGAGCCGCACGGCGTCGCGCGGGGACATCTGGGTGTAGCTCCACCAGCCCGGCCGGGCGATGCTCGTGTCGGTCAGGCCGCACATCGAGATCATTCGCTGTACGACCTCGTCGCCGCCGCCGGCCAGGTACAGCGACTGGGCCGCGTCGTCGTCGCTGTCGCGGATCGCCGTGCTCGCCTCGGCCAGGCGGTCGGCCGAGGGCTCGGGGTTGCGGCGCAGGTAGTCGGCGACGAGCCAGACCTTGATCATCGACTCGGTGGAGCTGGTCGCGGTCATGTTGTCGGAGCCGGCGATCTTGCCGGTCTGGCGGTGGAGCAGCGCCCAGGCCGCGAACCCGTCCACCGAGACCTCGACTGGACCGGCGGCGAGCGTGGCCATGGTGGTCTCCGGCGAGGAAGACGGTGACTGCGACGGTGTTGTGGGTACGGCACCACCCGCGCCGACGCCGCTGGCGGCCGGCGTCACCGGATCGTCACCCGACTGCGAGGTGACGGCGAACAGGGCTCCGCCACCGAGAACGAGTGCGGCGATAGCGAGGCCCGTCGTGCGAAGACGCATGAGGGGGCTTTCATGGGGTCAATACCGAGGGATGTGCGTCCCGGAGTCTACGGCTCCAAACTCGCCTTGCCATGAGTACTCGAACCCATTTGCGCCCTTATCGGTACATAGAAGCCGGTATTACCGAAGCGTCCGTGACGCGGCTCACTCCACAGTGGATACCCACGGTTACGGCGGCGTTACTTTCCGCCCTGATCTATTACACGTACTGGCCAAGACGTCCACGAGATGTAACACTCGGGAGGTGTACGGCAACGACATCCCGGACCTCCTGGGCGAGGTTGAGGCGGCCGAGGCGGCACTTCGCGAGGCTGCGGCCCGTGACACTGAGGCGACCCATGGTGAGGTCGCGTACTTCGATGCCGTGATCCAGGCGGACCAAAAGGTGGAGCCGCGCGACTGGATGCCGGATTCGTACCGTAAGACGCTGATCAGGCAGATCGCCCAGCACGCGCACTCCGAGATCATCGGCATGCAGCCGGAGGGTAACTGGATCAGCCGAGCACCCACGCTCAAGCGCAAGGCGATCCTGCTCGCCAAGGTGCAAGACGAGGCGGGCCACGGCCTCTACCTGTACGCCGCCGCCGAGACGCTCGGGGTCAGCCGCGACGAGCTCGTCGACATGCTGCTGGCCGGCCGGCAAAAGTACAGCTCGATCTTCAACTATCCGACGCTCACCTGGGCCGACGTGGGCGCGATCGGTTGGCTGGTCGACGGCGCCGCGATCGTCAACCAGGTGCCGCTGTGCCGCTGCTCGTACGGGCCGTACGCGCGGGCGATGATCCGCATCTGCAAGGAGGAGTCCTTCCACCAGCGGCAGGGCTTCGAGATCCTGCACACGCTCTCCCACGGCACCGAGGCGCAGCGGGCGATGGCGCAGGACGCGGTCGACCGGTGGTGGTATCCGTCGCTGGCCATGTTCGGCCCGCCGGACGCCGACTCCACCCACTCCGAGCAGTCGATGGCCTGGAAGATCAAGCGTTTCTCCAACGACGAGCTGCGCCAGCGCTTCGTCGACATGTGCGTGCAGCAGGCCGGCGTGCTCGGCCTGACGCTGCCCGACCCCGACCTCCGGTGGGACGAGGAGCGGCAGGCGCACGACTACACCCAGCCCGACTACGACGAGCTGATGCGCGTCATCAAGGGCGACGGGCCGTGCAACCGCCAGCGGATGGCACACCGCCGCCGGGCCCACGACGAAGGCGCCTGGGTGCGCGAGGCGGCCGCCGCGTACGCCAAGAAGAAGGCGGCGGCATGAGCGGAAACGACTGGCCGCTGTGGGAGGTGTTCATCCGGCCGCGACGCGGGCTGTCACACGGGCACGTGGGGAGCCTGCACGCACCGGACGCCACGATGGCCCTGCGCAACGCCCGCGACCTCTACACCCGTCGCCAGGAGGGCGTCTCGATCTGGGTGGTGCCGGCGGCCGAGATCACCGCGTCGAGCCCGGACGAAAAGGACGCGTTTTTCGACCCGGCCGCCGACAAGGTCTACCGGCACCCCACCTTCTACGAGGTGCCCGAGGGGACACAGCACCTGTGAAGGCCGACTACCTGCTCCAGCTCGGTGACGACGCGCTGATCGCGGCGCAGCGCCTCGCCGAGTGGCATGCCAGCTCCCCGGAGATGGAGGAAGACGTCGCGCTCGCCAACCTCGCCCTCGACCAGCTCGGCGCGGCGCGGCTGCTGCTCACGTACGCCGGCGAGATCGAGGGGCGGGGCCGCGACGAAGACGCGCTCGCCTTCCTCCGCGACGACCGGGAGTTTCGCAACTGCCTGCTTGTCGAGCTGCCCAACGGCGACTTCGCGGTCACGATCGCCAAGCTGCTGTTCCTGTCCGCGTACCAGCTGCCGCTTTATACGAAGCTGGCCGGTGGTGACGACGAGCGGCTGGCGGCGATCGCGGCCAAGGCGCGCAAGGAGTCGGCGTACCACCTCGACCACAGTGCACAGTGGATGATCCGGCTCGGTGACGGCACCGAGGAGTCGCACCGGCGCGCGCAGGACGCGGTCGACGCCCTGTGGCCGTACACGCACGAGCTGACCAGCGGTGACGTGAGCCGCGACATTTGGCTGTCCAACGTGGAGCCGGTGCTGGCCGAGGCGACGCTCGACCGGCCCGTTGACGGCTGGGCGCCGGGCGGTGGCCGGGCCGGTGTGCACACCGAGCACCTGTCGTACCTGCTGGCGGAGATGCAGGTGCTGCACCGCGCCCATCCGGGGGCGAAATGGTGACCGCCCGCGAGGCCGCCGCGGCCGTCGTCGACCCCGAGCTGCGCGTGGTCACGATCGAAGAGCTGGGCATCCTGCGCGACGTCAGCGTCGACGCCGGCACCGGTCACGTGACGGTGACGATCACACCGACGTACACCGGCTGCCCCGCGATGGACGTGATCCGCGCGGACATCCGCGCCGCGCTCACCGCCGCCGGCCACGCCGACGCGGAGGTGCGCACCGTCTTCGGTCCACCGTGGACGACCGACTGGATCAGCGAGTCGGGCCGGGCGAAGCTGGCCGCGGCGCACATCGCGCCGCCGCACCCCGCCGGTCCGGTCACGCTCACGCTGAGCGTGCGCTGCCCGCGCTGCGGTTCGCCGGACACCGAGCAGCTGAGCCGCTTCGGCTCCACGGCGTGCAAGGCGCTGTGGCGGTGCCGCGCATGCTCCGAGCCGTTCGACCACATGAAGGCGCTATGACGCGCACGCTGCCCAGGCCGCCGGCTCAGCGTCCGCCGCGGCACGACCACGTGAGGGCGCTATGACGGTCACGATCAAGACGCCGGTGCGCCGCCGGCCGGTGTTTCACCACCTGACCGTCGAGGCCGTCGACCGGCTGACCGACGACGCGGTGGCGGTCACCTTCGAGGTGCCGCCGGAGCTGCGCGAGACGTTCGACTTCCGGGCCGGGCAGCACCTGACCGTGCGCCTCGCCGGCGAGGCCGAAGACGTGCGCCGGTCGTACTCGATCTGCTCCACCCCGGCCGACCTGGCCGCACAAGGCCGCCTCCGGATCGGCGTGAAGGAGATCCCGGGCGGCGCGTTCTCCGCCTACGCCGCCCGCTCGCTGCGGCGCGGCGACACCGTCGAGGTCATGCCACCGTTGGGGCACTTCACGACCGGGTTCGCGCCCGACCGGGCCCGCCACTACGGCGCGGTGGTCGCCGGCTCGGGCATCACCCCGGTGCTCTCGCTTGTCGCGACCGCCCTTGCCGTCGAGCCGGCCAGCCGGTTCACCATCGTGTACGGCAACCGGTACGCGCGCAGCGTCATGTTCGCCGAGGAGCTGGCCGACCTGAAAGACGTGCACCGGCACCGGTTGCACGTGGTGCACGTGCTCTCCCGCGAGCCGCAGGAGGCGCGGCTGCTCTCCGGCCGGGTCGACGCGGCGCGCCTGGCCGAGCTGCTCGACACGCTCGTGCCCGGCGACTCGATCGACGAGTGGTTTCTCTGCGGGCCGTACGGGATGGTCACCGACGCCCGGGCGGTGCTGTCCGGGCGGGGCGTGCCGGACAAGGCCGTACACACCGAGCTTTTCCACGTCGACGAGGTGCCGGAGCCGCCCCGGCGGCCGGAGCCCGACGGACGTGGCGGCACCGAGGTGACGATCCTGCTGGACGGGCGGGCGTCGAGCTTCACGATGGGCGCTGGCGAGCGGGTGCTCGACGCGGCGCTCAAGGTGCGGTCGGAGCTGCCGTTCGCGTGCAAGGGCGGGGTCTGCTCGACCTGCCGGGCCAGGGTGGTCGAGGGCTCGGTCACCATGGCGCGCAACTTCGCGCTCGAGCCCGACGAGGTGGCCGCCGGCTACGTGCTGACCTGCCAGTCCAGCCCCGACACCGAGCGGCTGATCGTCGACTACGACGCCTGAGGCTCAGGTTTCTCCTCTTCCGCCTTTTCCGCATCGTCCGGGGGTGACGGCCGCACTCTCCCGCTTGTGAGACCGAATATGGCGAGTGCGGCGCCCAGGGAGGCGAGCGGCACTGCGGGCATGGCGTATCTGGCCTCGTACATGCCGATCGCGACCGTGAGGATCGTGAGGCCGACACCGGCGAAGAGCAGCACGACCACGTCGAGCCGGATGCGTCCGGGCACGATGGGGCCGGGACTGCGCCACCGGAAAAGCCGCACGCCGCAGACGAGCGACGCGATCACGAGCAGCAGGCTGATCGACAGCGTGGTCGGGATGAACCGCACATACTGGCCGTACCAGTGCAGGGTGCGGGTCACCGCCGTCGCCTCCGGACCGGTCTTCGGATCGGCCGCCCACCTCTGGAAATCGCCCCGTGCCTGTGCCGGATAGCAGCGGTTGGGCACGGTTTGCGTATCGCGGAACTCGGTCGGCGGCGACCAGCGAAGGCGCAGGCAGTCGTTGTCCGGCCCGAGCCGGAAGCCGGGGATGAAGTGCGCGAGGCTCTCCTTGCCCACCGAGCGCAGGTAGTCGCCCGGCTGCTGCCTGATCACGGCCATCGAGAAGTCGGTGTAGAGCTTGGCGCCCTCCGGTGTGTACGCCATGTAGCGCCGCTTCGGCGGACTCGTCCAGAAGTACGCGTCGGCGCGGTCGAAGTGCCGGGTCGGGCAGAGGGTCTGCTCCTCGAAGGTGAGATCGATCCGGGAGCAGTCGGCGATCATCGCGGCTCGCCCGTAGAGGGCGATGCCGGACTGCGAGCCGTAGACGCTCTGCCGGTCGCCGATCCAGTTCATCACCAGCAGGTACGGGATGAGGAACGTGACCGCGTAGGCGACGAGCGCGCGCCAGCCCACCCAACGGATGATCAGCACGAGCCCGATGAGGACCACGACGGGCAGCGCGGTCGGCTTGGTGAACCACGCGCAGGCCAGCAGGAAGCCGGCCACTCCGGTCGCCCGCCAACTGGGCTTTTTGTTCCAGAGCACGGCGATGATGGCCATGCCGATGCAGAACGTGAGGATCAGGTCGGGCAGCAGGTAGTGCTCGACGGTGAGGAAGAGCGAGTCGAAGAGCACCGGCACGATCGCCAGGCAGGACAGCCAGCGGGGCGCGCCGCGGTGCTGGAGAAACGCGTACATGGTGGCGGCCAGCACGAGCCCGGCCAGGTGCTGAAGGAAGATCAGCGACATGAACGTGTGGGTGGGCTCTAGGAACTTCAGCGCCACCACGTAGCCCAGGGCCCGGGTGGGGCTGGCGACGAGGTCTTTGGCCTCGGACATCGAGATGTAGACGCCGCTGTCGCCGAAGTACCAGAAGGCCGGCTTGTACGAGAGCATGAACAGCGCCCGCAGTAGGCCGCCGAGCGCGATGATCGCGAGAAAGGCGCTGTGGCGCCGGGCGAGCCGGAAGAGCCGCTCCATGCGCCTTCGTCGGCTTGGCGGGTCGGCGGGTGCCGGCTGCGCCTCCACGTCGTCGTGGCTGAGGGTGGCGGTCACGGATCGCCTCGCTTCCGGTGGCGGTCAGCCGTCAGACTAGGAGCCCTTTGCCCGCACTTGAGGCGAATTGGGCAAGCCCATGCCGGCGCACCCCACAGCCTGGACAATGCCCGCTGTGCGGCGCCCTTCACAGATCGCGGCGCCAGCATATCGAGGCGCTCACCTTCCCGTAGTCTCGGATTCGTGAACGCGAGCGCTGAGATCGACGACATCCTCCAGCGTGGGGCCGGTGGCGGGCGGATCACGCCCGACGAGGCGCTCCTGCTTTACACCGATGCGCCGTTCCACGCGCTGGGCGAGGCGGCCGACACGGTGCGTCGCCGCCGATACCCCCACGGCATCGTGACGTACCTCATCGACCGCAACATCAACTACACGAACGTCTGCGTGACGGCGTGCAAGTTCTGCGCGTTCTACCGGGCGCCCAAGCACGCCGAGGGCTGGACGCACCCGATGGAGGAGATCCTGCGGCGGTGCGGCGAGGCGGTCGAGCTCGGCGCCACGCAGGTCATGCTCCAGGGTGGCCACCACCCGGAGTACGGGGTGGAGTACTACGAGGGCCTCTTCTCCGCGGTCAAGCGCGCGTATCCGCAGCTGGCCATCCACTCGATCGGCCCGAGCGAGATCCTGCACATGGCCAAGGTCTCCGGCGTCTCGATCGAAGACGCGATCGTGCGCATCAAGGCCGCCGGCCTCGACTCGATCGCCGGGGCGGGCGCGGAGATGCTGCCCGACCGCCCCCGTAAGGCGATCGCGCCGCTGAAGGAGTCGGGCGCGCGCTGGCTGGAGGTCATGGAGGCGGCCCACCGCCTGGGCGTCCAGTCGACCGCCACGATGATGATGGGCACCGGCGAGACCAACGCCGAGCGGATCGAGCACATCGCGATGATCCGTGACGTGCAGGACCGCACCGGCGGCTTCCGGGCGTTCATCCCGTGGACCTACCAGCCGGAAAACAACCACCTCAAGGGCCGCACGCAGGCCACCACGATCGAATACCTGCGGTTCATCGCGGTCGCCCGGATCTTCCTGCACAACGTGGCGCACCTACAGGCCTCGTGGCTCACCACCGGCAAGGAGGCGGGGCAGCTCTCGCTGCACATGGGCGTCGACGACCTCGGCTCGATCATGCTGGAGGAGAACGTGATCTCCTCGGCCGGCGCCCGCCACCGCTCCAACCTGCACGACCTGATCTGGATGATCCGGTCGGCGGGCCGCATCCCGGCGCAGCGCGACACGCTCTACCGCCACCTGGCCGTGCACCACACGCCGGCCGACGACCCGGTGGACGACCGCGTGGTCTCGCACTTCTCGTCGATCGCCCTCCCCGGCGGCGGCGCCGGCACCCGCATCGACCTCCCGTTGGTCGACAGCAAGTAGCCGAATAAAGGTCCAGCCCCCCGCATCGCTGCGGCTTCCGCCCGGCGCAATCCGTCTCATACGCCCCGGCCCGCGCCAGCTGCGGACCGTATGCTCCCGCGGGCACCGCTCCGGTCGGCGGCTCGCGGGGCTCGCCGAAACCCCGACCTCCACTGCCGGGTCCGCGGGTCACGCCCACCCCAGTGCTCTTTCGCTGGATCGACAGGCGAGCCGAGCGTCGTTGTCCTGGGTAAGTGGGAGCCTTCTGCTGATCCGTCGAGCGCTCAACTCAAAAGATCGTGGTACTCAGCTGCCGCCATAGGGACAGCTAGGTACCACGATCCGTTGTCGCGGCGCGACCAACGAAGCAGGGGTGAGGCCGCGGGAGCGACGGTCGGGACCACGACGGACAGAGATGATGTTTGTGAGCACCTCCCGTCGGGGGTCTGACCCTACGACGGACTGACTTCGGGTCTT
>NZ_JCADBM010000024.1:0-179927 GCF_059359075.1 Phytohabitans sp. LZ39 | reverse complement strand
GCAACGGGTGTGACGTACAAGTTCGAGGGCAACGGCGAGCTTGACCCCACCCAGGTCATCGTCTGGGCGTTCAAGGTGCAGGCCGGGAAGGTTGTTCCGGACGTGGAGATCCCGAAGGCCTGACGGCCATTTCGGATCACCGAGTCACGTGGGTGCGGCCGGGAGCAGGCGCTCCCGGCCGCACCTGACTATGCATACGACTTTCCCCTGGAGCACTACTTGGACTTCGACGGCTTGCTGCGGGACTTCCCCGACCTGACCACTACCGGCCTGGAGCAGGGCGCCATCTACGCGCTCGTCGCCCTGGGTTACACGCTGGTGTACGGTGTCCTGCGCCTCATCAACTTCGCCCACTCCGAGGTCTTCATGATCGGCACGGTTGCCGCTCTGGGGACCTGGCAGGCGATCGGCTACAACCAAAACTCATCGATCAACGGGGTCGGGCTCACCCTGCTCCTGCTCCTCGTCGGCCTGGCGGCCGCCGTGGCGGCCTCCACGTTGACGGCGGTCGCGGTCGAACGGGTGGCCTACCGGCCGCTGCGCCGCCGCAACGCCCCACCCCTGGCGTTCCTGATCACCGCGATCGGCGCGTCGTTCGTCCTCTTCGAGGCGGTCGGCCTCTTCAGCGACAACATCGGCATCGGCGGCGAGCGCGGACCGTTCGGCATGGTCCGTCCGTTCAAGCCGGCCGAGCTGTTCAGCATCGGCGGCTGGAGCGTCACCAACACCCAGGTGCTGGTCGTGCTCTCGGCCCTGGGCATGCTCCTTGCCCTCGACCTCTTCGTCAACCGCAGCCGCATGGGCCGCGGCATCCGCGCGGTGGCGCAGGATCCGGACACCGCCGCGCTGATGGGCGTCAACAAGGACCGCGTGATCCTGCTCGTGTTCGTGCTCGGCGGCATCATGGCCGGCGTGGCGGCCCTGCTGTGGAACGTCACCTACGCCTTCAGCCGTTTCGACGTCGGCTTCCTCATCGGCCTGAAGGCGTTCTCGGCGGCGGTCCTGGGCGGCATCGGCAACCTGCGCGGCGCGCTGGTCGGTGGCCTGCTCCTCGGCGTGGTGGAAAACTACGCTTCCGGATTGTTCGGCGGCGAGTGGAAGGACTTCACCGGCTTCGTCGTGCTGATCGTGCTGCTGATGTTCCGGCCCACGGGCCTGTTGGGCGAGTCGCTCGGGAGGGCTCGGGCATGAACGCACACGTCGAAAAGGTCAGGTCCCGCGGCTCCTCGATGCGGGCCCGGTGGCAGAACATGCCACCCCAGGTGCGCTGGGTCGCGCTGGCCGCCCTGATCGTCTTCCTCTACCTGCTGCCCAACCGCTGGTTCTACATCAACCTCTGGTACTTCCGGACGATGGAATCGGACATGGCCACGGTCCTGTTCGAAACCTCGTTCTTCGTGCTCCTGGCGGTCGGCCTGAACGTCGTGGTCGGCTTCGCCGGCCTGCTCGACCTGGGCTATTTCGGCTTCTTCGCGGTCGGCGCGTACACGGTGGCGATCCTCACGTCGCCGGAGAGCCGGTTCGACGTCGGGTGGCCGTGGCTGGCGGCGGTGCCGGTGGCCATCGCGGTCACGATGATCTCAGGTGTCATCCTGGGCGGTCCGACGCTGCGACTGCGCGGTGACTATCTCGCGATCGTGACGCTCGGCTTCGCCGAGATGATCCGCCTGTACGCCGCCCGCAACGAGGGCATCGCGAACGGTCAGCGGGGCATCCCGCAGATCCCGCACCCGGTGCCCGAGGTCAAGGGCTCGGACGGGCAGCCGTGGTTCGGGGTGGTCGACGCGCGGCCGTACTACTGGCTCACGCTCACGATCATCATCTTCGTGATCCTGGGCGTGCGTAACCTCACCCGCAGCCGGGTCGGCCGGGCCTGGGTGGCGATCCGGGAAGACGAGGACGCGGCGCAGATCATGGGCGTGCCCACGTTCAAGTACAAGCTCTGGGCGTTCGCGATCGGCGCGGCGGTGGGCGGCCTGTCCGGCGCGCTCTTCGCCGGAAAGCAGAGCTTCATCAACTCCGACAGCTTCCAGCTCACCAACTCGATCCTGGTGCTGGCCGCCGTCATCCTCGGCGGCGCGGGCAACATCTACGGCGCGGTCATCGGGGCGTTCATCACCTGGTACCTGCCGGAGTGGGTGCGCGGCATCGGCGGCGCGGTGGGCCTGGAGATCAACGTCGCGGAGTACCGGATCCTGATCTTCGGGGCGGTGCTGATCGTCATGATGATCTTCCGGCCGCAGGGCATCCTGCCGAGTAGACGACGAGCGGCGGAGTTCGCCGACCGGCGTGAGGCGGCCGCACCGACGGAGGCGAGCACATGACCGACACTGCCCCCGACACCACCACCACCACCACCGCACAGCGGGAGGCGCTGCTCGAGGTCGACCACGTCACGCTCCGCTTCGGCGGCGTGGTCGCCCTCAACGACGTCGACTTCACGCTGTACAAAGGCGAGATCCTGGGTTTGATCGGTCCCAACGGTGCCGGCAAGACCACCTGCTTCAACGCGATGACCGGCGTCTACGCCCCCACGCAGGGGGAGATCCGGTTCAAGGGTCAGCGGGTCAGCGGCCGGGCCCGCCACAAGATCACGCAGATGGGCATCGCCCGCACGTTCCAGAACATCCGGCTCTTCCCGGAGATGAGCGCCCTCGAAAACGTGATGGTCGGTGCCGACGCGCACCACAAGGCCAGCGTGATCTCGGCGCTGTTCCGGCTGCCGCGGTTCTGGAAGGAGGAGCGGAGCGGGCGCGACCGGGCGCACGACCTGCTCCGCTTCGTGGGCATCGAACGCCCCGGCGAGCTGGCCCGCAACCTGTCGTACGGCGAGCAGCGCCGGCTGGAGATCGCTCGTGCGCTGGCGACGAGCCCGACGCTGCTCTGCCTCGACGAGCCGGCCGCCGGCTTCAACCCGGCGGAGAAGGACTCGCTGCTCAAGCTCATCCGCAAGATCCGCGACACCGGCGTCACGGTGCTGCTGATCGAGCACGACATGCGGCTGGTCATGGGCGTCACCGACCGGATCGTGGTGCTGGAGTTCGGCAAGAAGATCGCCGAGGGCCTGCCCGCCGAGGTACGGGACAACCCGGCCGTCATCGCCGCGTACCTGGGAGTGCCGACCGATGCTGCTTGAGATCGAAAACCTGACCCTGCTGTACGGGCGCATCCAGGCCCTGCACGGGATCAGCCTGCACGTCAACGAGGGCGAGGTCGTGGCCCTCATCGGGGCCAACGGCGCCGGCAAGACCACCACCATGCGGGCCATCTCCGGCCTCCGCCCGGTGGCGAGCGGCAAAATCATCTTCGCCGGCCAGGACGTCACCAAGGTGCGGGCCGACCTGCGGGTGATCCGCGGCATCGGCCAGGCGCCCGAGGGCCGCGGTGTGTTCCCCGGCATGACGGTGCAGGAAAACCTGGAGATGGGCGCCTACACCCGGCGCGACGGGGCCGGCATCAGGCAGGACCTGGCGATGGTCTTCGACCTTTTCCCGCGCCTCAAGGAGCGGCAGCGCCAGGCCGGCGGCACCCTCTCCGGCGGCGAGCAGCAGATGCTGGCGGTCGGGCGGGCGATGATGACCCGGCCCAAGCTGCTGCTGCTCGACGAGCCCTCGATGGGGCTGGCGCCGATGCTGATCCAGCAGATCTTCGAGATCATCACGAGGATCAACGAGCAGGGCACCACGGTCCTGCTGGTGGAGCAAAACGCGCAGCAGGCACTGTCCCGCGCCCACCGCGGCTACGTGCTGGAGACCGGGTCGATCGTGAAGGAGGGCACCGGCCAGGAGCTCCTCCACGACCCGGCGGTCAAAGAGGCCTACCTGGGCGTCGCCTGACGGTTTCCCAGGGCCTGTAACAGGTTTGTCCTGGTATGGGCCCTGGATCCGTCAGATCCAAACCAGATCCGAGCTACCGCGATGTCCGTCGTGGTCCAGACCGTTGCTCCCGCGGCCTCACCCGTCCGCCGTTGGTCGCGCTCACCCCTGCGCGCAACCGGCGGGGAGCGGCTTGAGCTCGCGCCAGGCGGTGGTTGACGTTTGTCCACAACGTCTGTTGCCGGATCGGCGATCCAGCGAGCAACAGGGTTTCGTCGCCTCGAAGTCCTGACCCTGGGGCTGGTTACACTGCGTCAGGGCGACGGAGGTAGGGCTTGGGGCTTGCACCGCGGAGCCGGCAGTGGACGGCCGGGGGTTTCGGCGAGCGCTGCGAGCCGCCGGCCGGGAGCGGTGCCCGCGGGAGCATACGGTCCGCAGCTGACGCGGACGTGGGCAAATCTGCCTCGAATTGATGCCACGACGAGGCGGCCCTGACCCCGAAAAGTCTCGCCCCTTTGGCTGGTTACCCGGCGTCAGGGGTGACCGCGACCAACGGCGGATGGATGAGGTCGCGGGACCACAGTGGACGTCGCGGTAGCTCGGATCTTGATCTTTAGGGTTTGCGGCCGACGCCGGCGAAGGAGGGGACCATCTCGGTGACGTCGCCGTCGGCGCGCCACTTGGCCGGGTCGACGAGGCCCGGCTCGACCATCTCCAGCCCGTCGAAGAAGGTGGCGATCTGGTCGCGGTCACGCAGTGTCACCGCGTTTGCCTTCGTGTAGCGGTCGGCGACGGCCTGCTGCTCGGGCGTCACGTGCGGGATGGTGGCCACCTGTGAGATCCCGATGTAGCTGCCCGGCGCGATCGCGTCGCGCAGGCGGGCCACGATGCGGGCGGGGTCGTCGGCGTCCGCCACGAAGTGGAGCACCGCCACGATCAGCACCGCGACCGGCTGGGTGAAGTCGAGGGCGGCGGTGACCCGGGGGTCCTTGAGGAGCGTGTCGGGGTCGCGGATGTCGGCCTGCACGACGGTCACGCGCTCGTCGCCTTCGACGATGGCCTCGCTGTGTGCCACCGCCACCGGGTCGACGTCGACGTAGACCACCTTGGCGTCTGGTGCGACGCGGTGCGCGGCCTCGTGCACGTTACCCACGGTGGGGATGCCGGAGCCGAGGTCGAGAAACTGGCGGATGCCCGCACCCGCGAGGTACTCCACCGCGCGGCGCAGGAAGCCCCTATTGGCGTGGGCGGCGAGGCGGATCTGCGGGCCGACGGCGAGCACCTGCTCGGCCATCTGGCGGTCGATGGCGAAATTGTGCAGGCCGCCGAGCATGTAGTCGTAGATCCGAGCGGTGCTCGGCCGCTCGAGGTCGACCTCCGGTGGCGCCCAAGCCGGCCGATCCATCTCTCCGCCTCCTCGACTGTCTCTATTTCGCGGCCCCACCTTACGGGGTCGGCACGTCGCCGCGCGTGCCCGTGACGGGAGTGTCGGGGGTGCGGACTAGAGTCGCTTTCTGTGACAGAGTCAACGCCGCGCCTGCTCCTGCTCGACGGGCATTCCCTCGCATACCGGGCCTACTTCGCCCTGCCCGTGGAAAACTTCTCGACGGTCACCGGGCAGCCGACCAACGCGGTCTTCGGCTTCACGTCGATGCTGATCAACATGCTGCGCGACGAGCGGCCGACGCACATCATCGTGTCGTTCGACGTGTCACGGCAGTCGTTCCGGACGCAGATCTACTCGGAGTACAAGGCGGGTCGCTCCGAGACGCCGGCGCCGTTCCAGGGCCAGGTGAGCCTGGTCAAGGAGGTGCTCGACGCGCTGCGGATCCCCGTGGTGGAAAAGCCGGGCTACGAGGCCGACGACGTGATCGGCACGCTGACCCAGCAGGCGCGCGCGGCCGGCATGGAGGTGGTGATCAGCACCGGCGACCGCGACGCGTTCCAGCTTGTCGACGAGCACGTGACCGTGCTCTACCCGGTGCGCGGCGTCTCCGAGGTCTGGCGGATGGACCCGGCCGCGGTCGAGGCGAAATACTTCGTCCCCCCGTCGCAATACCGCGACAAGGCGGCGCTGGTCGGCGAGACGAGCGACAACCTGTCCGGCGTGCCGGGCGTGGGCGACAAGACCGCCGCCAAGTGGATCAAGGAGTACGGCGGCCTCGAGGGCGTCATCGCCAACGCCGACAAGATCAAGGGCAAGGCCGGCGACAACCTCCGTGCCCACCTCGCCGACGTCATGCGCAACTACGAGATGAACAAGCTCGTGTGCGACCTCGAGCTGCCCCTCCGGCCCGAAGACGCCCGCTGGCCCGGGTGGGATCGCGAGGCGGTGCACCAGGTCTTCGACGCGCTGGAGTTCCGGGTGCTGCGCGAGCGCCTCTACCAGTACCTCGAGGCCGTCGAGCCGGAGGCCGAGTCCGGGTTCGAGCTCGACGGTTCGGTGCTGGGCGGCGGCGAGGTGGCCGGCTGGCTGGAGTCGTACGCGCCGGTGGGCACCCCGATCGGCGTCGCGGTTTCCGGGCGGTTCGGCCGGGGCACGGGCGAGCTGACCGGCGTCGCGCTGGCCACCGCCGACCGGCCGGCCGCGTGGTTCGACCCCGCCGAGCTCGACGCGGGCGACGAGGCCGCGGTCGGTGCCTGGCTGGCCGACGCCAAGCGCCCCAAGGTCATCCACGACAGCAAGCCGGCGCTGCTCGCCTTCCGCGCCCGCGGCTGGGAGCTCGCCGGCGTCACCCGCGACACCGCGATCGCCGCCTACCTGGCCCGCCCCGACCAGCGCACCTACGACCTGACCGACCTGGCCCTGCGTTACCTGCACCGCGAGCTCAAGGTCGACGCGCCGGAAAACGGCCAGCTCACCCTCGACGGGCTCGGCGACAGCGAGGCGGTCGAGCAAAACCTGATGCTCCGCGCCCGCGCCACCCTCGACCTCGCCGACGCGATCGACGCCGAGCTGTCCCGCGACGGCGAGCTCTCCGCGCGGCTGATGGCCGACGTCGAGCTGCCGCTGGTCGAGGTGCTCGCCGAGATGGAGCGCACCGGCATCACCGCCGACACCGAGTACCTCTCCGACCTCGAAAGCAACTTCGCCGCCGGTGTCAAGGAGGCGGCCCAGGCGGCATACGCGGTGGTGGGTCGCGAGTTCAACCTCGGCTCGCCCAAGCAGCTCCAGGAGATCCTCTTCGGCGAGCTCGACCTGCCCAAGACCAAGCGCATCAAGAGCGGCTACACCACCGACGCCGACGCGCTTCAAGGGCTCTTCGCCCAGACCGGCCACCCGCTGCTGGAGCACCTGCTGCGCCACCGCGACGTGGCCAAGCTCAAGTCCACGGTGGACGGCCTGCTCAAGTCGGTGTCCGACGACGGCCGCATCCACACGACCTACTTCCAGACGGTCGCGGCCACCGGGCGCCTCTCGTCCACCGACCCCAACCTGCAAAACATCCCGATCCGCACCGAGGAGGGCCGGCGCATCCGGCGGGCGTTCGTGGTGGGCTCGGGGTTCGAGTGCCTGATGAGCGCCGACTACAGCCAGATCGAGATGCGCATCATGGCCGACATGTCCAAGGACGAGGCGCTGATCCAGGCGTTCAACTCCGGCGCCGACTTCCACGCGGCGACCGCCTCCTCGGTGTTCCGCATCCCGATCGAGGAGACCACGGCCGACCACCGCCGCAAGATCAAGGCGATGAACTACGGCCTTGCCTACGGCCTGTCGGTCTACGGGCTGTCCCAGCAGCTCAACATCCCGACCGACGAGGCGCGCGCGCTCATGGACGAGTACTTCGAGCGCTTCGGCGGCGTGCGCGACTACCTCCAGGCGGTGGTCACGCAGGCGACGAAGGACGGCTACACGCAGACCATCCTCGGCCGCCGGCGCTACCTGCCCGACCTGGTCAGCGACAACCGCCAGCGCCGCGAGATGGCCGAGCGCATGGCCCTCAACGCCCCGATCCAGGGCTCGGCCGCCGACATCATCAAGGTCGCCATGCTCCACGTCGACCGCGCGATCCGCGAGGAGGGCCTGCGGTCGCGCATGCTGCTCCAGGTCCACGACGAGCTGGTCTTCGAGGTCGCCGAGGGCGAGCGCGAGGCGATGGAGACGCTGGTCCGCCGCGAGATGGGCAACGCGCACCAGCTTTCGGTGCCGCTGGAGGTCTCGGTCGGCGTCGGCACAGACTGGAATAGCGCCGACCACTGACGGCTCCGCTGCCCCAGCCGCAGTGGGTGGAGAGCGCGCCAGCAATCAGGGCGTTTGACGTCCTGATTCGTCGCGGCCGGTGGCGCCGTCGCCCGGTAATCGCCGCCGCCGTGCGCGCGGCCCAAGATTCGAGATCTGGGACGGTTAGCTACCCCCTTGGGGGTGAGGGTTTGTCTGCGATGAGCTGCGAGGCACGTGAGCAGCGGATCTAGGAGACTTAGCCCGCCATATCGACCGTAAGTCTCCTAGATCCGGAAGTCCCGGCCCAGGGCTGGTGACGCTGCGTCAGGTCGCCGACGGGGGCTTGTCTCGCGGACCAGGGAGTGGACGGCCGGGGATTTCGGCTCGGTCCGCGAGCCGCCGGCCGGGAGCGGTGCCCGCGGGAAAGCACCCGCTCCGCTGCGCTCCACGTTCCCCGGGGGCCCCGCGCATGCGGTCCGCGGCTGACGCGGACCGGGGCGAATCTTCTTTCGCCCTTATTACCCCGGTCTGCGTATCTATGGTGAGGGGATCTAAGGAGGAAGCGAGGAAATCATGGCCACATCAAGCGCGTCCCGCACCTGGGCGGTTGGCGGGCTGGTCTTCGCCGCCACCATGATGATCCTGTTGGGGATCTGGGAGGTCTTCGTCGGCATCGCCGCGATCGCCAACGACCGGTTCTTCGTCGTGGGGCCCAACTACACGTACGACATCGACACCACCACCTGGGGCTGGATCCACCTCGCCCTCGGCGTGCTGGCCGTCGTGGCGGGATTCTTCCTGTTCACCGGCGCCACCTGGGCCCGCGCGGTCGGCATCGCCCTCGCGGCGCTGGTCGCGATCAACAACTTCATCTTCCTGCCGTACTACCCGCTCTGGTCGCTGGCGATGATCGCGCTCGCGGTGTTCGTCATCTGGGCCATGGCGACCGCGCGCACCGACCGCCTCCTCGACCCGGGTGTGGGCGAGCGGTCCGGCTACTACAGCGACGCGGGCGGCGAGCCCCGGCCGGCGCCGGACCGGTGGCCCACCAACCGCCCGTCGGCCGGCCAGCACCGCAGTGACGAGCCCGCCGCGAACAGCACGCCGGCCAACGGCGTCGAGCAGGTCGCCGACCGCCCGCCACTGGGCCGGGGCTAGGCCCTGTTTCAAAATCCTTGCCGGGCTGCGCCGGGCCCAGACGACGACCGGCGGCGTCGGGCGTAAGGCCGCATACAGCACCGGTATGCGACCTTGCGCCCGACTTGCCGGATCGCCGCCTGGATCCCGGCTCGCCTCGACAAATCTGTTGAAACAGGGCCTAGGAGGTGAGCCGTCCGGCGGACCCGCGCTGTGCGGCGGCGCGGGCCGTCAGGCGGCCTTCGCGCAGGTGAATATCGCTGTGCCGGGGAAGAGCTTGCCGCGCAGGCGGCTCCAGCCGCCCCACGTCTTGTCGTGGTGGTCCGGCCACTCGGGCTCGACGAGGCCGGCCAGCCGCAGGCCGGCGGCGTCGACGGCGCGTACCCAGTCGCCCATCGTGCGGTGGTACTCGGCGTAGCTGGGCTCGCCGGCCCTGTCGTACTCCAGGTACGGGCGGCGGTCGAAGTAGGAGTTGACCGCCATGAGGCCTTCCTCGCCCGGTTCGTCGAGGAACGTCCAGCGGAACGGGTGGGTCGTGGAGAAGACGAAGCGGCCTCCCGGCCGCAGCACCCGGGCCACCTCGCGCAGCGCTCCGGTCGCGTCGGCCACGAACGGCATCGCCCCGTAGGCGGCGCACGCCAGGTCGACCGATCCGTCCCGGAACGGCAGCCGCAGCACGTCCGCCTCGGCTACCGGCAGCGCGAGGCCGGTCTTGACGTCGAGTTTGAGGGAGTGCTGGAGCTGCCCGTGGGCCAGGTCGATGCCGACCACCTGGGCGCCCTGGGTGAGGAGCCAGCGTCCGCACTGTCCGGCGCCGCAGCCGATCTCCAAGATCCGCTTGCCGGCCACCTCGCCCAAGAGGTGCGCGTCGGCTTCGTCGAGCCCCTCGGGTCCCCAGACGAAGCGGGCGTCGCCGAGGAACTCGCCGTGCTCGGCCTGGTAGGCGTCCGCCTCGTTGTCCCACCAGCGCCGGACGGCGCCCGCGGTGTCGGGTACGTGTTGGTCTGGCACCGGATCATTCTTACCGGTCGGCCCGAGGGCTCCGGTGGCAGGCCACGCGGTGGTTCATGTCCCCGCGCGGCGGGTACAGGCGGCGGCATGAGCGGCGAGACCATGGGGGTCGAGGAGGAGTTCCTGCTGGTCGACCCGGCCTCCGGGGCGACCGTCCCGCTCGCGGAGAAGGTGGTCGCCGGTGCGGCCGCGGCGCGGCTGCCGGTGGGCGCCTCCGTGCAGCGGGAGCTGCGCGACACCCAGGTGGAGGCGGCGACCGGCATCTGCACGACCGCGGCCGACCTCCGCGCGCATCTCACCGCGGGCCGCCGCGTGGTGGCCGCCGCCGCCCGCGACCACGGCGCCGTGGCGGTGGCGAGTGGTTCGCCGCCGGGTGGCTCGGGCGGTGCGGTGCCGTCGAGCCTGCCGCGTTTCGCCGCCATCGACGAGCTCTACGGCGAGGTGACCCGCGACTACGAGGCGTGCGGCTGCCACGTGCACGTCGGCGTCGCGGACCGGGACACCGCCGTCGCCGTGGTCAACCACGTCGGCCCGTGGCTGCCGACGCTCCTGGCGCTGTCGGTCAACTCGCCGTTCCACCACGGGCGGGACACCGGGTACGGCAGCTGGCGGATCGTGCAGCAGTCGCGGTTTCCCGGCTCCGGGCTGGCGCCGTACTGCCGCGACCACGCCGCGTTTCGCGCGGAAGTGGCCCGGTTGGTCGATTGTGGAGTGGTGGCCGACGAGGCGCAGACGTTCTGGTTCGCCCGGCCGTCGCCGCGCCTGCCCACGGTGGAGCTGCGGGTCGCCGACGTGGCGTCCACGGTGGACGATGCCGTGTTGCAGGCGCTGCTGGGCCGGGCGCTGGTCCGCACCGCGCTCGCCGACCTCGCGCGCGGGCGGGAGGCGGCGCCGGTACCCGCGCAGGTGGCCGCCGCGGGTGTGTGGACGGCCGCGCGCTACGGGCTCGCCGGGCCCGGCGTCCACCTCGGACTGTCCCGGCGGGTGCCCGCCGCCGACCTTGTGGCCGCGCTGCTCGCCCACGTGCGCGCGGCGCTCACCGAGAGCGGCGACCTGACGGAGGTCGGCGCCCTGCTCGACCGCCTGCGGTCCGGCGGCACCGGCGCCGACCGCCAGCGCCAGGCGGCCGCGACCGGCGGGCTGCCGGGGGTGACGGCGGCACTCACCCTCCGGGAGTGAAGAAACGAGCCGGGGGTTGCCCGGGGTGACGGCGGCGCTCACCCTCCGGGAGTGAAGGGGCGAGCGGCGGGTATCACGGGTCTCATGTCCAGCACAACGGCCACCCTCCCGGCCAGCCGCGGCCCGATCTCCGCGTCGGTCGTCGACCGCCTCACGGGTGGGACGGCGCCGCGGGTCGCCCTCGACGGCGCGGATCCCTCGGCGACGACGTCCAGCTCGCCCTGCACGTGTGCTACGAGCTGCACTACCGCGGGTTCGCCGGCGTGGATCCGGAGTGGGAGTGGGACGCCGACCTGCTGCGGCTGCGCGCGGAGCTGGAGGCGGCTTTCCTCGCCGCGCTGGAGCAGCGGGTCGACGGCGGGTCCGACGCCGCCGCCGCGCTCGAGGCGCTGCTCGTCGAGCCGGTGCCGGGCACCGGGGTCAGCCACTTCCTGCGCGACGACGGTGAGTGGTGGCAGATGCGGGACTACTTCGCGGTGCGCTCGATCTACCACCTGAAGGAGGCCGAGCCGCACGCCTGGGTGATCCCCCGGCTGGAGGGCCGGGCCAAGGCCGCCCTCGTCGCGGTGGAGTACGACGAGTTCGGCGGCGGCCGGGCCGAGCGGATGCACTCCCGCCTCTTCGCCGACCTGCTGGCGGCCGCCGACATGTCGCCCGACTACCTGCACTACCTGGACCGGGCCCCGGCATGCGCCCTCGCCACGGTCAACATGATGTCGCTGTTCGGGCTGCACCGGCGGTGGCGGGGCGCGCTCGTCGGCCATTTCGCCGCCGCCGAGATCAGCACCGGACCGAGCGCCCAGCGGATGGACGATGCGCTCACCCGGCTCGGCGCGCCCGCCGCGTGCCGGCTCTTCTACACCGAGCACATCGAGGCTGACGCGGTACACGAGCAGGTCATGCGGCACGACGTCGTCGCCGACCTGCTCGACCGGGATCCCGGCCTGGCCGCGGACGTGGTCTTCGGCATCCAGGCCACCGACGTGCTGGAGGAGCGCCTGGGCGCACACCTGCTGGGCAGCTGGCGGTCGGGCCGGTCGGCGCTACTCTGAGCGGACCCGGCGGCGGTGGCTGGTGTCGCAGAAGGGGTACCGCTTGCTGCGGCGGCAGGCGCAGACCGCGACCATAAACCGTTCCGAGCGGACCGTCGTGCCGTCGGGCAGCACGAGCTCGACCGGTCCCTCGACGAGCACCGGCCCGCCCGGCTCCACGACGACCCGGCGCGCCTCACCCGCGGTCGGCACGGATCACCACCAGGTCCTCGTGGCGCTGCCCGCGCCGCACCAGCCCGGCGGCCTCCAGGTAGGCGGCCCGGGCCCGCATGACCGGGCCGAACGGCACGCGCCGCCGGGCGACCACCGTGACGCTCAGCCCTGCCGCCCGCAGCGCCGCCAGCGACTGGTCCACATCGGACACATGAGAGTGGACGAGCAGCAGGAAGCCCTTGTCGTTCAACAGGTCCGGCGCGGTCGCGCAGAGCGGGTCGAGGACCGCCCGACCGTCCGGCCCGGCGTCCCAGGCCCGCTCCCGCCCGGCGGGCACGGCCGGCGACGGGCACGGCACGTACGGCGGGTTGGCCAGCACGACGTCGTACCCGCCGGCGACCTCCGCCAGCGAACCGCGCCACGCGCGCACCGGCAGCCCACGGCCCCAGGCGTTGAGGCGGGCGCAGAGCACGGCCCGGCGGGAGACGTCGACGGCGGTGACGTCACCCGCGCCGAGCCGGGCGGCCGTCACCGCGAGCACGCCGCTGCCGGTGTACGCGTCGAGCACCCGGGCGCCGCGCGGGATGGGCGCGGAGGCGGCCGCCTCGGCCAGAAGCGCCGTGTCGGCCTGCGGCGGGTACACGCCGGGCAGCCGAAACACCGGGAAGTCGATCGCACCCACGCTCGCGTAGGCGGCAGCCGTCGCCGTCATGTACCCCCCAAAGACCGGACGAGGTGAGCCGCGTTGATTCCCCGGTAATCCAGGGGCAAACCGGCTACAGCCGGTGGAACCGGGACAGCGACAGCACGCGCCGTACGTACGGCTGGGCGCCGCGCACCCGCAGCTCGACCGCGGCGCGGGTGGCCTCCTGATAGCAGGCGACCAGCGCGGCCACGCCGGCGGCGTCGACGAACGGCACACCGGACAGGTCGACGCGCACCTCGGCGGCGTGGCTGGCGACGGCGTCCAGGACCGCCCGGCGCAGCTGGTCGGCGCTGTCCCGGTCGACCTCCCCGCCGACGGCGACGGTCACGACGCCGCCGCGGGCGCGGGTGGTGGTCAGCGCCAGCCGGGGCTGGTCCATCGGGCTCTCGGCACCCCACGGTGGCGTGGTGTCCGAGAGCATGGCGTGGCGCAGCCAGGTCAACGTCCGGGACAGCAGCCGGGAGACGTGCATCTGCGAGATGCCGCAGCGTTCCGCGATCTGCACCTGGGTGAGATCGCCGTAGAACCGCAGGACCAGGATCTGGCGTTCGCGCTCGGGGAGCCGTTCCAGCAAGGTGAGCAGGGTCAGCCGGTCGTCGACCGCCGCGAGGTCGGCGTCGATCTCGCCGATCAGGTCGCCGTACTCGGCGGCGTCGCCGGAGTCGCCGCCGGTGATCGGTGCGTTCAACGACCGCGGCGTGTACCCGGCGGCGGACAGCACGGCCCGGTCGACCTCGTCGACGGAGGTGTCCAGGCGGTCGGCCAGCTCGGCGCGGTCGCCGGCGTTGGAGAGGTCGGCGTCGGTGTGCCGGATCTGGAGCAGCAGGTCCTGGAGGCGCCGCGGCGCGCGCACGCCCCAGGTGCGGTCGCGGAAGTGTTTTCGCAGCTCGCCCAGCATGGTGATGACCGCGAAGGCGGTGAACGAGCCGCGCCCGGGGTCGTACCGGTCCACCGCGTTGACGAGGCCGAGCCGGGCGGCCTGTTCCAGGTCGTCGAACGGCTCTCCCCGGCCGACGTAGCGCTGTGCGAGCCGGCGGGCGAGCGGCAGGCAGGCTTCGACGAACTCGGCCCGCGCGGACGGATCAGCCTCCGCGCGTGTGGCGTACAGCTGCGCCTCACGGTCGAGGTCGAGCCGGGCATCGGCCACGTCCGTACGCAACACCGCCTCCTCGTGGATCCGATTGGCGGCTACCTTCTACCCACCTGTCGAGCCGGCCACGCCTGCGGCATCGGGGGGTTCCGGCCGCGACTGGTCGTTCCCGCGAGTGGGACATTTCGGGCGATTGGCGACACGCGCACATCTCGCCCCGGTAGGGCTTGCACGCTGTGGTAATGCGCACGGTAAGCTAGTCGATGCACTCGCGGATCGTGACCTCGGCAGGGAGCAGGTCCGCGGTCGACGGACACATCGCGCTGATCACCAATGACGCTGAGTTGTGCCCGGCGGCGGGTCCGTGGGCGCAGCAGGTCCCCGCGACACCATCCGTTCGGAGCAACAGTCCACATGACGAGCAGCATCGAGGCCACCTCGAGCGCCAACAAGGTCACCGTCGACGACCTCGGGTCCGAGGAGGCGTTCCTCGCCGCCATCGACGAGACCATCAAGTACTTCAACGACGGCGACATTGTCGAAGGCACCGTCGTCAAGGTCGATCGGGACGAGGTCCTGCTCGACATCGGCTACAAGACCGAGGGCGTCATCCCCTCGCGCGAGTTGTCGATCAAGCATGACGTGGACCCCGCTGAGGTGGTGTCGGTCGGTGATCACATCGAGGCCCTGGTTCTCCAGAAGGAGGACAAGGAGGGCCGCCTGATCCTCTCGAAGAAGCGGGCGCAGTACGAGCGCGCCTGGGGCACGATCGAGAAGATCAAGGACGAGGACGGTGTCGTGCGTGGCTCCGTCATCGAAGTGGTCAAGGGCGGTCTGATCCTCGACATCGGGCTGCGCGGCTTCCTGCCCGCCTCGCTGGTGGAGATGCGGCGCGTGCGCGACCTCCAGCCGTATGTGGGTCGCGAGCTCGAGGCGAAGATCATCGAGCTGGACAAAAACCGTAACAACGTGGTTCTGTCCCGCCGGGCGTGGCTGGAGCAGACCCAGTCCGAGGTGCGCACCGAGTTCCTCAACAAGCTTCAGAAGGGCCAGGTCCGCAAGGGCGTCGTGTCCTCGATCGTCAACTTCGGCGCGTTTGTCGACCTTGGTGGCGTCGACGGCCTGGTGCACGTCTCCGAGCTGTCCTGGAAGCACATCGACCACCCGTCCGAGGTCGTCGAGGTGGGCCAGGAGGTGGAGGTCGAGGTCCTCGACGTCGACCTCGACCGCGAGCGGGTCTCGCTGTCGCTGAAGGCGACGCAGGAGGACCCGTGGCGGCAGTTCGCCCGCACCCACGCGATCCAGCAGATCGTGCCGGGCAAGGTGACCAAGCTGGTGCCGTTCGGCGCGTTCGTGCGGGTCGACGACGGCATCGAGGGCCTGGTCCACATCTCCGAGCTGGCCGAGCGCCACGTGGAGATCCCGGAGCAGGTGGTGCAGGTCGGCTCCGACGTGATGGTCAAGGTCATTGACATCGACCTCGAGCGTCGCCGGATCTCGCTGTCGCTCAAGCAGGCCAACGAGGGCTTCGTCGAGGGCGAGGAGCACTTCGACCCGACGCAGTACGGCATGGCCGCGACGTACGACACCGAGGGCAACTACATCTACCCCGAGGGCTTCGACCCGGAGACGGGCGAGTGGCTCGAGGGCTTCGACAAGCAGCGTGAGGAGTGGGAGCGGCAGTACGCCGAGGCCCGCCAGCGCTGGGAGGCCCACACCAAGCAGGTCCAGACGGCGCGTGCCGCCGACGTCGAGGCCGCCGCGGCACCCCCTTCGGCGGGTGGCGCGAGCGGTGGCGGTGCCCCGCAGGCTTCGGCCGCGCCGGCCCGCCAGGCCGAGGAGCCCGCGGGCACCCTGGCCACCGACGAGGCGCTCGCCGCGCTGCGCGAAAAGCTGGCCGGCGGCAAGTAAGGATCGACCGGTAGACAGGCCCCGTCGCGCGCGAGCGCGGCGGGGCCTTGTCTTTGCTTGCTTTCGAGCAGATTTCCCGGGTCCGCGTCAGCTGCGGACCGCCGCTCCCGCCGGAGACCGCGGCGGCCGGCGGCTCGCAGCGCTCGCCGAGACCTCCGACCCCCGCTGCCACCTCCGCGCGACAAGCCCGATCCCGCTGGGGCGTCGCACTCCGCGGCCGGCGGCGTCGGCGTTCGGAAAGCCGGTCGGGAGCGGCCGGGAGCGAAGCGCCGGGTGACCGTGACCAGCGGCGGACGGGTGAGGCCGCGGGAAATGCACCCCAAGAAAACGCTCCGCCGCGTTCCACGTTTCCCCGGGGGGCCCGCGCAGCGGTCTGGACCACGGCGGACATCGCGGTAGCCCAGATATCAAATCTCTTGCGCTCGAGGGTTTCGAGGCCGCGCGGGGCGGGGTGGAAGACTGGGGCTGTGCTGCTGATCGGGTTGACCGGGGGGATCGGGGCGGGCAAGAGCGCCGTCGCCGCGCGCCTGGCCGCGCGAGGGGCCACCGTCGTCGACTCCGACCGGCTGGCTCGGGAGGTCGTCGCGCCGGGCACCGAGGGGCTGGCGGAGGTCGTCGCGGAGTTCGGTGAGGGTGTGCTCGGGGCGGACGGCGCGCTCGACCGGCCCGCGCTCGGCGCCCGGGTGTTCGGCGACGACGTGGCCCGCCGGCGGCTGGAGGCGATCATCCACCCGCGGGTGCGCCGCCGCACAGCCGAGCTCGTCGCCTCCGCCGCACCCGACGCGGTCGTCGTCAACGACGTGCCGCTACTCGTCGAGGTGGGGCTCGCGCCGACGTACCACCTCGTGATCGTGGTCGACGCGGACGAGGCCACCCGCGTGGAGCGCCTCGTGCGCGACCGGGGGATGGCGCCCGAGCAGGCGCACGCCCGCATCCGCGCGCAGGCCGGCGCGGCCGAGCGGCGGGCCGCCGCCGACTCGCTGCTGCGCAACGACGCCGACCTGGACGACCTGCACGCCCGGGTCGACGCGCTGTGGCACGAGCGGCTCGTGCCCTACGAGGAAAACGTCCGCCACCAGCGCGTCCCCTGCCCGGGCGCGTCGACGTCGGTGGAGGACTACCCGCGGATCGCGGCGCGGCTGAGCCACGTGCTCGACACCGACAAGGTGGCCCTCGACGGCGGCGTAGTGCATGTGGAGAGCGACCGGCTGGACGCGCTCGGCCCGGCCGGCTTCCCGCCGCTGCCCGAGGGCCGCGGGTGGGGGAGCGCCGACCCTGGGCGGCCGGCGCGCGTCACGGCCGGCTGAGCGTCGGCACCTTCTCCGGGGTGATGTCGAGCTGGGCGAACGCCCCGGTGCGGGTGCGCAGCTCCAGCCGGCGCAGCACCCCGGTGCGGTCCATCCAGTAGCGGATGCGGGCCGCGCCCCGCGCGCCGCCGAGGTCGGCGCCCTTGGCGATCTCGTACACGTTGACCGGGCCGCCGGCGAGCGTGTCCTTGCGCAGCCACAGTGCCACGTCGCGGAGCGCCGCCGCGTCGTCCTTGCCGGTGCCGCTCACCGCGAGCGCCTCGTTGAGCAGCAGGTCGAGGTCGAGCCCGCCGAGCGCGTCGCCGCGGGCCGCCCACGGGATCGTCCGCCATTCGCCGGCAGGTGGGGGGAGCGGCGGCGGCTTCCCGGCGGTGAAGCCGTCGTTTCGCACGGTCACGCCGGTGCGGGTGGCCCGCATGAGGACGCGTTCGTCCTTCTTGTCCATGTCGTACGCGCCCAGGTACGCCACCGTCTCGCGCCAGTCCAGCCACCCGGTCGCGAGCAGCATGCCGGCGGGCAGCATCGGCACGGTCAGCGTGATCCTGCCGCCGCCCGCCGCGCGGTTGCGCTGCCGCATGAGGGCGAGCGCCCGCGCCTCCTCGGCGGTCACCTGGCGCGGCTTGCCGGTGCGCCCGCCGAGCGCGTCGATCGCCACCAGCTCCGGCCGCTCCTCGCGGGTGAGGTCGACCTTGACCGGCAGGTCCTTGCTCAGCAGCGCCTCGAACCGGTGCAGCCGCGCGTCACCGTCCAGCCAGTACCGCACCGCGCCGCCCATCGCGGCCAGCGAGTTCGGGGCGGGCGTGGGGGAGGCCGGCCCGGCCGCGCCGGGCTTGGTCGGTGAGGCGCTGGGGCTGGGGCTGGCTGTCACGGTCGGCTTGGGCTGCGGCGGTACGGCCGGGCCGAGCAGCACGTCCACCGTCTTGTCGGCGATCCGGTCGGTGCCGAGCCAGCGGGAGTCGCTGCGCGCCAGCAGGTCGGCCTGGTCCGGCTTGTCGCTGGCGATCGCGAACAGCAGCGCCACGAACGAGTCGATCGGCGCCGGGTGCGCGCTGGTCGCGGTCGAGGGCCGCACCCGCCAGTCCTTCGCCGGCGGCGTCGCCGGGGGCAGGCCGCCGTCCGCGCGTCCCGGCCGGGTCGCGATGATTCCGGGTACCGCCTGGAGCAGTCCGTCGTCCGGCCCGGGCGCCGGCGCGGTGGCCGCGAGGTAGGTGAGCTGGCGCCGCCAGTCGATCCAGCCCGCCAGCTTGATCTCGGCGCCCGGCTTGCCCAGCGTGGCCCGCACGCCGACCCGCCCGTCCTTGAAGTTTCGGGCGCGCATGCCGGCCAGCCGCTGCGCCTCGGTCGAAGAGAGCGGCCTCGCCTCCACCGGCTTGTCGGCGGGCGTACACGAGACGAGACCGGTGGTGAGCCCGGCGGCCGAGCCGGCCGCCACGCAGACCAGGGCGGCGAGTGCGATGATCCGTCGCCGTTCGAAGCTTGCCTTCACGCGAGGTTGAACGCGCTGCGGGTCGGATGGGTCGCGGGCAGGCCGGGAAAAGATGGGGCGCTCGCGGCGGCCGGTCAGCGCGTCCTGCGCGACCGCGTCGGGTGCGCTCACCGGCGAGCTGCCGGGGCTGCGACCCTGCGCCGGGACAGACCGGCCGGTGTGGAGGCCCGATCGTGTCTCCGGTCGGCCGCCGCGAGCGGCCTACTCCTAAGAGGGTAGTGCGGTGATCTTTCGCACACAACGCCAATATCGAAGTTGATCGCAGGTGGAACCGAGTCCGGAGCGGGTTGTCACACCCGCGGCGTACGGTTTAGCGCATGGGTCTCGACATCCCGCGGCTCGACGGTCGCTTCCAGGTCGTCAGCGACTACAAGCCTTCCGGCGACCAGCCGGCAGCCATCGACGACCTTGAGCGTCGAGTGCGCCGTGGCGATCGCCACACGGTGCTCATGGGCGCCACCGGCACGGGCAAGAGCGCGACCACCGCCTGGCTGGTCGAGCGGATGCAGCGCCCCACGTTGGTGCTCGCTCACAACAAGACGCTGTGTGCGCAGCTCGCCAAGGAGTTTCGGGAGCTGATGCCCAACAACGCGGTGGAGTACTTCGTCTCGTACTACGACTACTACCAGCCCGAGGCGTATATCCCGCAGACGGACACGTACATCGAAAAGGACTCCTCGGTCAACGAGGAGGTCGAGCGGCTGCGCCACTCCGCCACGATGTCGCTGCTGACCCGGCGCGACGTGATCGTGGTGGCCACCGTGTCCGCGATCTACGGCCTGGGCACCCCGTCGGAATACCTCGACCGGTCCGTGCGCGTCCGCGTCGGCGAGGAGATCGACCGTGACAAGCTGCTGCGCCGCCTCGTCGAGATCCAGTACACGCGCAACGACATGTCGTTCAGCCGCGGCACGTTCCGGGTGCGCGGCGACACCCTCGAGATCATCCCGGCATACGAGGAGCTGGCCGTCCGCGTCGAGCTGTTCGGCGACGAGGTGGAAAAGCTCTACTACCTCCACCCGCTCACCGGCGACGTGGTCAAGGAGGTCGACCAGCTGCTCATCTTCCCGGCCACCCACTACGCGGCCGGGCCGGAGCGGATGGAGCGGGCGCTGCGCGGCATCGAGGCCGAGCTCGGCGAGCGGCTGGCCGAGCTGGAGCGGCAAAACAAGCTGCTGGAGGCGCAGCGGCTGCGCATGCGCACCACCTACGACATCGAGATGATGCGCCAGGTCGGCTTCTGCAACGGCATCGAAAACTACTCGATGCATATCGACGGCCGGAGCCACGGCGACCCGCCGCACTGCCTGCTCGACTACTTCCCCGACGACTTCATGACGGTGATCGACGAGTCACACCAGACGATCCCGCAGATCGGCGCCATGTACGAGGGGGACGCCTCGCGCAAGCGGCTGCTGATCGAGCACGGCTTCCGGCTGCCCAGCGCGGCTGACAACAGGCCGCTGCGGTTCGACGAGTTCCTGGAGCGGGTGGGGCAGATGGTGTTCCTGTCCGCGACGCCGGGGCCGTGGGAGCTCCAGCACTCCGGTGGCGAGTTCGTCGAGCAGGTCATCCGGCCGACCGGCCTGGTCGACCCCGAGGTGATGATCAAGCCGACCAAGGGCCAGATCGACGACCTCATGCACGAGATCCAGCTGCGCACCGAGCGCGACGAGCGGGTGCTGGTCACCACGCTCACCAAGAAGATGGCCGAAGACCTCACCGACTACCTGCTGGAGCACGGCATCCGCGTGCGCTACCTGCATTCCGAAGTGGACACGCTGCGCCGGATCGAGCTGCTGCGCGAGCTGCGCAAGGGCGACTACGACGTGCTCGTCGGCATCAACCTGCTGCGCGAGGGCCTCGATCTGCCCGAGGTGTCGCTGGTGGCGATCCTCGACGCCGACAAGGAGGGCTTCCTGCGCAGCGGCACCTCGCTGATCCAGACCATCGGCCGCGCCGCGCGAAACGTGTCCGGTCAGGTCCACATGTACGCCGACAAGATCACGCCGTCGATGGCCACGGCGATCGACGAGACCAACCGGCGGCGGGCCAAGCAGGTGGCGTACAACGAGGCCAACGGCATCTCGCCCGAGCCGCTCCGCAAGAAGATCCACGACATCCTCGACGACATCTACCGCGAGGCCGACGACACCGAGGGCGCGCTGGGCGGCCACGGCCCGGGCGGGCACGTGATCGGCGGCTCGGGCCGGCAGATGTCGCGGGGCAAGGCGCCGGTGCCGCAGACCCGTTCGCGGGGCAAGGCGGCGACCCCGTCCCGCGAGGGCATGGCCCGCGCCGACCTGGCCCAGCTCATCCAGGATCTCAACGACCAGATGCTGGCCGCGGCGCGCGAGCTTCAGTTCGAGCTGGCGGCCCGCATCCGCGACGAGGTCCACGAGCTCAAGAAGGAGCTGCGCGGCATGGACGCGGCCGGCGTGAAGTAGCGCGTCGCCGCCCTGTTGCGGAAAAACGCGGGAGCGCTATCGATCGATGGGCCTTAGGGTCGTGGGGTGCGTGACGGGGAGTTGACCTGGAGCCCGCTCGACGGTGAGCGCGACCAGGAGGCGGTGGCCGCCCTGGCCGCGCGGTGCCATGCGACAGACGGCGGCATGACGGAGGTCACCGTCAGCCGCTTCGGGGCCGACGGCGTGATCACGACCGGCGCCCGCACGGCGGCGGGCGAGCTCGTCGCGGCGGCGGCGGTCCGCCGCCTCTCGCCGGGCGCGGCGGTCATCGGACTCGTCGACCCGGCCCACCGCGGTCGCGGCATCGGCGGCGTGCTGCTCGACCGGGGGCTGGCGGTCGCGACCAGCGTCGATCCCGCGGTGACCGTGGAGACCGAGGCGCTGACCGAGGCGAGCGAGCGGCTGTTCGCCAGCCGGGGGCTGCGGCAGGTGTTCGCCGAAGACGTGATGCGCTTCGACCTCGCGGCCGCCGAGCCGCCGGCCGTGCCGCTCCCGCCCGGCCTTACCCTGCGCGAGTGGACGCCTGACCTGGCCGCCCGGTTCTTCGCCGCGTACGACGCCGCCTTCCGCGACCGGCCCGGCTTTCCCGGCTGGCCCGCCGAGCGGTGGGTGGCGTGGACCGCCGGCGACGAGGAGTTTCGTCCACAGTGGTCACTGCTGGCGGCCGGCCCGGACGGCGCGGGCGACGCCGGCTTCATCACGTGCGCGGAGGGCTGGGTCATCCAGGTCGGCGTGGTGCCCGCGTGGCGCGGCCGGGGTGTCGGCGGCGCGCTGGTGACCGAGTCGCTCCGGCGGATGCGGGAGGAGGGCGCCGAGCAGGTCCTCCTCGACGTCAACGTGGACAACCCCGCCGCCCGCCTCTACACGCGGCTCGGGTTTACGAAGCTGGGCCGCCGCGCGAAGTTTCAGCCCTGACCGCGCCGGGCCGCGGGCCGCTGGCCGCGGGCTCCGTGGGTGGCGGGCCGCCGGGTGTGGGCCGCGTGGGCGGCGGGCCGCCGGGTGTGGGCCGCGTGGGCGGCGGGCCGCCGGGTGTGGGCTGCGCCGTCAGGGCCTCGTAGGCGGCGGCGAAGCGTTCGGCGGCGGCGTCGACCGCGGTGCGGTCGCCCGTCGCCAGCAGGTCGAGCAGCAGCCCGCGCATCACGGCCACGCCCAGTCGCGCGTCGGCGCGGGCCACGTCCTCCGGCACGCCGCGGGCGCGGGCGAACTCCACCGCCGGCGCCAGCCACGACTCCACGATGCCGTCGAGCAGGGGGAGCGCGTGGGCGCGGCCCTGGAGCGCCTGCCCGTAGACCTCGAAGAACAGCCGCTCGTGCGGGGCCAGCGCCGGGTCGGCGAAGCGCCGCCACATCCGGCGGATCGCGTCGCCCGGCGTGACCGCGTCGTCGAGTCCCAGATCGGCGAAGGCCTCCCGCTGGCGCCGCTCGACCGCCCGGATCACCTCGACGAGCAGCCCCTCCTTGGAGCCGAAGTGGTAGATGAGCATGCGGTGACTCGTGCCGAGCGCGGCCGCGAGCTGGCGCAGGCTCAGGTCGCTGAGGCCGTGCGCGGCGAGGTGGTCGATGGCGGCGTCGAGGAGGCGCTGCCGGGGATCGGGCATGTACCATATGGTACATGCGTGTGCAGGACATCGATGTGACGGCGCGCTCGCGGGCGGACGCCGATGCGGTCTACCGCCTGCTCGTAGACGGCGCGACCTGGCCCACCTGGTCGGGGCTGGGCTCGTTCGAGCTGGAGCGGGAGAGCCCGGCCGGTGGCGAGGGCGTCGGGGCCATCCGGATCTTCCGGACCTGGCCGTTCACCACCCACGAGGAGATCGTCGAGGCGGTGCCGGGCCGCCGGTTCAGCTACCGGCTCGTGTCGGGCATGGCGCTCGACGGCTACCGCGCCGACGTCGACCTCACCCCGGACGGCGGGGGCACGCTGATCCGGTGGCACTCCACGTTCACGGCGAAGCGCCCGTGGATGGGTGGGTTCTACCGCTGGTTTCTCGGTCGCTTCATCAAGGAATGCGCCGAGGGCCTGGCGAAAGCGGCGGCGAAGGACCAGGCCGCGGCCTGACGGCGGGCGCGGCGAAGGACCAGGCCGCGGCCTGAAGGCGGGCCGGGGCGAAGGACCCGCCGTGGCCCGAAGGCGCGGGAGCGTCAGGCGGGGACATCCGTGAAGTGCTCGACCCGCGGGGGCGCCGCGAAGTAGGGGCCGATGTGGGAGCGCCACGTCGTGAAGCGCTCGCTGTCGCGGAAGTTTCGCACGTGGGCCTCGACCGAGTCCCACTCCACGAGGAGCACGAAGCGCGACGGCGACTCGATGCCGCGGGTCATGCGGACCGAGCGGCAGCCCGGAGTGGTGACCAGGACGGGGTGACCCTTCGCGTACGCGGCCGCGAAGTCGTCCTCCTGACCTGGATTGACGTCGATCAGCGCGACTTCGAGCACCATGCCGGCAGCTTACCGTGCCTAGCCTCCTAGGAAGATTGAGTGACTGTGCTAGGAGTCGCATTACACAGTCCGCGGATGTGCCAAAACGGGTGCCGATGGTGGATGATGGTGGACGTAGGAGGGGAGTATTCCCCCGCGACGTTGTCGTCAACACGGTCGTCACCAGCTCGTTTGGTCGTCGACCCGGCATCGTCGGTCGCCAGTCCCACGAGGCACGGTCCGAGGGCGGCGGAAGAGACCTCCGACAGAGTCCACATCGCTTCGTCCATGACGGGGCGATGTCGCGTGTCTGCCGGAGGTTTCATTGGACGTGTCCACAGGGGTGTGGGTCGTCACCCTCGTCGTTCTCATCGCGGTGCTCGCCGTCGACTTGCTGATCATCGGCCGGCGCCCCCACGAGCCGAGCATCAAAGAGTCCAGTCTCTGGGTGAGCTTCTACATCGCCCTCGCGCTGGTCTTCGGTGTCGGCGTCTGGGTCACGAGCGGTGGCACGATCGCGGGTGAGTTCTACGCCGGCTGGCTCACGGAGTACAGCCTGTCGGTCGACAACCTCTTCGTCTTCGTGATCATCATGAGCCGCTTCGCGGTGCCCCGTAAGTTTCAGCAGGAGGTGCTGCTCATCGGCATCATCCTGGCGCTGGTGATGCGGGGCGGCTTCATCGCGGCGGGTGCGGCGCTGATCTCCCAGTTCGCCTGGGTGTTCTACATCTTCGGCGCGTTCCTGATCTACACGGCGATCAACCTCGCCCGCCAGGGCGAAATGGACGCCGAGGACTACAAGGAAAACGTCGTCATCCGGTACGCGCGGCGCGCCCTGCGGGTCTCCAACGACTACGGCAACGGGCGCTTCACGACGGTCGACACCAAGGGCCGGCGCATGTTCACGCCGCTGCTGATCGTGATGATCGCGATCGGCACGACCGACCTCATCTTCGCGCTCGACTCGATCCCGGCGATCTTCGGCATCACCGACGAGCCCTACCTCGTCTTCACCGCCAACGTGTTCGCGCTGATGGGCCTGCGCCAGCTCTACTTCCTGCTCGGCGGCCTGCTGGAGCGGCTCGTCTACCTGTCGCTCGGCCTGTCGGTCATCCTCGGCTTCATCGGGGTCAAGCTGGTGCTCGAGGCGCTCGCGGACAACAATGTGCCGTTCATCAACGGCGGCGAGCACGTCGGCTGGGCGCCGCACATCCCGATCTGGCTGTCGCTGACCGTCATCATCGGCACGCTGATCGTCGCCACCGTGGCGAGCCTCATCAAGTCGTCCCGCGACAGCAAGAAGGAATTAGTCAGCGCGGACCACTGACGACGCGGTGCGCCGCCACCAACGTGGCGGCGCGCTCCGCGGGCATCGGCTCCTCGACCACGAGCCGCTGCCGGTAACAGGCGTGCAGCAGGTGACCCGGGCCCCGGTCGGACACGAAGCCCACATGGTGGACGGGGCGCCCGGGACGGGCGAAAAAGTACAGGTCGCCAGGGCGCTCCTCGCCGGGCGGGAGCGGTGCGGTGGCGTCCGCCTGGTCGCTCGCGTCGCGGGGGAGCCGTACGCCGAGGCGCCGCCACGCCAGGTGTACGAGCCCGGAGCAGTCGATGCCGTCGCCGGACATGCCGCCCCACACGTACACGCGGTCGACGAGCCGGCGGGCCAGGGCGAGCACGCCGGTCGCCGGCGACGGCCACGGCGCCACCGCTCCGCCTGACGCCCACAGCGGACGCTCGAGCCCCGGCACGTGTACCGGCTGGAAGCCGTCGACCGGCGGGCCGGCCGGCGCGAGCCGGGTGCCGAGGACCACGCCGGGCAGCACGACCCGCCCGCCGGGGCGGTCGCGCAGGCCCGTCGTGACCGCGTCCACCACCAGCGAGGGCTCCGGGCCGGCGGTGAAGGCGAGCTGGGCCGCCGGCATCCAGCCCGGGTACCCCCGCGGGTCCAGCCGCGCCGCCGGCTGCTCCACGGCCACGACCCGGGCCCAGCCGTCCGGACGCAGCTCGTCGACGAGCACCCGCTCGCCGAGCAGCAGCTGACTGACGACGCACTCACCAACCCGCTGGTCGTGGTCCATCCTGGACACCCAGGCCGCGATGTCGGCGCGGGGGGCGAGTGCGGGCGCGTCGACGGGGCGGACCGCCGCCGGGTCGGACCACAGCGTCGCCACCGGGGTCGCTACGAAACCAACTGCCGGCTCAGTCGCCATCCTTGGATATTATCTTCACGCCGAGCCCGGGGTCGTCCGGCAGCACGACGTGCGCCTCCGCGTACCGGATGCCGCCCTCGACCGGAGACGACGCGAGCCACCAGGCGGCGTCGAGGTCGCAGACCGCCGTCGTGCCGTAGGCGGCGACGAGGCTCGCCGCGGCGCCGATGCCGACCTGGGTCTCCATCATCGAGCCGACCACGGTGCCCATCCCGTGCGCGGCGGCGAGCTCCAGCAGCGTGCGCGCCGGGCCGAGGCCGCCGCACTTGGCGAGCTTGACGTTGACCATGTCGGCGGCCCGCCGGCGGATCACCTCGACGAGGTCGCGTACGCCGTAGACGGCCTCGTCGGCCAAGATCGGCAGCGACACCCGCTCGCTCACCCAGGCCAGCCCGTCGAGGTCCCACGCCGGCACCGGCTGCTCAACGAGCTCGACGTCGAGCCCCGCGTCCTCGATGCCCCGGATCACCCGCACCGCTTCGCGCGGCGTCCAGCCCTGGTTGGCGTCCAGCCGGATGCGGGGCCCGTCGCCGACCGCCGCGCGCACCTCGCGTACCCGGGAGATGTCACCCGCGGCATCGAGCGCCACCTTGAGCTTGAGCACCGCGAAACCCTCCGCCACCCGGTCCTGGGCCGCCGCGGCCAGGGCGCCGGCCGCGCCGGCGGAGAGCGTGACGTCCGTGGGAACCCGCGACGCCGTCCCACCCAGGAGGCGCGCCAGGGGTACGCCGAGCCGGCGCGCGGCAAGGTCGTGCAGCGCGGTGTCGACGGCGGCCTTGGCGGCCTCGTTGCCGGCGACCGCGCGCCGCGTCTCGGCCAGCCGTGCGTGCAGGTCGTCGGGGTCGCGGCCGGTGAGCAGCGGCGCGAGGATCTCGCGGACGCAGGCCTCGCTGCCGGCCACGGAGGCGCCGGTCACCTGCCACACCTGCGGCGCCTCGCCGAAGCCGGAGCGCCCGTCGCTATCGACGATCTCCACGACCAGCGTCTCGACGGTGGTGGCCCGGCGCAGCGCGGTCACGAACGGCGTGTGCAGCGGCGCGGACACGCGGTGGGTGTGGATCTGGCTGATCATCGTCGCTCCCAAGCGGCCGCCGACACGCGCGCGATCAGCCCGCACGCGTCGGCGTCGGCCAGGTCCGTGGTGGTGCAGACGGCGATCGCGTACGGCGGCGCGTCGTCCGGGAAGACCACGCCGGCCCCGTGGCGCACGCCGTCGACCCAGCCGTTCTTGTGCGCGACGCGGGTGCCCTCCGGGAGTCCGGCGGCGAGGTCCTCGGTGCGTTCCTGGCGCAGGAGCGTCGCCACCATGGCGTCCGGCGGGCCGAGCCGCCCGGTGACGATCGCGGTGAAGAGCGCGGCCAGGTCGGCGGCCGTGACCAGGCTGTCGAGGCCGGCGTCGCGGGCGGCGTAGTCTTCGATGCCGCGCCGGGTCACGCTGTGTCGCGCGCCGGCGAGGGCCCACACCTCGGCGACCGCGTCGAGCCCCACGTGGCCGAGCACGATGTTGGTGGCCAGGTTGCTCGACTTGGTGATCATGCGTTCGGCCAGCCAGCCCAGCGGGACCGTGCCGCCCAGCCGCTCCCACACGCCCCTGTCGCTGTCGTAGTCGCGGGTGCAGCCGAACATCCCGCCGGCCGCCGAGGCGAAGACGTTGTGCACCGGCACCTCGGCGTCGAGGTCGGCGCCGGAGCGGTGCAGCGCCGCCAGCACGGCGACCTTCATCGTGCTGGCGGCGTAGTGGGTCTGCTCCGGCAGGCGGGTGTGGCGCGCCGGCCCGTCCAGCGGTCCGATGTAGACGGACACGCCCGGAGGCAGGTCATCCAGCATGCTTGCGCCGGGCGGTGTCGCGGGCGCGCTGGGTGGCGTCGAGCGTCACCTTGCGCAGGCGCACGGCGGCCGGCGTCACCTCCACGCACTCGTCTTCGCGGCAGAACTCCAGCGCCTGCTCCAGCGAGAGCTTGCGCGGCGGGATCACCTTCTCCGTCTCCTCGGAGGTGGAGGCGCGCATGTTGGTGAGCTTCTTCTCCTTGGTGATGTTGACGTCCATGTCGTCGGAGCGGGAGTTTTCCCCGACGATCATGCCCTCGTACACCTCGGTGGACGGCTCGACGAAGAGCGTGCCCCGCTCCTGGAGGTTGAGCATCGCGAACGCGGTGACCGCGCCGGTGCGGTCGGCCACCAGCGAACCGGTGTTGCGGGTGCGCAGCTCGCCCGCCCACGGCTCGTACGACTCGAAGACGTGGTGCAGGATGCCGGTGCCCCGGGTGTCGGTGAGGAACTCGGTGCGGAAGCCGATCAGCCCGCGCGCCGGCACCAGCCACTCCATCCGGATCCAGCCGGTGCCGTGGTTGACCAGCTGCTCCATGCGGCCCTTGCGGGTGGCGAGGAGCTGGGTGATCGCGCCGAGGTACTCGTCGGGCGCGTCGATCGTGAGGCGCTCCATCGGCTCGTAGATCTTGCCGTCGACCACCCGGGTCACCACCTGCGGCTTGCCGACGGTCAGCTCGTACTGCTCGCGGCGCATCTGCTCGACCAGGATGGCGAGGGCGAGCTCGCCGCGGCCCTGCACCTCCCAGGTGTCCGGCCGCTCGGTGGGCAGGACGCGGAGCGAGACGTTGCCGACCAGCTCGCGCTCGAGGCGGTCCTTGACCATGCGGGCGGTGACCTTGGCGCCCTTGACGCGGCCGACGAGCGGCGAGGTGTTGGTGCCGATCGTCATCGAGATGGCCGGCTCGTCGACGGTGATGCGGGGCAGCGCGATCGGGTTTTCCGCGTCGGCGAGCGTGTCGCCGATCATGATCTCGGGGATGCCGGCGACCGCGATGATGTCGCCCGGCCCGGCCGCGTCGGCCGGCTTGCGCTCCAGCCCGTCGGTCATCAGCAGCTCGGAGATGCGCACCCGCTCCTCGGCACCGCTCTCGCGGCACCAGACCACCGTCTGCCCCTTGCGGATCGTGCCCTGCCGGACCCGGCAGAGCGCGAGCCGGCCCAGGAACGGAGAGGCGTCGAGGTTGGTGACGTGTGCCTGGAGCGGCGCCCCCTCGTCGTACGACGGGGCGGGGATCGTGTCGAGCAGCGTCTGGAAGAGCGGCTGGAGGTCGGGCGAGTCGGGCATCCCGCCGTCGGCCGGCTGGGCGAGCGAGGCGAGGCCGTCGCGGGCGCACGCGTACACGATGGGGAAGTCGATCTGGCTCTCGTCGGCGTCGAGGTCGAGGAAGAGCTCGTAGGTGTCGTCGACGACCTCCTTGATCCGCGCGTCGGGGCGGTCGACCTTGTTGATCACCAGGATGATCGGCAGGCGGGCCTTGAGCGCCTTGCGCAGCACGAACCGGGTCTGGGGCAGCGGCCCCTCGCTCGCGTCGACGAGCAGCAGCACGCCGTCGACCATGGTGAGCCCACGCTCCACCTCGCCACCGAAGTCGGCGTGACCAGGGGTGTCGATGATGTTGATGGTGACCGGCTCGCCGGCCGCGGGGACGTAGCGGACAGCGGTGTTCTTGGCCAGGATCGTGATGCCCTTTTCCCGCTCCAGATCCATCGAGTCCATGATCCGGTCGGCGACGTCGCCGCGATGGAGGGCGCCGGCCTGCCGCAGCATGGCGTCGACCAGGGTCGTCTTGCCGTGGTCGACGTGGGCGATGATCGCGACGTTGCGGAGGTCCGAGCGGGTCTGCATGCCGTCCATTGTCCCGAACCTGTGATCATCGGCCAGCGCCGGGGCAAGGGCCTGTCGCGCACATCTCCGAACGGGCCGAGATCAAGACAGGCCCTAGGGCCTGTCACATTGGCCTGGCATGCTGTCGTACGTGTGGGGGCGGGCGTGCAAGACCTGGTGAATCTCCTGACGGACCTGCCGCCGCTGCTGGTCTACGCGGTGGCGGCGATCCTCGTCGCGGGCGAGACGGCCGTCATCGTGGGGCTGGTCGTGCCGGCCGAGGCGACGCTGCTCACCGTCGGCTTCCTCGCCTACCTCGGCACGCTCCGCCTGACCCCGGCCGTGATCGTGATGATCGCCGCCGCGCTGGTCGGTGACACGCTCGCGTTCCGCAGCGGCCGCCGCTACGGTCCCCGCCTGCGGTCCGGGCGGTGGGGCGCGCGGATCGGTTACGAGCGCTGGCAGAAGGCCGATGCCATGCTCGACCGGCTGGGTGGCCGGGCGATGTTCGGCGCCCGGTGGCTAGCCTTCGTGCGCACGCTCGCGCCGCGGCTGGCCGGTGGCGCCGGCATGCCCTACCGCCGCTTCGCCCCGTGGAACGCGCTGGGCGTGGTCACCTGGGTCGGCGCCTCCGTCCTCGTCGGCTACCTGGCCGGCGAGTCGTACGAGACGGTCTCCCGCTACCTCGGCAAGGCCACCGGCGCCGTGCTGGTCCTGCTCATCGCGGTCATCGCGATCGTCCTTCTTGGACGGTGGCTGGGCCGCAACCCCGACCCCGCGCTCGCGCTGGCCCGGCGGGCGGCGGCGCTCCCGCCGCTGCGGTGGGTCCACCAGCGGTACGGGCTGCTGTTCTTCCTGCTCTCCATGCGCTTCGGGCCGGCGTGGGCGTTCGTGGCCAACCTCGTCTTCGGGCTCGGGCTGCTGCTGCTCTTCGCGCTCGCGATGGCGTTCGTGGTCAACTTCGTCGTGCGCCACAGTGGACTGTCGGTGGTGGACGACGTCATCGCGGACTGGTTCGCCGCCCGGCGCACGGAGGGCTTCGCCCACGCGGCCGACGTGGTCGTCGACGTCATGGGGCCCAAGAGCCTCGTGGTCGTCGTCGCGCTGGCCGCGGTCGTGCTCGGGTGGCGCAGCCGGGCGTGGCGCCGCGACCTCGTCACGCTCGTGGCCACCGCGGGTGCGTTCCTGCCGCTGGTGCTGCTGGCCGTGGCGGAGCGCGCGCTGGTGTCGGAGCGCTTTATCCTGACCCAGCACGCGGTCGTCACCGCCAGCCTCTGCACGCTCGCGTGGCTCATCGCGCGGCGTACCCCGTGGATGGCCGGCGTGGCTGTGTGGACCGTGGCGGTCGTGGGCGTGGTGACGGTGAGCGGGGCCCGTCTCTACGTCGGGTGGAACACCGCGAGCCAGCTCGTCACGTCGGTGCTGCTCGGCGTGATGTGGACGGCGGTCTTCATGGTGGCGTGGGCGACCCGGGCGCGGATCCAAAACCCGTCGCCGGATGTGCCAGACATGTCGGGTTCAGCCCCCCGATAGGCCGTTGACGAGCTGTTATGGTGCGCACCGTGAAGCGCGAGGAGTGAGCTCCCGCGGCCTGGACGGGCCGACGCTGTGGTGACATGCGAGCCCCGCGGTCGCAAACGAAAGGCAGGCACGGTGAAGGTGCGCGCGGGGGTTTTGGCGGTCGTTATGTTGTTCGGCTTGACGGGGTGTCTGGAGCGGACGCGTGACGAGCCGCCGTCGGATTCCGCCGTCGTGGCCGACGAGACTCCGGAGGTCGAGCCGCTGGCGCAGGAGTGGGGTGCCGCGGCGACGCCGAGCGCCACCCCGAAGCCCACGCCGAAGAAGTCGCCCACCACGCGCCCGCCGGCCAAGCCGAAGCCGAAGCCGAAGCGCAAGCCGCCGGTGGAGACCCAGCTGCCGCCGGCGCCGCCGAAGCCGGCGCCGGAGGGCTGCGTGGCCAAGCGTGAGGGCACCGCGGCCACCCGCGCGCAGGTGAAGGAGGCGCTGACCGCGGCAGCCGGCCGCACCTACTGGCCGACGTCGGCGCCGAGCATCAAGGTGCCGCTCAACCTCGTCAAGGCGACCGCCTGGCAGGAGAGCGGCTGGCAGTCGAACATCATCGCGTGTGACGGCGGCATCGGGCTCATGCAGGTGATGCCGGACACGGCCACGTTCGTCAACCAGCGCTTCGGCCAGTCGTACGACGTCCGCGACCACAAGGACAACGCGACGCTCGGCGCCAACTACCTGGCCTGGCTTGTCAAGTACTTCGGCGACGTGTACTTCGAGGGCGACTACACGCTCACCGCGTGCGGCGTCACGGAGCTCTGCCTCCTCAACGCGGTGATCGCGTCGTACAACTTCGGTTTCGGCGCCGTCGACACCCCGAACGGGCTCGTCATCCCCAATCCGAGGTACGTGCGGAACGTGCGGGCGCTGATGACCGAGTGCGAGTGTCTCTCGTTCTGAGGACTTTTTTCACAATTTCCTCTTCAGTCGCAATTCGGGCAAATACCGTGTAGTGCATGAGGTACGCCCTTGAAGCGTTCGTGGTCGTGTCCCTCCTCGTGCCGAGCCCCGCGGCGGCCGCCGCCGGCGGTCCCACCGCCACCGTGCGTTCCGGTGGCACCGGCCTCAACCTGCGCGCCGGCCCCTCCACCGCGGACGCCCACGTCGGCCGCATCGCCGAAGGCAGCCGCGTGGCGGTGGTGTGCCAGGTGTACGGGCAGTTCATCGCCGGAACCCAGCGCCGTACCCCGGGCTGGGACCGCCTGTCCAACGGCCGCTACATCTCCGACGCCTACGTGCGCTGGAGCCCCCGGCGCCCCTGGGTGCACTGGTGCGGCCCGAAAGGCGCCGCGCTGCCCACCGTGCGCACCGGCACCGGCCCGGTCAACGTGCGCCGTGGCCCGAGCACCCGCTTCGGCCGCGTCGGGGGTCTGGCCGAGGGGACCGTACTGCACGTCGAGTGCCAGGTCTGGGGTGAGCTCGTCAGCGGCAAGATGCGCCGCACCGCCGCCTGGAACAAGCTGCCCGGCAGCCGCTTCGTCGCGGACTCCAACGTGGACTGGCGCGGCAACCCGCCCACGCTCCCGTGGTGCGGCCAGATGGCGCCCACCGTGCCGCCGGCCAACGCGGGCCAGTTCGTCACCCGGACCGCCGGCCCCGCGCGGGCGGGCTTCCGGCAGTACAAGGTGCCCGCCTCGGTCACCATCGCGCAGGCGATCCTGGAGTCCGGATGGGGCGGCAGCTGGCTGACCCGCCGCGACCACAGCTACTTCGGCATCAAGTGCTTCGGCAGCCCGGGTGGGATCGCGGTGGGCTGCCGTACGTACGCCACGACCGAGTGCGACGGCAAGAAGTGCTACCGCACCACGGCGTCGTTCCGCGCGTACCGCAACGCGACCGGCTCATTCGCCGACCACGGGCGCTTCCTGACGGTCAACCCCAGGTACAAGAAGGCGTTCGCGTACAGCCGCGACCCCAACCGCTTCGCCATCGAGATCCACAAGGCGGGTTACGCCACGTCGCCCACGTACGCGCAGAGCCTCATCAACCTGATGAAGAAGTACAACCTCTACAAGTACGACAAGTAACAGAGCCACTTAGGACTGGGTTTTGAGCTACCGCGATATTTGTCGTGGTCTGGTCCGGATGCGCGGCCCGCGCCACGCGGTGCGGCGGTGTTTGTCCACAATGCCTGTTGCCGACCAGGGCGGTGGGAGATCAAAAGCAGGGCTTCGTCGCTCGAGTTTCAGCTGAGCCAGCCTGACGCTGCGTCACAGATGGAGGTGTTTGGCCGCTGAATCCCTGTTGGGACGAGGATTTGGACTCCCGCGATGTTCGTCGTGGTCCGGACCGCTGCTGCCGCAGCCTCACCCGTCCGCTGCTGGGACGTGGGCCAGTCGACTTTCGCGATCTTGGCCGCTTGTGGCGGGGCCGAGCAAGGGCTCCGCGGCCCTGGGCGCTCACCGCGTTTCGATGATCGTTAGCCCGGATCCCGCGTTCTCGCCCGCGTGTCACGCGGGTTCCGGGCTAACGATCACGGCGCCTGCCAGATCCCGACCCGATCGTCCCGTCACGTGGGAGATGCGGGACCACCGCGGCCGCTCCGCATGATCGTTAGCCCCGATAACGGCGTGTCACAGCCTTTTCGGGCTAACGATCATGACGCCGCCCCATGGCTGAGCAGATTCTCCCGAGCAGTGCAAAGGTGCCCCGGCGATCCGTTGATCATCGTGTTTCGCGGTCTGGCCGACCCCCGGAAGCCGCAGCCGGCGTGCCAAGCCCCGGCACGGCTCTCACCGCAACCACCAAACGGTCTACAGCTGACAGACGTGGGCAAATCTATCTCCAGAAGCTCACGAAGGGGAAACACCCCGAATCCGAAAGGTCTCTAGAGACCTTTCGGGATCAGGGTCGCCGCGGTCTCGGGCTCGATTCAAGCAGATTTGAGCTACCGCGATGTCCGTCGTGGTCCAGACCGCTGCTCCCGCGGCCGCACCCGTCCGCCGCTGATCACGCTCACCCAGCGCGTGGTTCGTTTGTCCACAATGCCCTGTGCCGAGGCGACGGTCACCAGACCGGGGCTTGTCCCGCGGAGCCGGCAGTGGACGGCCGGGGATTTCGGCTCGCCCTGGCGAGCCGCCGGCCGGGAGCGGTGCCCGCGGATCGCCGGCCCACCGTCGTCCTTCAGGACCTGGTGGCGCGGAGGGAGTACATCATCGGGAGGCTGGGGGAGCCGTCCGGGCGGTGGAAGGTGCCGTCGTCGTGGCGGACCAGGTTGTAGAAGTTGTCGAAGAGCGTCCAGTCGTGCTCGTGCAGGAACTCTAGCCGCAGCCCCGCCGCGCAGATCGCGCTCACGATGGTGCCCATCTGGTGCCGCCAGAGCGTCGCTCGATTGTGGACGGTCGGCAGGGCCCAGTCGACGTAGCTGCCGGGCTCGTCGAACGTCGTCGGGGCGGCCGGGAAGTAGTCGTTTGTGACCGTGGTGCCGGTCTCGGCGTCGAGCACGCCGGCGAACGGGTGGAACTCCGCCAGGTAGAAGACCCCACCCGGCTCCAGCAGGTCGGCGACCACCCGGGCCCACGCCGCCATGTCGGGCAGCCAGCCGAGCGCGCCGAGCCCGGTGTAGACGATGTCGAAGCGCTCGCCGAGGGCGGCCGGCGCGTCGTACACATTGGACTGGACGAAGCGGGCGCCGCGCACGCCGATCTCAGTGGCCAGCGTGCGGGCCGCCTCGATGGCCGACTCCGCGAAATCCAGGCCGGTGACGCGGGCGCCGAGCCGGGCCCAGGAGAGCGTGTCCTGGCCGAAGTGGCATTGCAGGTGCAGCAGCCGTTTCCCGGTCACGTCGCCCATCTCGGCGATCTCGAACGGCCGCAGCGACGTGGCGCCGGCCTTGAACTTCGGCACGTCGTAGAAGTCGCTCGTGGTGTGTAGCGGTGCGCGCTCGTCCCAGTAGGCCTGGTTGGTGCTGAGCCACTCCTCGCCCATGACGCCCGACCATAGCGGCCGGCCACGTCACAGTCGCGGCAATAACGCGAGCGCGACGTCGAGCGCGCGGCCGCCGACCTCGCTGCCGTCGCCCTCGGCGGTCCACACCTCGGAGAGCACCGACTTGACGAACGCCCACGCGAGGACGCGTTCCACCGGCTGCCCCATCCCGTCGGCGAGCTGCTCGATCCGGGCCGGCACCAGCGCGAGCAGCGCGTCGTCGTGGCGTTCCGGGTCGGGGTTGTGGACCAGCGAGCCGGCCTCGTAGCCGGGGTCGCCGACCACGCCGTGCGGGTCGATCGCCAGCCACGGCTCGCGCTCCGCGCGCAGCACGTTGTCGTGGTGCAGGTCGCCGTGTAGCACCACCCGCGCCGGCGCGGACGCGCACAGCTCGTCGAAGAGCCGGCCCGCGCGCTCGACCAGGTCGCGGGGGAGCGGGTCGTCGCCGGGATAGGCCCGCAGGTGCGCGGCGAAGGCCGCACCCTGCGACTCCAGGTCGGGCAGGACCCCATCGGGTACCGGCGCCGCGTGCAGCCGCCGCATCACGGCCAGGATCGCCGCGGTCGCCTCGGTGTCCCGCGCCGGGACCAGCGTCCGCGCCAGCGTGCCCGGCTCCGCCCGCTCCAGCAGCAGCGCGCCCCACGCCGGCTCGTAGGCGAGCAGCCGCACGGCGCCCGCGCCGGCCCAGCACTCCAGCGTGGCCGCCTCGACCGGCAGGTGGTCGGCGCCGGGCACGCCGAGCTTGAGCACGGCCGGCGTGCCGTCCGCCCGGGTCACCGCCTCCACCCAGTGGTAGCTGAGCGGGTAGGGATCGCCCAGGCGCAGGTCCCAGGCGCGCGCCACCTCGGCCCGAGTTGCGGGTAGGCCGGCCAGCCAGCGCGCGCCGTCCGCACCCCAGACGCCCAGGACGTTGCGGGTCAGCGCGGTGGTCGACATCGACCAAGGGTGCCACGCGAGCGTTGAACCGCGGGCGTCCGCGTGCCGTACTCAGGGGCGCAGCGCCACACCTTGGAGGTCCCGCATGCGTGTCCGGCTGGTCGCGGCAGCCCTGCTCGCCACAACGCTGGTGGCCGGCGGCTGCGCCGGAGGGACGACACCGGGCGCGGACTGGAACGCGGGCCAGCAGCCGGCCGCCGCCGACGCCCAGCCCGCCGGCGACAAGAAGCAGGCACCGGTGCCGGCCACGCTCACGTTCACCGGCACCACGCTCGACGGCAAGGCGTTCGACGCGGCAAGGCTCGCGGGGCGGCCGACGGTGCTGTGGTTCTGGGCGCCGTGGTGCGCCACCTGCTTCGGGCAGGCCGCCTCGGTATCGGACATGCAGGACGAGTTCGGCACGAAGGTCAACCTGCTGGGCGTCGCCGGCCTCGGTGACGCCGGCGAGATGAAGGAGTTCGTCACCGACGGGGAGGTCGGGGACGTCACCCACCTCAACGACCAGGCCGGCGCGGTGTGGAAGAAGTTCAAGATCACCGAGCAGAGCACGTACGTCTTCCTCGACCGCGACGGCAAGGTCCTGAGCCAGGGGTGGATGGACAGCGTCACGTTCGAGGGCAAGGTCGCCGAGCTGGCCGGCTGAGCGATGACACAGACCACGCTGGTGCTGGCGCTGACCGCGGGCATGCTCGCGGCGGTCAACCCGTGCGGCTTCGCGCTGCTGCCCGCGTACCTGTCCCTGCTCGTCGCCGGTGAGTCCACGGGCGACACCGTCCGGCGGGCCCTGGCCTCGACGGCGGCCATGACCGCGGGGTTCGTCGCGGTGTTCGGCGCGTTCGGGCTCGCGGTGGCGCCGGCCGCCGGCTGGATCCAGGAGCGGTTGCCGTGGGTGACCGTCGGTCTCGGCGTGCTGCTGATCGCCGTGGGCGGGTGGCTCGCCGCCGGCCGGTCACTGCCCGCACCCTGGCGCGGCCCGCGGGCACCGGAGCTGCGCCGCACGCTCCCGTCGATGGCCCTCTTCGGCGCCGCCTACGCCGCCGCGTCGCTCAGCTGCACCATCGGGCCCTTCCTGGCCATCGTCGTGGCGAGCATGCGGGCCGGCTCCACCGGCGCCGGGGTCGGGCTCTTCCTCGCGTACGCCGCCGGCATGGGCCTCGCCGTCGGCGCCGCCGCCCTCGCCGTGGGGCTGCTGCGCACCTCGCTGATCCGCGCGGTGCGCCGGGCCGGCTCGGCGATCTCCCGGCTGGGTGGGGCGCTGCTGCTGCTCGCCGGCGCCTACGTGGCGTACTACGGCTGGTACGAGATCCGGCTCAGCGCCGACCGGTCGGCCGTGGACGATCCGGTCGTGGCCGCCGCCGGCCAGATCCAGCACTCGCTCTCCGCCGCGCTCAGCTCCGCGGGTGTCGAGGTGGTGGCGGCGGTGTTCGCGGTGCTGCTCGCCGCCGCGCTCCTCGCCCGGCGCCTGACCGGTCGCTCAGAAGTCCGCGAACAGGTACGGGACGGCGCGGGGGAAGAGCGTCCGCAGCTGAGCGCCGGCGTCGGCGGGCACGGCACCGAACCCGCGTAGGGGCAGGTCGTCCGGGTCCAGCACGCCGTACACGAGCGCGGAGAAGCCGGCCGCGTTCAGCGTCGCCCGGGGTACGCCCGGCTCGTCGCCACCCACCTCCAGCTGGCCGCCGCGCCCGTCCAGCAGGTACGTGCCGGCGATGAACGGGTCGTCGACCACCTCCACCACCGCCCGGCCCGGTCCGACCCGCGCGCCGGCCAGCGCCGGCACCGCGAGCACGCGGGCCATCGGCGCGTTCGCGTTGGGGACGCGGGTGCGCGACTCGGTGACGGTGCCCAGGTCGGTGGCCCACAGCTCGGGAAGCTCGTCCGCCGCGATGCCGGCGACCACGCGCTCGACCTGGTCGACGTGCCGGGCGAAGAACTGGAGCAGCAGCGCGCGGCTCAGCGGCGTGGTGGTGAGCAGGTCGTCCACCACCAGCTCGGCGCCGTAGCCGCTGAGGCGGTACGCGGCCGCCGCCGCCACCTCGCCGCCCACCCGGGCGGTGACGATCCAGCGGGCGTCGTCGGCGCGCAGCCGCTCGGCCCGGTAGTCGGGGAAGACCGCGAAGCCGTGCCGCTCGGCGGCCAGCCGCAGCGTGAACGCGCGGTACGCGTCGTACCCGGATCCGCTCCGCTCCCAGATGAGCTCGCCGGGCAGGTCGGCGCGGACGAGGTGGCCGAGGTCGGCGGGGGCGAACGTGACGTGGCGCCGCTTGGGCAGCCCCACGTAGCCGAAGCGCTCGTAGAACGAGGCCCGGAACGGGTACAGCGCGCTGACCGGGTGGCCATCGTCACGCATGTCGCCCAGCAGGCGGGTAAGCAACGTGCGGACGTGGCCACGGCGGCGGGCGAGCGGGTGCACCGCCACTCCCGCGACGCCGGCCATCGGGTGTAGCACACCGCGCACGTTCTGCCGCATCGGCACGGCGGAGACGGCGGCGAGCGAGGTGCCGCCCTCCTCCGCCACGAGGGTGAGGTTGTCCTCCTGGAAGGGGAGGTACTCGCGGAGCTTTTCTGCCTCCTCAAGGGGAGCCGGGCTCGCCTCGAAGGCGTACGCCTGAAGGGGGAACGCGTGCGTGAGCCGCTCCTCTGAGCTGATCCGCCGGATCTCCATCCGCACAGCAAACCATGCGACCCCTAGGGCGTTCTCACCCTCCGGTCCGATCCGGGAATCAGGGAGAAGTCGGTGCCCGGCCCGGATGGAAGTGTGAAGATCAGGTTGGAGGCTGTGCTTATGGCGGTCATAACGGGGACTGGGCACGTCCGGCAGGGCAGCGGCACGCCGGCCATCAAGACCATGCAGTCAGTGCGGCTCGGGCAGCAGATCTTCATCCTGCTCGGTGCCATCGTCATCTACTTCGGCGTACGCCATCTGACGGAGGGTTCAGTCAGCTCGGCGGTCGCGAACGCCGCGCGGGTGGTCGACCTGGAGAGGGCGCTCGGGCTGCACCACGAGCAGTGGCTACAGGACACCTTCGCCAGCTCGTCCCGGGTCAGCACGGTATTCAACTGGATCTACATCTGGGGCCACTGGCCGGTCATCGCGGTCACGCTGATCTGGCTGGCCCGCAAGCACCAGGTCATCTACCTGCGCACGCGCAACGCGATGATCATGTCCGGCGCGATCGGCATGGTGATCTTCGCGACCTTTCCGGTGGCGCCGCCCCGGCTCGCGCACCTGGACATGGTCGACACGGTGACGGTCAGCTCGCACGCGTACCGGGTGCTCCAGCCACCCATGTTCACCAACCAGTACGCCGCGGTGCCGAGCCTGCACGTGGGCTGGGACCTGCTGATGGGCATCGCGATCGCGATCGCCGCCCGGCGGCTGTGGGTCAAGGTGATCGGGGTGCTGATGCCGATCGCGATGACGATCGCGGTCGTGCTCACGGCCAACCACTACATCGTCGACGCGATCGCCGGCGCCGCGCTCACCACGAGTTGCTGGTTCGCGGTCCGCTGGTGGGCGAGGCGGCGCGAGCTACGCCTCCAGGTCGCGACCACTTAGTCAGAATGTATTGACAAAGTCCTGAACCGGGGCGGAAGGTAGCCCTGGGAGGGACGGCATGGACGTGCGGATCGCGGGAGCGCCCATCTCGTGGGGAGTGTGTGAGGTCCCCGGCTGGGGCTTCCAGTTGCCGGCCGACCGGGTGCTCGGCGAGATGCGCTCGCTGGGCCTCGCGGCCACCGAGTTCGGGCCGGTGGGATACCTTCCCGACGACCCCGCCGGCGTGCTCGCGGCCCACGGTCTGCGCGCGGTCGGCGGCTTCGTCCCGGCGGTCCTGCACGAGCCCGGCCGCGACCCGCGGCCGGAGGTGGGGGCCGTCGCCGCGCGCTACGCCGCCGCCGGCGCCGGCACGGTCGTGCTCGCCGCCGACACCGGAGGGCACGGATACGACGCGCGTCCCGAGCTCGACGCGGCCGGCTGGGCCACCCTGCTGTCCAATCTGGACGGTGCCGCTGCCGCGGTCGCCGCGGCCGGCCTGACGCCCACGCTGCACCCGCACGTGGGCACGATGGTGGAGACCGCTGACGACGTCGACCGCGTGCTCGCCGGCAGCACGGTCCCGCTCTGCCTCGACACCGGCCACCTGGCGGTGGGCGGCGCCGACCCGGCCCGCATCGCCGCCGAGCACCCCGGCCGCGTCGCGCACGTGCACCTCAAGGACGTCGACGCCGGGCTCGCCGCGCGCGTGCGGGGCCGCGACGTGACGTACGCGGAGGCGGTGCGCGCGGGCATGTTCCGCCCGCTCGGCAAGGGCGACGTCGACATCGCCGGCATCGTGCGCACGCTCGACGCGGCCGGCTACACCGGGTGGTACGTGCTGGAGCAGGACGTCATGCTCACCGGCCCGGGCGCCGACCCGCTGCCCGACGTGGCGGCGAGCGTCGACTACCTGCGGAGCCTCTGATGGCCAGCCCTCCCAGCGCTGCTCGTGGCTTCGCGGGCCCGCGAAGCCACGAGCAGCGCCCAGAAAACTTCGACGTGCTCACCATGGGCCGGGTCGGTGTGGACATCTACCCGCTCCAGGTGGGCGTCGGGCTGGCCGAGGTGGAGACGTTCGGCAAGTACCTGGGCGGCAGCCCGACCAACGTCGCGGTCGCCGCCGCCCGCTACGGCCGCCGGGTCGCGGTCGTCACCCGCACCGGTGCCGACCCGTTCGGCGACTTCGTCCACAGCGCGCTGCGCGGCTACGGGGTCGACGACCGGTACGTGACGGCGGTGGAGCACCTGCCGACACCGGTGACGTTCTGCGAGATCTTCCCGCCGGACGACTTCCCGCTCTACTTCTACCGCTATCCCACGGCGCCCGACCTCCAGATCAGGGCGGAAGACCTGGACGTCGAGGCGATCCGGTCCGCGGGCGTCCTCTGGGTGACCGGCACCGGGCTGTGCGAGGAGCCCAGCCGCTCCGCCACGCTCGCCGCGCTCCGCGTGCGCGATCGCGCCGGCATCACCGTGCTCGACCTCGACTACCGGGAGATGTTCTGGCCGTCCCGCGAGGAGGCGCGGCGCTGGGTCCAGGAGGCCCTGCCCTACGCCACCGTGGCGGTCGGCAACCTCGACGAGTGCTACACCGCCGTCGCCGAGCGGGATCCGGCCGCCGCCGCCAAGGCGCTCCGCGACCGGGGCGCCGACCTCGCGGTGGTCAAGCAGGGCCCGCGCGGGGTGCTCGCCGTCGACGCCTCCGGCGCCGTCGAGGTGCCGCCGGTGCCGGTACAGGTGGTCAACGGGCTGGGCGCGGGCGACGCGTTCGGTGGGGCGCTCTGCCACGGGCTGCTCGCCGGCTGGGAGACCGCCCGCGTCATGCGCTTCGCCAACGCGGCCGGTGCGATCGTCGCCGGGCGGCTGGCCTGCTCCGACGCGATGCCCACGCTGGAAGAGGTCCAAGCCTATGTTCGCTGAGCGGCTCGCCGTCGTCACCGACGCGCGCGTGCGCCGGCCACAGTCCATCGTGGAGCTGGCGCGGTCGCGGCCGCGCGGCGCGATCGGCGACCGGCTCTTCCTCGTCGCCGCCGACCACCCGGCCCGCGGGGCGCTCGCCGCCGGCTCCCGCCCGACGGCCATGGCCGACCGCGGCGAGCTGCTCGAGCGGCTCTGCGCCGCGCTCGCCCGGCCCGGCGTCCACGGCGTCCTCGGCACCGCCGACGTGCTGGAAGACCTGCTGCTGCTCGGCGCGCTCGACGGCAAGGTCGTGATCGGCTCGATGAACCGGGGCGGCCTCGCCGGCACCGCGTTCGAGATCGACGACCGGTTCACCGGGTACGGCGCGGAAGCGGTCGCCGCGATGGGCTTCGACGGCGGCAAGATGCTGCTGCGCATCGACCCCGACGACCTGGCCACGGTGTCCACGATGGAGGGCTGCGCGCGGGCGGTCGACGCGCTCGCCGGGCGGCGGCTCATGGCGATGGTGGAGCCGTTCATCAGCCACCGCGTCGACGGGCGGGTGCGCAACGAGCTGACGGCCGACGCGATGGTCCGGGCCATCTCGGTCGCGTCCGGGCTCGGCGGCACGTCGGCGTACACGTGGCTGAAGGTGCCGGTCGTGCCGGACATGGAGCGGGTGATGGCCGCCTCGACGCTGCCCGCGCTGCTGCTCGGCGGCGAGGTGCCGGCCGACCGCGACGCCGCCTTCGAGGGCTGGCAGAAGGCGCTGCGACTGCCCACCGTGAAGGGAATCGTGGCGGGCCGCTCGCTGCTCTACCCGGCCGACGACGACGTGGCCGGCGCGGTGGACACGGCGGTGAGCCTGCTGTGATGCACCCCAAAAAATCGCTCCGCTGCGCTCCACGATTCCCCGGGGGCCCCGCGACGCACGTGACCCCATCGTCGGCCGGCTGGCGGTTTTCCGGCCTGCGCGTGCTGGACCTCGACGGTGTTTCTTCCTTCGACACGGGCGACGACGAGGTGCTGGTGCTGCCGCTCGCCGGATCGTGCACTGTGGAGTGCGACGGTTCCACCTTTACCTTGGTAGGTCGCGAGGACGTCTTCGCGGGCGTGACCGACTTCGCGTACGCGCCGCGCGACGCCACCGTCACGGTTACCGGAGAGGGCCGCTTCGCGATCCCCACGGCGCGGGCCTCCCGGCGGCTGGAGCCCCGCTACGGCCCGGCGTCGCAGGTGCCCGTCGAGCTGCGCGGCGCCGGCAGCTGCTCCCGCCAGGTCAACAACTTCTGCACGCCCGGCGTCTTCGAGGCGGACCGGCTCATCGCCTGCGAGGTGCTGACGCCGGGCGGCAACTGGTCGTCCTACCCGCCGCACAAACACGACGAGGACCGGCCCGGCGAGTCGGTGCTGGAGGAGATCTACTACTTCGAGGTGCGCGGTGACGGCGGGATGGCGTACCAGCGGGTCTACGGGCCGGACATCGACGTGCTCGCCGAGGTGCGCGGCGGCGACGTCGTGCTGATCCCGCGGGGCTGGCACGGGCCGTCGATGGCCGCGCCCGGCTACGACCTGTACTACCTCAACGTGATGGCTGGCCCGCGCCGCGCCTGGGAGATCTGTGACGACCCCGCGCACGCCTGGATCCGGGAGACCTGGGCCACGCAGGAGCTCGACCCGCGACTGCCGTTCGGGAAGGAGTGACCACATGAGACTCACCGTCGCGCAGGCGCTCGTCCGGTTCCTCGCCGCACAGCACAGCGAGCGGGACGGAGTGGAGCACAAGCTCTTCGCCGGCTGCTTCGGCATCTTCGGCCACGGCAACGTCGCCGGGATCGGGCAGGCGCTCTACGAGGCCGAGCTGCGCGAGCCCGGCGCGCTGCCGTACCACCAGTCCCGCAACGAGCAGGCGATGGTGCACGCGGCGGCCGCGTTCGCGCGCATGCGCAACAGGCTCAGCACGCTCGCCTGCACGTCGTCGATCGGCCCGGGTGCCACCAACATGGTGACCGGCGCCGCGCTCGCCACCGTCAACCGGCTGCCCGTGCTGCTGCTGCCCGGCGACGTCTTCGCCACCCGGGTCGCCGACCCGGTGCTCCAGCAGCTGGAGGACCCGCGCGCGGCCGACGTGTCGGTCAACGACGCGTTCCGGCCGGTGTCCCGCTTCTTCGACCGGGTGTGGCGGCCCGAGCAGCTGCCCTCCGCGCTGCTCGGCGCGATGCGGGTGCTGACCGACCCGGCGGAGACCGGCGCGGTCACGGTCGCGCTGCCGCAGGACGTGCAGGCCGAGGCGTTCGACTGGCCGGAGGAGCTCTTCGCCCACCGGGTCTGGCACGTGCCACGGCCGGTGCCGGAGCCGGCGGCGCTGGCCCGCGCGGTCGCCGCGATCCGCGGTGCCCGGCGGCCGGTGCTGGTGGCCGGTGGCGGGGTCATCTACTCCGAGGCCACCGAGGCGCTGCGGCGCCTGGCCGAGGCGACCGGCATCCCGGTCGCCGAGACGCAGGCGGGCAAGGGATCCCTGCCGTACGACCACCCGCTCGCCCTCGGCGCCACCGGCGCGACCGGCACCAGCGCCGCCGTCCACATGTGCCGCGAGGCCGACGTGGTGATCGGTGTCGGCACCCGGTACAGCGACTTCACCACCGCCTCGCGCAGCGCGTTCGGCGACGCGGTGTTCGTCAACCTCAACGTGGCCGCCTTCGACGCGGCCAAGCACGCCGGCGTCTCGGTCGTCGCGGACGCCCGGGAAGGGCTCGGCGCGCTGGCCGAGGCGCTGACCGGCTGGTCAGTCGGCGACGGGTACCGGGAGGAGGCCCGCCGGCTCGCCGCCGAGTGGGACGAGACGGTGGAGCGGGCGTACCACCTCGGCCACGGCCCGCTGCCGGCCCAGTCCGAGGTGATCGGCGCGGTCAACGACGTCTCCGACCCGCGCGACGTGGTCGTGTGCGCGGCCGGCTCGATGCCCGGCGAGCTGCACAAGCTGTGGCGCACCCGCGACCCGAAGGGCTACCACGTCGAGTACGGGTACTCCTGCATGGGCTACGAGATCGCCGGCGGCCTGGGAGCGAAGATGGCCGCGCCGGATCGGGACGTGTTCGTGATGGTCGGCGACGGCTCCTACCTGATGATGTCGTCGGAGCTGGTGACCGCCGTGCAGGAGGGCGTCAAGCTCATCGTCGTCCTGGTGCAGAACCACGGCTTCGCCTCGATCGGCGCGCTCTCCGAGACCGTGGGCGCGCCCCGCTTCGGCACCCGCTACCGATACCGCGACGCGGACACCGGCCGGCTCGACGGCGACGTGCTCCCCGTCGACCTCGCCGCCAACGCGGCGAGCCTCGGCGTGCCCGTGCTGCGGGCCAGGACCGTCCAGGAGCTGCGCGCCGCACTTCAGGACGCGAAGGCGCACGACGGGCCCATCCTCGTGCACGTCGAGACCGACCCGCTCGTGCCCGCGCCGGACGGCGGAGCCTGGTGGGACGTGCCCGTCGCCGAAGTGTCCACCATGGACGCCACGCGCCAGGCCCGCAAGTCGTACGAGGCCGCGAAGGTGAACCAGCGGCCGTATCTCACACCCCCACCCCAGCGCTGAGGAGGGCACATCGTGATCACGCACCGCACCGCCAGCAGGTTGCTCGCCGCCGCCGCCGTCCTGACCCTGGCCGCGGCCGGTTGCAGCAGCGAGGGCGGAAAGCAGGAAGAGGAGCAGAGCAACTCGGGCAACACCGGCGTCGCCGACACGCCCCGCTACACGATCGCGATGATCACGCACGAGGTGCAGGGCGACACGTTCTGGGACCTGGTGCGCAAGGGTGCCGAGGCCGCCGCCAAGAAGGACAACATCGACCTCAAGTACTCCAACAACGCCGACGGGCCGGAGCAGGCCAACCTCGTGCAGACCGCCATCGACAGCAAGGTGAACGGCATCGCCGTCACGCTCGCCAAGCCGGACGCGATGCGGGGCGCCGTGCAGAAGGCGACCGCCGCCGGCATCCCCGTGGTGGCACTCAACTCCGGCATCGAGCAGTGGAAGAGCATGGGCGTGCTCGAGTACTTCGGCCAGGACGAAGGGGTCACCGGCGAGGCGGTCGGGCAGCGTCTGGCCCAGGAGGGCGCCAAGAAGGTGCTCTGCGTCATCCACGAACAGGGCAACGTCTCGCTGGAGGCGCGCTGCGCCGGCGTCAAGAAGGGCCTCGGCGGCGCCGCGACGGTCGAGAACGTCAACGTCAACAGCAAGGACATGCCGTCGGTGAAGTCCACCCTCACCGCGAAGCTCCAGCAGGACAAGAGCGTCGACCGGGTCGTCGGGCTGGGTGCGCCGATCGCCATCACCGCCGTCGACTCGGTCAAGGAGGCGGGCAGTTCGGCGAAGGTCGTCACGTTCGACACCAACAAGGAGCTGGTCACCTCGATCAAGTCCGGTGACGTGCAGTGGGCCGTCGACCAGCAGCCATACCTCCAGGGCTACCTGGCCATCGACTCGCTGTGGCTGTACCTGAGCAACGGCAACATCATCGGCGGCGGCCAGACCGTCCTCACCGGACCGTCCTTCGTGGACCAGAAGAACATCGAGAGCATCGCCCAGTACGCGGAGAAGGGCACCCGATGACCACTGAAGTGGCGACCAGGCCCACCACCGGGCGCCGGCTGCTCGCGCGGCCGGAGCTCGGCTCGGTGGTGGGCATGGTCGCCATCTTCGTGTTCTTCTTCGCCGTCGCCGACCCGTTCCGCCAGGCGACGTCGATGGGCACGGTGCTCTACGTCAGCTCCACGATCGGCATCATGGCCGTGCCCGTGGCGCTGCTGATGATCGGCGGTGAGTTCGACCTCTCGGCCGGGGTGAGCGTGACCGCGTCCGCGCTTACCGCGTCGATGCTCAGCTACCAGCTCAGCCTCAACGTGTGGGTCGGCGTGGTCGTGTCGCTCGTCTTCGCGTTGGGCGTGGGCTTCCTCAACGGGTTCCTCGTGATGACCACGCGGATCCCGAGCTTCCTCGTCACGCTCGGCACGTTCCTCATGCTCCAAGGTGCCAACATCGCGGTCACCAAGCACGTGAGCGGCCAGGTGGCGACCGACAACATCTCCGACATGGACGGCTTCGGCGCGGCGAAGGCGATCTTCGCGTCCTCGTTCGACGTGGGGAGCGTGACGATCCGGGTCACCGTGCTGTGGTGGCTGCTCTTCGTCGCGATCGGCACCTGGATCCTGCTGCGTACCCGCGCCGGCAACTGGATCTTCGCGGTGGGCGGCAATGTGGACAGTGCCCGCGCGGTCGGCGTGCCCGTGCGGCAGACGAAGATCGCGCTCTTCATGGGCGTCGGCTTCTGCGCCTGGTTCGTCGGCATGCACCGGCTGTTCGCGTTCAGCACCGTGCAGTCGGGCGAGGGCGTCGGCAACGAGTTCATCTACATCATCGCGGCCGTCATCGGCGGGTGCCTGCTCACCGGCGGCTACGGGTCGGCGATCGGCGCCGCGTTCGGGGCGCTCATCTTCGGCATGACCAACCAGGGCATCGTCTACGCCGGTTGGAACGCCGACTGGTTCAAGTTCTTCCTCGGCGTGATGCTGCTCCTCGCCACGGTCCTCAACATGTGGGTCCGGCGGCTGGCCGTACGGAGGTGACGATGTCGCTCATCGAGATGACCGGCGTGGGCAAGCGGTACGGCACGATCGTGGCGCTGCACGACGTGTCGCTGCGGGTCAACGCCGGCGAGATCACGTGCGTGCTCGGCGACAACGGCGCCGGCAAGTCGACGCTCATCAAGATAATGTCCGGGCTGCACCAGCACGACGAGGGTGAGCTGCTCGTCGACGGCGAGCCGACCCGCTTCGGCTCGCCGCGCGCCGCGCTCGACCGGGGCATCGCCACCGTGTACCAGGATCTGGCGGTCGTGGCCCTGATGCCGGTGTGGCGCAACTTCTTCCTCGGCTCGGAGCGCACGAAGGGATTCGGCCCGCTGCGGGTGCTCGACGCCGACGCGATGCGCCGCACCACCCAGGAAGAACTGGCCAAGATGGGCATCCACCTCAACGACGTGGAGCAGCCCATCGGCCAGCTCTCCGGCGGCGAACGGCAGTGCGTGGCCATCGCGCGGGCCATCTACTTCGGCGCCCGGGTGCTCATCCTCGACGAGCCGACCGCCGCGCTCGGCGTGAAGCAGTCGGGGGTCGTGCTGAAGTACGTCGCCGCCGCGCGTGACGCCGGCCTCGGCGTCGTCTTCATCACGCACAACCCTCACCACGCGTACCTGGTCGGCGACCACTTCATCCTGCTCAACCGGGGCCGGATGCGGCTGGACCGCAAGCGCGACGAGATCAGCCTCGACGACCTGACCCGCGAGATGGCCGGGGGAGACGAGCTGACCGCGCTCACGCACGAAATGCAGCGGACCTGAGGGAGCACCTGATGAACGTTGGGGTCATCGGCACCGGCATGATCGGCACCGAGCACGTCCGCCGGTTGACGAGCCGGGTGGCGGGCGCGCGGGTCACCGCCGTGTTCGATGTGGACACCACGCGCGCCGTCACCGTGGGCGCCATCGCCGGCGCCACCGTCCACCGCGAGGCACACGACGTCGTCGACGATCCGGCCGTCGACGCCGTGGTCATCGCGTCACCCGGCGACACGCACGCCGACCTCGCGCTGGCCTGCGTCGCGGCTGGCAAGCCGGTGCTGTGCGAAAAGCCGCTCGCCACCACGTCCGGCGCCGCGCTCAAGGTGGTCGAAGCCGAGGTCACCTACGGGCGCCGGCTCGTGCAGGTGGGCTTCATGCGCCGCTACGACGGCGGCTACCGCCAGGTCAAGGCGGCGCTCGCGGGCGGGCGGATCGGCGACCCGCTCCTCGTCCACTGTGTACACCGCAACGTGAGCGTGCCGCCCACCTTCACCGGCGACATGTCGCTGACCGACTCGCTCGTGCACGAGGTCGACGCCTGCCGCTGGCTGCTCGGCCAGGAGATCGTCGCCGCCACCGTCGTCGACGTGCCGCACAGCCCTCTCGCCAGCCCGGAGCTGCGCGACCCGCGGCTGGTGCTGCTGGAGACCGAGCGCGGGATCGTCGTCGACGCGGAGGTCTTCGTCAACGCCCGCTACGGCTACGACGTACGGTGCGAGGTCGTCGGCACCACCGGCACCGTCGCGCTCGACGCACCCAGCACCGGCGCGGTCGCCCTGGACGGCGGGCGGGTGCAGGCGCTGGCGATGGACTGGCAGGCCCGCTTCGCACAGGCCTATGTGGACGAACTGCAAGCCTGGGCCGACGCGGTCCGCCGCGGCACCGCGGAGGGCCCGAGCGCCTGGGACGGCTACGCCGCCACCGCCGTCACCGAGGCCGCCGTGGCGTCGCGCGGCACTCGGATGAGGGTGGACCTGGCCGAACGGCCATCCCTCTACGAAGGACAATCGTCCCCGTGAACCCGGTGAGCGAGCTGATCAAGATAGACCGCTCCAGCCCCGTGCCGCTCTACTTCCAGGTGGCGCAAGGGCTGGAGGAGCTGATCGCGACCGGCCAGCTGGTGCCCGGCACCCGCCTGGAAAACGAGGTCGCCCTCGCCGACCAGCTCGGCCTCTCCCGCCCCACCATGCGGCAAGCCATCCAGTACCTGGTCGACAAGGGCCTGCTGGTGCGCAAGCGCGGGGTGGGCACGCAGGTCGTGCACGCGCGGGTTCGCCGCACCGTCGAGCTGACCAGCCTGTACGAGGACCTCGACCGGACACACCAGCAGCCCCGCACCGACGTGCTGTCGCTGGCGCCGGCGACCGCGCCGGACGAGGTGGCGGTCGCACTGGCCCTGCCCGCCGGCGCCGCGGTGCTCGCCATCGAGCGGCTCCGCTACGCCCAGGGCGAGCCACTCGCGCTCATGCGCAACTACCTGCCCGCCGGCCTGCTCCGCGTCACCGCCGAAGACCTGCGCGGCCGCGGCCTCTACCAGCTGATGCGCGCCGCCGGCGTCAACCTCCGCCTCGCCGACCAGACCATCGGCGCCCGCCGCGCCACCGCCGCCGAAGCCAAGACGCTCGGCGAGCCGCGCGGCGCGCCACTGCTGACGATGGCCCGCACCGCCTACGACGACGCCGGCCGCGCCGTCGAGTACGGCCAACACGCCTACCGCGCGTCCCTCTACTCCTTCGAGCTCACCCTGGTCGCCCGCTGACGCTGTTGGATACGCCCCGGTCCGCGTCACCTGCGGACCGTATGCTCCCGCGGGCACCGCTCCGGTCGGCGGCTCGCTAGCACTCGCCGAAATCCCCGACCTCCACTACCGCGTCCGCGCGACAAGCCCAACCCGACGGATCAGCCTGACGATCGTGGTATTTAGCTGCCCCTATCGGGACAGTAGGCAACCACGGTCTGTTGCGGCCGGCCGACGCCCACGCCGAGGCTGTCCGCGAACTCACCCGGGGGGATCTGCCTCGGATTTGACCCTCTGCGCGTCCGTGGCGATTTCTGGCCCCTGGAGGGGCATGTTTTCGCCACGGACACTCGCGTCCGGTAACAGCTGTGGGATTGCGGCGCGGAGGCGGCAGCGAAGGTCGGGGTAAGCCGAAGTCGTCTAGATCCACTGTGCCTGACCCGCCGTCATCGGGTGGCCAACCAGGCCTCTGCGATAGTCGCGACGGCCCCTACCAGGGTGGCCAACGCCGCCAGGATCGCGATCACGACTCCCAGGACCGCTGCCGCGACGGTTGCCTTGGCGGTGATCCGTGCGGCCCGGACCTCCGGCTCCTCGTGCTGGTCGCTTGAGATGTCGACCGTCGGATGCTTGGTGCGGTCGTTTTCAGTGGTTGGGGTAGTGCCGCCAAAGTGTTGGTGCGCTATCCCGAAACGCATTGGTAGGCGCATTCCAGCTCGGCTATTGCCAATAAAGATCTTGGTGGTCGTATGTTTGAGCAGGTGCGATGCATTTGGCGGAACGTCGCGCTGGTTTGGCGTCACGTTGCCAAGCGGTGATCTCGCAAATGGGACTCACATGCCGCAACTTCCGGCGTTGGGTAGCGTTTCGCGCCTGTCAGCGAGTCAGGGCGAGTTGGACGAGCGGCTCGGCCTGGTTGCGGGTGGCGAAGGTGCGGACGCGGTCGAGGTGGGCGGGGTCGGTGCGGGCGGCCCAGACCGCGGCGAGTGCGGCGTCGCTGGCGCACCCGATCTCGTCGTAGAGGGTGACCGCCGCCGCCGGGTCGCCGCCGATCAGGGCGTCGGCCGCTTCGACCCAGCGGGTGCGGCGCAGGCTGGTGCGGATCACCTCGGCCATCGCGGGGGCGGCCGGTGGTGTGAGGACGGTGGCGTGGGCGGCGGCGGACAGCCACTCCAGGGTCAGTGCGGTCGGGGCCTCGCGCCACAGGGCGGCCAGGTCGGCCAGCAGGGACGCGGCACCGTCCACATCGCCGTCGAGGGCGTGGGCGAGGGCGCCGTGTGCGTAGGCGTTGTAGCGCAGGCGCACGAAGCCGGAGCGGTGGGCGACGTCGAGGCCGCGGGCGATGTCCTCACCGGCGGGGCGGCCGCAGAGGGCGCCGATCCAGGCGCGGCGGCCGCGTAGCTGGAGGTCCCAGTCGGTGGTGTCGGCGCCCTCGTGGTCGAGGTACTCGTCGGCCGCGCGCAGCAGGGCCACCCAGTCGCCGCTGAAGTAGGCCAGCTCCGCCTCCTCCGAGTGGCTGAGCACGAGGCTGACCTGTCCACCGTGGACGCCGCGGCTCTCCCGCTCGAGGTCGGCGGCGCCGGCCAGGTCGCCCTCCTCCTGGCGGAAGGTGGCCAGGTTGTGCAGTGCGCGCCGCAGCGTGGGCAGGCCCTGTGCACGGCAGGTCTCGATGACGTGTTCCAGGTCGTCGAGGGCGCTGGGGTCGCCGGCGACGTACCGCGTGGCGTGCTCGGTGACCAGCGCGTGCACCTCGGCGTCGGCGAGGCCCAGGCGGTGGGCCAGGTCGCGGGCGGCGCGGGCGGCGGGCAGGGCCGGCCCGGTCTGGAACTCCAGCAGGTGCAGGCGGGCCAGCTCGGCGTACGCCTCGACCTTGGCCGCGTCGTCGGGCAGGTCGGCGAAGAGGGCGATGGCGCGGTCGAGGTGTTCGCGGGCCTTGTCGCGCTCGGCGCGCATCAGCTCGGTGAGCCCGAGCAGCGTCTCGGCGCGGGCCTCGCCGGTGCGGTCGCCGGCCTCGCGCATGCGGTCGGCGAGGCGGCCCACCTGCTTGACTCCGTCGCGGTAGAAGCCGTCGGCGTCGGCCAGGAACTGGAGCCGGTGGTGGAAGAGCTCGGTACGCCGCCGCGCGTCCGGCTCGTGGTCGGCCGGCCAGGCGTTGAGCGCGCCCTCCGTGTAGCCGAGCGCGGAGTCCACGGCGTACACGGCGAAGGCGGCCTCTGCCGCGCTGAGCAGTGCGGTGCGCGCGGCCTCGGCGTCGGTGGCGGTGTCCTCGCCGAGGCTCTCGGCGAGGGTGAGGGCCTGGATGCGGTGGCGGGCGACGGCGGTGGCGAGGTCGTTGCGGCCGTCGATGGAGACGCGCAGCAGCCAGGTCGCCGCGCGCCGGTGCAGCGCCGCGCGGGTCGCCCTGGGCAGTCTGCGGTATGCCACGTCGCGTACCAGCTGGTGCTGGAACGCCAGCTCCGCTTCACCAGCCACAGTGGACACCGTGCCGGCGACGAGGAGGTCGCGGCGCTGGAGGCGGCGCAGCACGCCGGCCACGCCGATCGTGTCGAGCGCGAGCATGTCGGCGATCGCGCCGGGCCAGAGGCGGTCGCCGAGGACGGCGGCGGCGTTGAGGACGGTGCGCTCGGCGTTGTCGAGCAGGTCGATGCGGTTGGCGATCACGCCATGCACGCTCTCCGGCACGTCGACGTCGCCCTCCGCCTCCAGCGCCGCGCCGCCGCGCTCGGCGAGCATGCGTACGTACTCCACGGCGTACATCGGGTTGCCGCCGGTGAGCCGGGTGAGGCGGTCGGTGTGGTCGGTGGACATGTGCTGCCGGGCAAGGAGTGTGGACAGCAGCCCGCGCATCTCCGCGCCGCGCAGCCGGGCCAGCGAGACGGTGAGCATGCCGGGCAGCGCGGAGGGCCAGGTGGGCTGCTCGTCGAGCAGCTCCGGGCGGTAGGTGCAGAGCACCAGCAGCGGCACGTCGCCGCCGGCCTCGACGAGGTCGGCCAGGAAGCGGAGCATGGCCGGGTCGGCGAAGTGCAGATCCTCGATCACCAGCACGGTGGGGATGTGACGGGCCAGCGCGAGCAGCGCGTCGCGCCAGGCGGCCTCGATCTCGCCGGGGCGCACCGGGCGCCCGGGCAGGCCGGCGAGCGGCCCCAGCAGGCCCGCCAGGCGGTACACCTCCGGCGCGGGCAGCACCTCGGCGAGCGCGACGGTGAGCCGCTCGCGGGTGCTGGCCGGGTCGTCGGTGTCGAGCACGTCCGCCTCGGCCTTGACGATCTCGGCGAGCGCGTCGTAGGTGCCGCCCGCGCCGTACGGCAGGCAGCGGCCGACCCGCCACCGCACCAACAGGTCGCCGTCGTCGCGGATGCGGCGGGACAGTTCGCGCATGACGCGGCTCTTGCCCATGCCGTGCGCGCCGACCACCGACACCAGGTGGGCCCGCCGCTCGGACACGCACCGCCGTACCGCCGCCATCAGCAGGTCGAGCTCGGCGGCCCGCCCGACCAGCGGGGTGCCTTCGTCGTCGACGACCGGCGGACGCCGTACCGACGCCTGGGCCAGCCAGGCCTCGACGGACCGTGACTTGCCGGCGAGGTCGAGCTGGAGGGGCTCGTCCGCGTAGCGGATGGAGCCGGCGGTGGCGCGGTGGGTGGCGGCCGAGACGAGCACGCCGCCCGGCGGCGCGTGCGTCTGTAGCCGCGAGGCGGTGGCCACCACGTCGCCGGAGAGCAGCGCCTCACCGCCGTTGCGGGAGGCGGCCAGGTCGACCAGCGCCTCGCCGGTGGCGATGCCCACCCGCGCCCGCATGGTGTAGCGCCCGGCGAGCGCCTTGCCGTCGAGCGCCCGCTGCATGTCGAGGCCGGCGAGCACCGCCCGGTAGCCGTCGTGCTCGGTCTCCACCGGGACCCCGAAGACGGCCATCACCGCGTCGCCGATGAACTTCTCCACCACCCCGCCGTACCGCCGAATCACCTCGCGCGCGGTGTTGAAGTAGTCCATCTGGAGGCGGCGCAGGTCTTCCGGGTCGAGCCGCTCGGCCATCGCCGTGAAGCCCTTGAGATCCACGAAGAGCACGTTGACCGTGCGCCGCTCCTCCCGCGGTGCGCTCGCGCTCGGCAGGTCGCGGGTGAGCGGGCTGCCGCAGCTGGTGCAGAACGTGAACTCGGGCGCGACGAGCGAGAGGCAGGAACCGCAACGGATGTGCAGCGGCGCACCGCACCGGCCGCAGAAGTGGTGGTCGGGGTGGGCCGGGGCGTCACACTTCAGACACACTCGCTGTGTGCCGCGCCGCTCCGGTACGTCGACCATCCCGCGACCATCCTCGCAGCTCCGGCCCATTGGGCCAAGGGGGATTCAGTCACACGGTAGCCTTGCCTGTCCAAAGGGAGACAGCCCAGTAACGACTTTGGACACTAAGGTGCGAAGAGCTGTTTCTCGTCCACAAGGGGGGATCATCATGACCGATCCGGCGGAGACCGGCACGCAGGGCAAGGGCGTCAGCTCCGACCCGCACGGCAAGGGCGTCAGCTCGACCACCGAGGGCAAGGGCGTGAGCGCGCCGAGCAAGGGCAAGGGCGTCAGCGCCCCGCCCGCCGACGACAACGAGTAGCGCGTACGGGCGGGGATCCACGCCGAGAGGTATGGATCCCCGCCCATGCGTACGAATGTTTGGGGCAACCCGGACTTATCGCAGGACGGGGTCGCGCACAGGCATGGGGCAGTCCTAGCCTCCGCTGGTTTTTGCCAGCATCCTCACGGGGAGGGCTTCCCTCACATGCACGCCAAGAGTGCTCTGCGCCTGGTCGCGGGGCTCGGCGTCGCCGGCGCGCTCGTCGCCACGACCGCCATACCGGCCGCCGCCCGCGCGGCCGCGGAGCTCAGCATCTACTTCGGCGACATCACGATCGCCGCGGACGGTCCCGGCAAGACCGACGCCGTGATCATGCACGCGTCGGAGCCGGTCGTCCTTCCGGAAGCGACGATGAGGTTCGACGCGACCGGCCTCGCGGACGTCGCCACGATCGCCGAGGACCAGGGAATCAACGACTGCACGCCCGAGTCCGAGCAGGTCCTGGTCTGCCACAAGCCGTACGAGATCGGGATCGACGAGGGCGGCCTGAACGGCCCGTTCGACATCGAGCTGACGGCGGCGCAGGGCGCGGACGTCGACGCCGAGGGCACCCTGAAGATCACGCTGAGCGCGCCCGGATTCGACTCCGCCACCACGCAGGCCCGAGTGCGCGTCGGCGAGGGCGTCGACCTCGCCGCCGGACCGGACGCGACGGCCTCCGCGGCCCCCGGCGCCACCTTCGTCACGCCCGCCCGGGTGCGGAACGCGGGCGAGACCGTCGCCAAGGGCGCGGTCGCGCTGTTCTTCACCGACTACGGCATCCGGGCCGGCACCGAGCGCTTCAGCAACTGCCTCTACGACGGTGACGCCGTCAACGCCTGCACGTTCGCGCGCGAGCTGGCACCGGGCGACATGTACGGCGCGTCGGTCCCCAGTCGTCTCGACCCGGCAACGTACGCGCCGGGCGTCGAGGTCGCCGAGATCGCGTGGATGACGCCGGCTGAGTTCGAGGACTTCACGAAATACCTGAAGGACAACGGGTTCTCGCTCGGGCAGCCGGGCACCGGCGCGGTGCTGGCGCTGAACGAGATGGGCGGCGCCACCGCGCGCGGCGCGCAGGCCGACACCGACCCGTTCAACAACTGGAGCCACGTGGAGGTGAAGGTCACCGGCACGAACGGGGTCGACCTCGAGGCGGTCGGCGCGACCTTCGACGGAGCCGCCGGCAGCACCCATGACGCCGAGCTCGCTGTGGTCAACAACGGCCCGGCGGTGCTCAGCAGCGGCCGGAGCGGCGAGGAGATCACCCGGATCAAGGTCGACGTGCCGCCGGGCACCACCGCCGTCGAGGTGCCCGAAAACTGCTTCCCGACCAGTGGGGACGACACCGACTGGGACCAGCCCGGCAAGCCGGGTGCCCGTGCGTATCTGTGCGGCGCCGGACTCTTCCTCGCACCGGGCGACAAGCTCAGGTACCCGTTCGCGTTCCGGATCGACGAGGTGATCGCGAACGCCGCCGGCGCCATCACGGTCAACGCCCCGTGCCAGTGCCCGACCTTCCCGCACGACCTCGACAAGTCGAACGACGTCGCGAAGATCCTGGTCAACGGCGCTGGCGGGGGCGGCGGCGGGCTGCCGGTCACCGGCGCCTCCACCGGCCTTGTCGCGGGCGCCGGTGCGCTCCTGCTGGCCGCGGGCGCCGCCGGCTTCGTGATCGCCCGGCGCCGCCGGATGCGCTTCGTGGCTTGATCCGGCGAAGGGCGCCGTTCGACCCGAACGGACGGCGCCCGCACCTCAGCGGTGGCTGCTGCTCGATCGTGGGTCGGGCAGCAGCCGCCGCAGGGTCTCGTCCGGCCCGAGAAACCAGTGCGCGGCCGCGCACCGCACCCGCACGACGGCGACCGGGCCGTCCGTCCCGTGCGCGTCACCGACCGTGGTCACCTCCGCGGGTAACCCGCACTCCGGGCAGTCGTAAAGCATCTGGTACCTCCACCCCCCATGACACTGCGTGTTCGCTACGAGGGAGTTACAACCGGGCGTGATACCCCTCACCGCGGCGGTGGCATAGTTGACCAGGTGATCCCCGCCACTCCCGCCGCGCTGGCCGAGGCGCTCGCCGGTGTGGGTTACCTGGCCGACGACGGCCTCGCCACCGCCGGTCACCTGGCGCTCAAGCTGGGCCGTCCGCTCTTCCTGGAGGGCGACGCGGGGGTGGGTAAGACCGCGTTCGCGCAGGCCCTGGCGTCGGCGACCGGAGCGCACTTCGTGCGGTTGCAGTGCTACGAGGGGCTCGACGCGGCGCAGGCGCTCTACGACTGGGACTTCCCGCGGCAGATCCTGCACCTGCGCACGGTGGAGGCGGCCGCTGCCGCAGCGGGGGACAAACCGGATACCGCGGCGCTCGAGGCGAGTCTGTACGACCGTCGTTTCCTGGTCGCCCGCCCGTTGCTCCAGGCGCTGGAGCTGAGCCCGTGCGTGCTGCTCGTCGACGAGATCGACCGGGCCGACGACGAGTTCGAGGCGTTCCTGCTGGAGATCCTCGCCGACGCCGCGATCACGATCCCCGAGCTCGGCCGGATCGCCGCCGAGACACCGCCGTTGACCGTGCTGACCAGCAACCGCACCCGCGAGGTGCACGACGCGCTCAAGCGCCGCTGCCTGTACCACTGGGTCGAGCACCCCAGCTTCGCCCGGGAGGTGGCGATCATCCGGTCGCGGCTGCCGGAGGTGACCGACCGGCTGGCCGCGGACGTGGCCGGCGCGGTGCAGCGGATGCGCGAGCTCGACCTGATCAAGTCGCCCGGTGTGGCCGAGGCGCTCGACTGGACCAGCGCGCTCGCCGCCCTCGGCGCCCGCGAGCTCGACCCCGACCTGGCCGCCGCCACCCTCGGCGCGGTGCTCAAGTACCGCGAGGACGCGGAGCGGGTCAAGGCGGCGGCGCCATGGCGCTCCTGACCCGGCCGCTGTCCGGCGGCCGCCGCGGATGACTTCCGGCGACCTCGTCGGCGTCCTGGTCGGCTTCGCCCGCACGCTGCGCAACGCGGGTGTGCAGGCGACGGGGGAGCGGGTCGAGGCGATGGTCGCGGCCGTCGACGCGCTCGACGTGACCCGGCCCGAGGACGCCTACTGGGCGGGCCGCCTCACGCTCTGCGGCGAGCCCGACGACCTGCCCGTCTACGACGCCGCGTTCGCCGCGTACTTCGGTGGCCGCAACCCCGCGCGGGCGCCCGTGTCGGTACCGGCGAAACGGCGCGGGGTGGCGCTCTTCGCGCGGGACGACCCCGACGGTCGCGGCGGTGAGCCGGGAGTCGACGACCTGGCGGTCGCGGCCAGCACCGCGGAGGTCCTGCGCCGCCGCGACCTCGCTCTGCTTTCCGCCGCCGAGCGGGAGGAGGTACGCCGCCTCGTGGCGCTGCTGGCCCCGGCCACCGCCGCCCGGCCCAGCCGCCGGCACCGCCCGGCTCGGGGCGGCGCCGTCGACCCGCCCCGCACCGTCCGGCGGATGCTCCGCCACCTCGGCGAGCCGGCCCGGCTGGCCCTGCGGGAGCGGCGGCACAAGCCGCGCCGGCTGGTGCTGCTGCTGGACGTGTCCGGCTCGATGGCGCCGTACGCGGACTCGCTCCTGCGCTTCGCGCACGCGGCGGTGCGGCGGCGGCCGACGCGGACCGAGGCGTTCACGCTCGGCACCCGGCTGACCCGGGTGACCCGGGCGCTGCGCCACCGCGACCCGGACGGCGCCCTGCGCGCGGCCGGCGAGGCGATCCCGGACTGGCACGGCGGCACCCGGCTGGCCGACTCGCTCAAGGCGTTCCTGGACCGGTGGGGCCAGCGGGGCACCGCCCGCGGTGCGGTGGTGGTGCTCTTCAGCGACGGCTGGGAGCGGGGCGACCCGGCCCTGCTCGCCGCGCAGATGGCCCGCCTCGCGCGGCTGGCGCACCGGGTGGTCTGGGTCAACCCGCACCGCGGCAAGCCGGGGTACGAGCCGCTGGTCGCCGGGATGGCGGCCGCCCTGCCCTACCTGGACGACTTCGTGGCGGGGCACAGCCTCGCCGCCCTGGAGGATCTGGTCCGCGTCATAAGCGGAGCCGTGAGGCTGCGGGCAGCCACCACGACGGCGGACGAGCGCCGAGCGGCGGAGCGCGGTAGGCACAGCCGATCATGATGTTTCTGGCGTGTTACGCCGAACCTCTTGCGGCGGGGCGCGCGGAGGACTTGTCTTGGGGGGAGGTTCCCGCTCCTGCACGGGAGGGATGATGACCCGTATCAGCATTACCGTCGATGGCGTCCGCTACGACGACGACGTCCAACCCCGCACCCTGCTCGTCCACCACCTGCGCGAGCGGCTAGGCAAGGTGGGCACCGTGGTCGGCTGCGACACGAGCAACTGCGGCTCATGCACCGTGCTCATGGCCGGCGAGTCCGTGAAGAGCTGCACCGTGCTGGCGGTACAGGCCGACGGCCTCGAGGTCACCACGGTCGAGGGCCTGGCCGGCTCGGACGGGCAGCTGCACCCGGTGCAGCAGGCCTTCCACGACCGCCACGCGCTCCAGTGCGGCTTCTGCACACCCGGCATGATCATGGCGGCGGTCGACCTGCTCGCCGAAAACCCGGACCCCACCGACGAGGAGATACGGGAGGGGCTGGAGGGAAACCTGTGCCGCTGCACGGGTTACCAGAACATCGTCCGGGCCGTGCACGACGCGGCCGGCGCCATCCGCGGCTCCGGGACACCCGAGCCGTCGCCGGTCGCCGACGAGGCGATGCCCGGCACGCCCCAGGCGCCGCCGGCCGTGCCGTCCGAGCCCGAGTCCCTGCCCGCCGACGCCGTGCCGCGGCCGGTCCCGTAGGAGGTGCATCGATGACCACTGTGGACGAGCGACCGGCCGCCGAGATCGGCGCCCCGCGAAAGCGCAAGGAAGACGCCCGGCTGATCACCGGCCGGACGATGTGGACGGACAACCTGGTGCTCCCGGGCATGCTGCACATAGCGATCCTCCGCAGCCCGATGGCACACGCCCGGATCACCCGTGTCGACACCGCACCGGCGCTGTCGCAGCCGGGTGTGGTGGCCGCCTTCAGCGGGCGAGACGTCGCCGACACCCAGGGCACCCTCCCGTGCGCCTGGACCGTCACCGAGGACATGGTGCACCCCGACCGCCCGCCGCTCGCCGTCGACGAGGTGCGGCACGTGGGCGAGCCGGTCGCCGTCGTGGTGGCCCGTGACGCGGCGAGCGCGGCCGACGCCCTCGCCGCGATCGACGTCGACTACGAGCCGCTGCCGGTGGTGATGGAGATGGACGAGGCGCTCGGAGAGGGCGCCGCGCTCGTCCACGCGGACAAGGGCACCAACAAGTCGTACACCTGGGTCTACGACTCCGCCGAGGCGGGCACCGGGCAGCCGATCGACCCCGCGTTCGCGGGGGCCGAGGTCGTCCTCAAGCGGCGATACGTGCAGCAGCGCCTGATCCCCGCGTTCATGGAGCCGCGCAGCGTCGTGGTCGACCCGACCGCCGACCAGATCACCGTCTGGTCGTCGACGCAGGTGCCGCACTTCGTGCGCATCTTCCTCACGCTGATCACCGGTGTGCCGGAGCACAAGATCCGGGTGATCGCGCCCGACGTCGGCGGCGGTTTCGGTGGCAAGCTGGCGTTCACCGCGGAGGAGCTGCTCGCGTTCATGACCGCCCGGCGGGTCGGCAAGCCGGTCAAGTACACCGAGACCCGGTCGGAGAGCCTCGCCGCCGCGCACCACGGCCGCGACATGTACCAGGACGTCGAGCTGGCCGCCCGCCGCGACGGCACGCTGCTCGGCCTGCGGGTGCGGCTGATCGCCAACATGGGCGCCTACCTGTCGCTGATCACACCGGCGATCCCGCTGCTCGGTCGCTACATGTACAACGGCATCTACAAGCTCCCCGCGTACCGGTTCGAGTGCACGGGCGTGTTCACCAACACCACGCCCACCGACGCCTACCGCGGCGCCGGGCGGCCCGAGGCGACCTACGCGATCGAGCGGGCGATGGACGACCTGGCCGCCGAGCTCGACATGGACCCGATCGAGCTGCGCCGGCGCAACTGGATCGGGCACGGCGAGTTCCCGTTCGACACCGTGGCGGGGCTGACCTACGACTCAGGCAACTACGAGGCCGCGACCGACAAGGCGATGAGCCTGCTCGGATACGACGAGCTGCGCCGCGAGCAGGCCGCCCGGCGTTCGTCCGGCGACCCGGTGCAGCTGGGGATCGGCGTCTCCACGTACACCGAGATGTGCGGCCTGGCGCCGAGCCGGTGGCTGGGTTCGCTCGGCTACGCGGCCGGCGGTTGGGAGTCGGCGAGCGTGCGCATGCTGCCCACCGGCAAGGTCGAGGTGCTCACCGGCACGTCGCCGCACGGGCAGGGGCACGAGACGGCCTGGAGCCAGATCGCCGCCGACCAGCTCGGCGTGCCGTTCGAAGACGTGGAGGTGCTGCACGGCGACACCCGCACCTCCCACAAAGGACTCGACACCTACGGCTCGCGGTCGCTCGCGGTGGGCGGCATCGCCCTCGTCAACGCCTGCCAGAAGGTCGTCGAGAAAGCCAAGCCGATCGCCGCGCACCTGCTGGAGTGCGACGTCGCCGACCTCGAGTTCACCGGCGGCCGCTTCCGGGTACGGGGTGCGCCGTCCGACGCCGAGGGCAAGGGGCTCGCCGACTGCGCGTTCGCGGTCTTCGCGGCACACGACATGCCCGGCGGCACCGAGCCCACGCTCGACTCCGAGGCGACGTACGACCCGACGGACTTCTCGTTCCCGCACGGCACCCACCTCTGCGCGACCGAAGTGGACACCGAGACCGGGCAGGTGACGATCCGGTCCTATGTGGCCGTCGACGACGTCGGCAAGGTGATCAACCCGCTGATCGTCGAGGGCCAGGTGCACGGCGGCGTGGTGCAGGGCATCGCGCAGGCGCTCTTCGAGGAGGCCGTGTACGACGAGGAGGGCAACCTGCTCACCGGCACGTTCGTCGACTACACGCCGCCGAGCTCGGCCGACCTGCCGGACATCGTGACCGACCGCACCGAGACGCCCGCGCCGGACCACCCGCTCGGCGTCAAGGGTGTCGGCGAGGCCGGCACGATCGCCTCCACGCCGGCCGTGGTCAACGCGATCGTCGACGCGCTGCGGCCCTACGGGGTGAGCGACATCCGCATGCCCTGCACGCCGGAGCGCGTGTGGCGGGCCATCCAAGGGGGTGACCGGTCGTGATCCCGGCCGCGTTCGACTACACCAGACCGTCCACCGTGGACGAAGCGGTGCGCGCGCTCGCCGACGGCGGCGAGGACGCCAAGGTGCTCGCCGGCGGGCAGAGCCTGATCCCCGTGCTGCGGCTGCGCATGGCCGCGCCGACCGTGCTGGTCGACGTGGGCGGCGTGGGCGAGCTGCGTGGCGTACGCGACGACGGCGACGCGCTGGTCATCGGCGCCACCACCCGCCACGCCGACCTGTTGCGCGACCCGCTCGTCGCCGAGCACGCGCCGCTGCTGGCCCAGGCGGCCGCGAAGGTCGGCGACCGCCAGGTGCGTCACCTGGGCACGATCGGCGGTTCGCTCTCGCACGCCGACCCCGCCGGCGACCTGCCCGGCGCGGCGCTGGCGCTGGACGCGTCGTTCGAGATCGCCGGTCCGGGCGGCCGCCGCACGGTGAGCGCGTCGGAGTTCTTCGTCGACTTCCTCACCACTGCGCTGGCGCCGGACGAGGTGCTGGTGTCGGTGCGCGTGCCGAAGCTGCCGGGGTGGACGGCGCACTACGAGAAGTTCGTCCGGGTGGCGCAGGCGTGGGCGATCGCCGGGGTCGCCGCGGTGGTGCGCCGGGAAAACGGCGGTATCGCCGAGGCCCGGGTGGCGCTCACCAACATGGGCAACACCCCACTGCGGGCCGGCGCGGTCGAAGCGGCGCTTGCCGGCGGACCGGCCACAGTGGACGCGGTGGCGTCGGCGGCTGGGCGGGCCGGCGAGGGCACGGATCCACCGTCCGACGCCTTCGCCTCCGCCGACTACCGCCGGCACCTGGTGACGGTGCTGACCAAGCGAGCGGTGCTCGCCGCCGGAGGTATTTCGTGAAGCTGGACCACTCCTTCACCGTGCCGGTCCCCGTCGACGAGGCGTGGAGGGTGCTGCTCGACGTGCCACGGGTCGCGCCGTGCATGCCGGGCGCCACGCTCACCGACTTCGACGGCGAGGCGTTCACGGGCACGGTCAAGGTGAAGGTCGGGCCGATCGTGCTGACCTACACCGGAAAGGGCCGCTTCGTCGAGCGCGACGAGGCGGCCCGCCGCGTGGTGGTGGAGGCCTCCGGCCGCGACACCCGCGCGTCGGGCACCGCTGCCGCGACCGTCACCGCCACGCTCGAGCCCGAGGGCGACGCCACGAGGGTGGAGGTGACGACCGACCTGACGGTGACCGGCAAGCCGGCACAGTTCGGCCGGGGCATGCTGTCCGATGTGGGCGGCCGACTGATCGGTCAGTTCGCCGACTGCCTGGCGGCCGAGCTGGCCACGCCACCACCCGTGGAGGAAGTGTCGCCGGCCCCGCAGACCCAGCCGGAGGCCGAGGTCGAGCCGATCGACGTGCTCAAGCTGTCGGTGGGCACGGCCGCCGCCCGCTACGCGGGGCTGATCGCCGTTAGCGCCGGCGCCGCCGTCCTCACCTGGCTGGTGATCCGCGCCCTCCGCCGCTGACGCAACGGATCCCTCGAGATCCATCCGGTCCAGGAGGTCCAGAGCCCTCGCCCGCCCGTCCACGGTCAAATCCCCGATCGAAGATAGAGATGGGCTACCGCGGCCCGTCGTGGTCCAGACCGTCGCTCCCGCGGCCTCGCCCACCGCGCTTCAATGATCGTTAGCCCAACACCCGGAGTATCTCCGGCGTGTCGTCCGGTTTCCGGGCTAACGATCACCACGCCTTCCAAATCCTGACCCGATTGTCTCGTCACGTGGGAGATGCAGGGCTGCGGCGGCAAGCTTCCATGATTGTCAGCCCAACAGGGGCGTGGTCATCGGCGTGTCACAGCCATATCGGGCGAACGATCATGACGCCGCCCACATGCCGAGCCACATCCCTAACCACTGGGAAAGAGGGGCCGGCGAGCCTCGGCTCAGCCTGGACGACGGCATACGGCACGGCGAGTACCGCAACCACCCACCAACAACGTGAAGCAAGGCGGGGACGGCCCGGCCGGAGCCCGAGGCCCCGCCGGAGGCGCAGTAACCGCAACCACAAACAAGCCCCGCCGGGTCAGCGCCGGTCAAGGTCTTGCCCGTGGGCTTGCGCCGCGGAGCTGGCAGCGGAGGCCGGGGATTTCGGCTCGCGTCAGCGAGCCGCCGGCCTGCGCGGTCTCCGGCGGGAGCGGCGGTCCGCAGGTGACGCGGACCCGGGCGATGAGTTAGATCGTGTACTCCAGGGTGTAGGTGTGGCCGCCGTCGGCGTCGACGGTGATCTGGCCGGTGCCGCGGATCGTGCGCAGCTCGCCGGTGCCGGAGTCGGGCACGATGGCCCAGTGGAGTGCCTGGCCCGCGTCGGCGTCGGCGGTGGCGCTGTGGTGCAGCACGAACGTGCCGGGCCGGCCGCCGACGGTGCCGCTGAAGCGCTCGAAGCCCACGTATGCCGCGGAGGTCTCGACCCGCGTCGTGCAGATGAGGATGCGGGTGGCGCTGGTGCCGGTGAGGTCACCGGTGAAGGTCTTCGTCACCTTCGCCTGCGCCAGCGTCGCGCCCTCCGCCTCGTCGAAGGTCTCCTGGTCCCAGCCGTCGATGGCGAACGTGCCCTTGGCGTACTCGGTCATGAGCACAGCTTGCCGCACGAGGCTGACAACCCGTGTCAGGTAGGGCGCTCGCGCTTGGGGAGCTTGGCGACGACCGCGTCGTAGGAGGCGTCCACCGCCTCGCGGACCTCGTCGTCGGGGATTTTGCCGGCGACGCGGAGGGTGTTCCAGCCGGAGCGTCCTATGTAGGGCATCACCGACGCGTCTTCGGGGTAGCGGGCCAGCCACTCGTCGGCGGCCTCGCGGTTGGGGCCGCATTTCAGGCCGACGCCGGGGCCCTCGGAGCCGAGGAACGCGAAGATCTTGCTACCGACCTTCACCACGACGTCGCCCTCCCAGGGCTCGTCCTGCCACGCGCCGGGCTTTGCCAGGCAGTATGCCAGCAGCTCATCCCACGTCATGACCATCAGGCTATGAGAAGACCGACCCCGAGTGTGAGCGTCCCGGCGGCAAGGGCGGCCGCGCCGAGCCAGAGTACCCAGAAGAAGCGGTTGGGCTGGGCCAGGCCGCGGCCGGCGGACGACGCGAAGAAGCCGCCGGACATGAGGATCGCGGCCGCGGGCACGCCGAGCCGCGCCACCCAGTCGGCCACGCCGGTGAGGGTGGTGGCGTCGGCCAGCAGCTGGCAGACCAGGCCGAGCGTGACCAGCACGCCGGCGTGGGCGTGGCCGGCCCGCGCGAACGCCTTCTGGAAGTCGGTCATCGGCACCTGGCCGCGCACGATCTTCGTCATGAACCAGCCGCCGAACTCGATCGTCACGATGGTCAGCAGCATCACGCCGGCGACGTACCGGCTCTCGTCGCTCAGCACCATGGTCGTTTCCCGCAATCTAGTCAGTGTCTAGTTACGGGCCGACCATAGCACGCACGCCGGGGGTACGGTAGGCCGATGGTGACCGCGGACCACATCCGCCGGGTGGCGCTCTCCCTCCCGCGCGCCTACGAGGCCCTCGTGCGCGACCGGGTCAAGTTTCGGGTCGGCCAGATCGTGTTCGTGGCGCTCTCCCGCGACGAGACGACGATGGGCTTCGGCTATCCGAAGGACGGGCGGGCCGCGCTAATCGCCGCCGAGCCCGACAAGTTCTTCATGCCGAGCAAGTCGGACGAGCGCTACAACTGGGTGCAGGTGTGGCTGGCGAAGATCGACGAGGAAGAGATGCGCGAGCTCGTCGTCGACGCGTGGCGGATGTGCGTGCCCAAGAAGGTCATCGCGGAGTACGAGGCGTCACTCGGCTGACAGCTCCTGGAAGATCGTCAGCTGAAGGTGGGCCGGGCCCTCGACGCGGGCGTTGAGCGAGTCCCACGGCGTGCGGCGCGGCTCGGCCACGACCTCCAGGCCCGCCTCGGCCGCTCGTGCGGTCGCTGCCGCCGAGTCGTCCACCTCGAACGCCACCCGGATGTGCCCGGCCACCCGGCGGCCCACCTCGACCTCGTCGATGTACTCCGCGTAGGAGGGCTCGATCAGCTCGAACGTGGCGCGCCCGGCCTCCAGGATCGTCACCCGGCCGGTGCCGTCGGGCCGGTAGTAGGTCGCCTGCTCGGTCAGGCCCAGCACGTCGCGGTAGAAGCGGAGCGCGGTCTCGTAGTCGTCGGCGGTCACGGCGAGGCGCAGCTGTCGAACTGTCATGGCCTCAGTGTGCCTTCCACCGGGGCGCGGGGAAGGCGTGTGCCTGAAGTGTCGCCGGGATCGGGGCCACGCCGGGACCGCCCGCCGTCACCCAGGCGGCTATGCGCGCCTCGACGTCGCCGTCGAGGACGCTGCCCAGCCACACCGGGCGGGCGCCACCGCGCCGGGCGTCGGGTGTCGGCTGCACGACGACCACATTGGACTCGCCGCAGACGTTGAGGCATCCGCTCACCCGCACCCGGTGCTGGTGGCCGGCCGCGGTGCGGAGGCGACCCACCTGGCCTTCGTGGTCGACGCCGGGGTGCTTGCGGGCGGTGCCGCAGCAGCAGCCGCGGCACACCGTGACCGTGACGGTGCTCACACCACCGTGGCCGTGGCGACCCGGCGCGGTGTCAGCAGCAGGCCGAAGCCCAGCCCGAGCACTGTCCACAGTGTCGCCAGCTCGGCCAGTGACGCCAGCCGGAAGTCCCACAGCAGCGCGGCCGGGATGTCCGCGGGCACGCTGTCGGGGGTGGCCGGCCAGGTCGTCAGCAGCGCGGTGTATCCGACGAACACGACCCCGGCGGCGATCGCCGCGCGGTATGCCGGCGGCCACGGGCGGGCGGCCAGCCGGTCGTGCACGAGGAACGTCAGCCAGGTCACCGCGATCGCGGCGGCGATGAGTGTCAGGTACTGCACGGTGCGCTCGGTCACGGTGTCCGGATCGCCGACGCCGGGCGGGCTGGCGGGGTATTTGAGCGCGGGCAGCAGCGCCACGGTCGCGAACCCGAGCGACGCGAGGACCACCGCGCGGCCGAAGTCGGTGGCACCCGGGAGCCGGTGGCGTACGCGCGCGAAGACCACACCCACGACGAGCGCGAGGCAGACGGCGACGGCGACGGCCGCGACCATGCCGCCGAAAACCTGTGTCGGGCGGCCGAAAATCGGCTCGTCGTCCGAAGTGGAGCGTGCTTCTTCGACGAGGAGCGCCTTGTCGATCTGCGGCTCGACGACGAGTAGTGCGACGATGGCGGCGGCCAGCCCGGCGAAGACGCCAGCCAGCGCCGCCCGGCGCAGCACCGCGCCGAGCGTGAGCGGAGTCATCGCGCTAGTGGCAGGGAACGCCGAGCGCGTGCCGCCCGTCGTGGGTGAACTCGTGGATCTGCTCCGCGAAGGCCGTGCCATTGAGCTGGAGCAGCACAAAGACCGCGACCAGCGCCGCGGCGGCGAGCAGCCAGGCGACGGCGGGCACACGGATTTGTTTGACGGACGCTTCCACAGCGCGGTCCTCTCTCGTCCATGCCTCGTGGCGATACGGTCGAACTGCCACGGCCGGTCTCCTGGCTCCCGGATCGACACGCTCCCTCGACCTTCCCAGACCGTCGCCGGCCCAGTGGTGCAGCGGGGGAGCACTCCCCGGTCACAGTGGCGAGGACCACGCCGGAATCTCACCGGCTTCCCGAGCACCGTGGCGTTAGGAGCCTAGCGCCGGACTGGTGTTTGACGCCAGCCCTCCGGCTGGGTCAGCATGGCCCGCATGCCCGCGCCCTATCCGTTCTCCGCCGTCGTCGGCCTCGCCGATCTGCGGCTCGCGCTCCTGCTCACAGCCGTCAACCCGGCGATCGGCGGCGTACTCGTGCGGGGTGAGAAGGGCACGGCGAAATCGACGGTCGTGCGTGCGCTCGCCGCCCTGCTGCCCGAGCTCGACGCCGTCGGCGGGTGCCGCTTCGCCTGTGACCCGGCGGCTCCCGACCCGGAGTGTCCCGACGGCCCGCACACCCGCGGTGCGGCGGTGATCCATCGACGATCGTCCCTTGTGGAGCTTCCGGTGGGCGCGACCGAGGACCGGGTGGTGGGCACGCTCGACATCCAGCGGGCGCTGGCCGAGGGCGTAAAGGCTTACGAGCCGGGGCTTCTGGCCACCGCCCACCGTGGACTGCTCTATGTGGACGAGGTCAACCTGCTCCCCGACCACCTCGTCGACCTGCTGCTCGACGCGGCCGCGATGGGCCGGGCGCACGTGGAGCGGGACGGGGTGTCGGTCAAACACGCGGCGCGCTTCCTGCTCGTCGGCACGATGAACCCGGAGGAGGGTGAGCCTCGGCCGCAGCTCGTCGACCGCTTCGGGCTGGTCGTGTCCGTGTCGTCGCCGGACGAGCCCGCGCCTCGGGCCGAGGTGGTGCGGCGCCGCCTCGCCTACGACGCCGACCCGGACGGATTCGCGGCCCGGTGGGCAGCCGAGGACGCATTGCTGGCGCGCCAGATCACGGGTGCGCGGGAGCGTCTGTCCACCGTGGAGCTTCCGGACGGGGAGCTGGACCGGATCGCGCGCATCTGCCTGGCGTACGGGGTGGACGGGCTGCGCGCCGACATCGTCGTGGCGCGGGCGGCGCTCACGCTGGCGGCGTGGCACGGGCGAGGCGTGGTAACGGTCGAGGACGTGAAGGACGCGGCCCGGCTGGCGTTGCCGCACCGGCGCCGGCGCGACCCGCTCGACCCGCCCGGCACGGACGAGGAGCGGCTGGAGGAGACACTGTCCAATGAGGATCCCGATCCGGAGCCACCGGATGGCGGGGGTGTGCCACCGGGTCCTTCCGAGGACGGTGAGACCCAGCCGCCGGCCGCACCGGGACAGCCTTACCGGCCACGCGTCCTCACCCTGCCGAAGACGGGGGAGCGGGCCCACGCCGGGCGCCGGTCGCTCGCGTACGCCCGGCGGGGTCGGGTGGTCGGCGCCCGCCTGCCACAGGGAGCCGGCGCGCCACACCTGCCCGCCACGCTCCGGGCCGCAGCCGCGCGGGGGAGCCGCACGGTCGCACCGGCCGACCTGCGCGAGGCGGTGCACGTCGGGCGGGAGGCAAACCTCGTGCTGTTCGTCGTCGACGCCTCCGGCTCGATGGCGGCCCGGCAGCGGATGACCACCGTGAAGGCGGCGGTGCTGTCACTGCTGCGCGACGCGTACCAGCGGCGTGACCGGGTGGGCATGATCACATTCCGCGGCGCCGGCGCCGACGAGGTGCTCCCGCCGACGTCCAGCCACGAGGTGGGCGTGCAGCGGCTGGCCCGCCTGGGCACCGGTGGCCGCACCCCGCTCGCGGCCGGGCTGGAGGCGGCGGCCCGCACGCTCCGGGCCGAGCGCCGCCGCGATCCCCGCCGCCGTCCGCTGCTCGTGCTCGTCACCGACGGTCGCAACACGGCGGGCGCCGACCCACTCACCGTGGTGCCGTCGCTGGCCGGCACGGCCGCGGTCGTGGTCGACTGCGAGGCCGGCCCGGTGCGGCTGGGGCTGGCCCGCCGGCTGGCCACCGCGCTCGACGCGTCGTGCGTGCCGCTCGCCGCGCTGGGGAGGGCGGCCTGATGCCACAGGGAAAGCCGGAGGCCGTCCCGGACGACGGGCTCACCACCCGCGAGCGGCGGCGCCAGCCTGTGCTCGCCGTCCACACCGGACAGGGCAAGGGCAAGTCGACGGCGGCCTTCGGGATGGCGCTGCGCGCGTGGAACGCCGGGTGGCCCATCGTGGTGTACCAGTTCGTGAAGAGTCCGAAGTGGAAGGTGGGCGAGGAGGCGGCCCTCCGCGCGCTCGGCGAGACCGGCAAGGGCGGCGCGGTCACCTGGCACAAGATGGGCGAGGGCTGGTCGTGGATCCAGCGCCCCGGCACCGAACGCGACCACGCCGCCGAGGCCGCCGAGGGCTGGGCGCAGATCAAACGCGACCTGGCCGCGGAAGCCTACCGGTTCTACGTGCTCGACGAGTTCACGTATCCGATGAAGTGGGGCTGGGTCGACGTCGCGGACGTCGTCGCGACGCTGCGCGAGCGGCCCGGCTCCCAACACGTCGTCGTCACCGGGCGGGACGCACACACCGAGCTGCTCGCGGCCGCCGATCTGGTCACCGACATGACGAAGGTCAAGCATCCGATGGACGCGGGGCGCAAGGGGCAGCAGGGGTTGGAATGGTGACAGGCTCGGCGTGGTAACCGATATTCCTAGGCTGGTCATCGCCGCGCCCGCGTCGGGGCACGGCAAGACGACGGTCGCGACGGGTCTGCTGGCCGCGTTCGCCGCGCGGGGCACGCGGGTCGCCGGCTTCAAGGTGGGGCCGGACTACATCGACCCGGGCTACCACGCGCTCGCCGCCGGCCGCCCCGGCCGCAACCTCGACCCGGTGCTGGTGGGGGAGGAGCTGATCGGCCCGCTCTTCGCGCACGGGAGCGCGGGCGCCGACCTGGCCGTGGTCGAGGGCGTGATGGGCCTCTACGACGGCCGCGTGGGCGCCGGCGACTTCGGTTCCACCGCCCACGTGGCCGCGCTGCTCGCCGCGCCGGTCGTGCTCGTGGTCGACGCGTCCGCGCAGGGCCGGTCGGTGGCGGCGCTGGTGCACGGGTTCCGGTCGTTCGGCAGCGTGCGGCTGGCCGGTGTCATCCTCAACCGGGTCGGCTCCGACCGCCACGAGGCGCTGCTGCGGGACGCGTGCGAGGAGGTGGGCGCGCCCGTACTCGGTGTGCTGCGCCGCCACTCAGCCGTGGCAACGCCGTCGCGGCACCTCGGCCTGGTGCCGGTGGTCGAGCGTTCGGCGGAGGCGGCGGAGTCGGTGGCCGCGCTCGCCGCACTGGTGGCGGGCGGCGTCGACCTGGACGCGGTGCTGGCGGTGGCCCGGACCGCGCCGCCGCTCGCCACTACGCCCTGGGCGCCGGCCTTTTCGGCCGAGCGTGGTCCGGTCGTCGCCGTCGCCGGCGGCCCGGCCTTCAGCTTCGGCTACCCGGAGACGGCCGAGCTCCTGCGGGCGGCCGGTGCGACCGTGTCCACAGTGGACCCGCTCCGCGACGAGGCACTGCCCGCGGGGACGCGGGCGCTTGTCGTGGGTGGCGGCTTTCCCGAGGTGTACGCCGACCGGCTCGCCGCCAACGCCCCACTCCGCGCCGCGGTGGCCGCCCTCGCGGCGAGCGGCGCCCCCATCGCGGCCGAATGCGCCGGCCTGCTCTGGCTGTGCCGCACGCTCGACGGCGCCGAGATGTGCGGCGTGCTCGACGCCGACGCCACGATGACCGACCGCCTGACGCTCGGCTACCGCGACGCGGTCGCCCTGACCGACAGCTCAGTCGCGCCGGCCGGCACCCGGGTCACCGGGCACGAGTTTCACCGCACGGCGGTAACGCCCCGCGCCGGCGCCGCGCCCGCCTGGGCCTGGCGCGGTGCCGAGCCGGAGGGCTTCGTGGCGGGCGGCGTGCACGCCTCCTACCTCCACCTGCACTGGGCCGGCCACCCCGAGATCGCCATCCGCCTCGTCGCGGCCGCCTCCGCCTAGAGCGTCCTTAGTCCCTCTCCTCTGGAGCCTTTTCGGAGTCGAGGTGGCGGGGCGCTGAGTTCCTTTTAGGACAGAGATTTGAGCTACCGCGATGTCCGTCGTGGTCCAGACCGCTGCTCCCGCGGCCTCACCGTCCGCCGCTGGCCGCGCTCACCCCGTTGGGCCGCCGCGACGGTCGCTGTTTGTCCACAATGCCTATCCCCGGATCGGCGCTCTGGGAAAGCAACAGGGGTTTCGTCGCCGCGGGTAACCGCCGCGGCGGTATGAGCGGCGCGAGATTCCAGATCTAGGAGAGTTGGGGCGCTATTTCAACCCTAAGTCTCCTAGATCTCGAAGTCTCGCCCCTTGGCTGGTGACGCTGCGTCAGGATGGCGGAGGTAGGCCCGGCGAAGACCGCCGGGAGCGGTGGCGCGAGCTCCGTCACCCCGCCTCCCTTTCCCCCCGGCCGGTCGCGCGCAGGGGTGATCGCGACCAGCGGCGGACGGGTGAGGCCGCGGGAGCAACGGTCTGGACCACGACGGACGTCGCGGTAGCTCAAATCTCTGTCTAAATAAGGGAGACGCACCACGGGCGGCGACCACGGCGGACGGCAGGATGCCGGCCTCGCCCTGGACGTCGCGGTAGCTCGATCAATGAGCCGTGTCCCAGGCGCCGCGGGCCGCTGCCTCCTCGGCGTAGGCGCGGAAGGCCTTCGGCGGATGTCCCGCGATCCGGTGGACCGCGTCGGTGGGTGGCTGGTCGCCCAGCTCGCGTAGGGCGGTGAAGGCGGCCAGCGCCTGCCGGGCCTGCTCCTCGGGCTCGCCGAGCTGCGCCTGCTGCGCCAGGTAGTCGTCGTCGGTGCCGCCGAAGCGGACCGGGCGCCCGGACGTCTCGCTGATGATCCGCACAGCCTCGGCGAACGGCAGTGAGTCGGGGCCGGTCAGCTCGTAGCTCTGCCCGGCGTGGCCGTCGGTGGTGAGCACCGCGGCGGCGACCGCGGCGATGTCGTCGGCGTCGACGAAGGCGAAGCCTGTCTCGCCGACCGGCAGCGCGAACCCGCCGGCCATCACCGCGGGCTGGAGGAAGCCCTCGTCGAAGTTTTGGTCGAACCAGTCTGGCCGCAGGATGGTCCAGTCGACGCCGGACTCGCGCACCGTGCGCTCGGCGGCCATCAGCCGCTCGTCGCCCATCGCCTCGATGCCGCGGCTGGAGAGCAGCGTGATGTGTCGCACGCCGTGCTCGACCGCGCGGCGCACGAACAGCGGGTCGATCGGCACCTCGTGTGGCGCCATCAGGTAGATCCGTGTGACGCCGGTCACCGCCGCATCCCAGGTGGTGGGGTCGGACCAGTCGAACCTTGCCTCGCCGTGCCGGGAAGCCGCCCGCACCGCCACGCCGGCGGCGCGGAGCCGCCGGGTCAGGCGGCGGCCGGTGGTGCCGGTGGCGCCGAGCACGAGAATCAGTTCGTCACTCATGACCGCAGCCAAACAGGCAGGTACGACATTTAGGGTGGGCGGCATGACGGAGGAGCGCGAGGTGCTCGACTGGGCCACGTTCGGCACCGCCAGCCGCGAGCTGGCCCGCCGGGTGTCGGACGACGGATACCGCCCCGACCTGATCCTGGGCATCGCCCGTGGCGGCCTCTTCGTCGCCGGCGCGCTGGGCTACGCGCTCGAGGTCAAAAACCTGCACACGATGAACGTGGAGTTCTACACCGGCGTCGACGAGCGCCTGGAGATGCCGGTGATGCTGCCGCCGGTGCCGCAGGTGGTCGACCTGGCCGGCGCCCGCGTGCTGATCGCCGACGACGTCGCCGACACGGGCGCCACGCTCAAGCTCGTGCACGACTTCTGCGGCGACCACGTGGCCGAGGTGCGCTGTGCTGTGCTCTACGAGAAGCCGCACACGAGCGTGCGTTGCGAGTACGTCTGGAAGCACACCGACCGCTGGATCAACTTTCCGTGGTCTGCCGACTGACGCGAATTGGTGTCCTTGTACCAACTGAACCCTCGTTGGCAGTATTGCCAAAGCCCGTTCAGCGAGGGGGACAACTCCGTGAACGATCCTGCCAACGAACTTTCTGACGTCGCCATCTCGGTGGGTGCGGTCGCGGTGGCGCGGCGTGCCCACGAGCTTGGTCTCACCCTGACCCACGAGCAGTGCGACGAGCTGGCCCGCGCGGCGCTCGAAGCCGGCATCCAGTACCTGGACCTGGAGGAGGGCTAGCGGCCCTCCAGGTCGCCCTCGGTGCTGAGGTAGGCCTCGCGGAGGCCCTCCAGCACGGTGGGGTCCGGATACTCCCACATCTTGCGGTCGGCCGCCTCCAGCAGGCGTTCGGCGATGGCGTGTAGGGCCCACGGGTTGGCGCGCTCCAGGAAGGCGCGGTTTTCCGGGTCGAGCACGTATGCCTCGCCGAGCTTGTCGTACATCCAGTCGGCGACTACGCCGGCCGTCGCGTCGTAGCCGAACAGGTAGTCCACAGTGGCGGCCAGCTCGAAGGCGCCCTTGTATCCGTGGCGGCGCATCGCCTCCAGCCACCGCGGGTTGACTACGCGGGCCCGAAACACGCGCGCGGTCTCCTCGTGCAGGCTGCGGGTGCGCACCGCCTCGGGCTGCGTGCTGTCGCCGATGTACGCGGCGGGCGCGCTGCCGGTGAGCGCGCGCACCGTGGCGATCATGCCGCCGTGGTACTGGAAGTAGTCGTCGGAGTCGGCGATGTCGTGCTCGCGGGTGTCCACGTTCTTCGCGGCGACCGCGATCCGGCGGTAGGCGGTTTCCATGTCGGCGCGAGCCGGCACGCCGTCGAGGTCGCGACCGTAGGCGAAGCCGCCCCACGCGGCGTACACCTCGGCGAGGTCGGCGTCGTCGCGCCAGTTTCGGCTGTCGATGAGGGGGAGCAGGCCGGCGCCGTACGCCCCGGGCTTGGAGCCGAACACCCGCGCGGTGGCCCGCCGCTCGTCGCCGTGGTCGGCGAGGTCCTGCTGGACGTGGGCGCGGACGAAGTTGACATCCGAAGGCTCGTCCAGGCCCGCGACCAACCGCACGGCGTCGTCGAGCATCACCACCACATGGGGGAACGCGTCGCGGAAGAAGCCGCTGATCCGCACCGTCACGTCGATGCGGGGCCGGCCGAGCTCGTCGAGGGGGATGGCCGCGATGCCGTTGACGCGGCGGGACGCCTCGTCCCACTGTGGACGGACGCCGAGCAGCGCGAGCACCTCGGCCACGTCGTCGCCGGCCGTGCGCATCGCGCTCGTGCCCCACACCGACAGCCCCACCGAGCGGGGCCATTCGCCGGTGTCCGCACGGTAGCGGTCCAGCAGCGAGTCGGCCATCGCCTGCCCGGTCTCCCACGCCAGGCGGCTCGGCACGGCCTTGGGGTCGACGGAGTAGAAGTTGCGGCCGGTGGGAAGCACGTTGACGAGCCCGCGCAGCGGCGAGCCGCTCGGCCCGGCGGGGATGTAGCGGCCGTCGAGCGCGCGGAGCACGTTGGTGAGCTCGTCGGTGGTGCGGGCGAGTCGCGGCACGATCTCGGTGGCGGCGAAGCGCAGCACTTCGGCGGCGGGCCCGTCGGGGACTTTCGTCACGTCCCACGCGGCGGCCTCCATCGCGGCCACCAGCTCGCGTGCCTCCGCCTCGACGCGGTCGACCTCCTTGAGCCCGTCGCCCATGCCCAACGCCTCGCGCAGCCCCGGCAGCGCGGCCACCTTGCCGCCCCACATCTGCCGTGCCCGCAGTATCGCGAGCACGAGGTTGACCCGGGCCTCGCCGACCGGCGGCACGCCGAGCACGTGCAGGCCGTCGCGGATCTGCGCGTCCTTCACCTCGCACAGCCAGCCGTCGACGTGCAGGATGAACTCGTCGAACTCGGCGTCGTGTGGCCGGTCTTCCAGGCCCAGGTCGTGGTCGAGCCGGGCGGCCTGGATGAGCGTCCAGATTTGGGCCCGGATCGCCGGCAGCTTTGCCGGGTCGAGCGCGGCGATGGTGGCGTGCTCGTCGAGCAGCTGCTCCAGGCGGGCGATGTCGCCGTACGTCTCGGCGCGCGCCATCGGCGGCACGAGATGGTCGACGAGCGTGGCGTGCGCGCGGCGCTTGGCCTGCGTACCCTCGCCCGGGTCGTTGACCAGGAAGGGATACACGAGCGGGAGGTCGCCCAGCGCGGCGTCCGGCCCGCACGACGCGGACATGCCGACCGTCTTGCCGGGCAGCCACTCGAGGTTGCCGTGCTTTCCGATGTGGACGATCGCGTGCGCGCCGAAGCCGCTGGCCACCCAGCGGTACGCGGCGAGGTAGTGATGGCTCGGCGGCAGGTCGGGGTCGTGGTAGATGGCGATCGGGTTGGCGCCGAAGCCGCGCGGCGGCTGCACCATCACGACCACGTTGCCGGCGCGAAGGGCCGCCAGCACGATGTCACCGTTGGCGTCGACGTAGAGCTCGCCGGGCGGCGGCCCCCAGTGCCGCTCGATCTCCGCGCGCAGCTCGGCGGGGAGCGTCGCGTAGTACGCGAGGTAGTCGGCGGCCGGGATGCGCACCGGGTTGCCCTCGATCTGGTCTTCGGTCAGCCAGTCGGGGTCCTGCCCGCCGGCGGCGATGAGCGCGTGCATCAGCGCGTCGCCGTCGTCCGGCAGGTCGCCGACCTCGTATCCGCGCTCGCGCAAGGCGTCCAGCAGCCGCACCGTGCTCGCCGGGGTGTCGAGGCCCACCGCGTTGCCGATCCGGGAGTGCTTGGTCGGGTATGCCGACAGCATCAGCGCCACCCGCTTTTCCGCCGCCGGCACGTGGCGGAGGCGGGCGTGCGCCACGGCGATCCCGGCGACCCGGGCGGCGCGCTCGGGATCGGCCACGTACACGGTCAGGCCGTCCGGGTCGATCTCCTTGAACGAGAACGGCACCGTGATGATGCGCCCGTCGAACTCGGGGATCGCCACCTGCGTCGCGGCGTCCAACGGGGACAGTCCGTCGTCGCCGGCGGCCCATGCCTCGCGGCCCCCGGTGAGGCAGAGCCCTTGCAGGATCGGCACGTCGAGCGCGGCAAGCGCGCCCACGTCCCAGGCCTCGTCGTCGCCGCCCGCGCTCACCTCCGCGGGGCGGGTGCCGCCGGCCGCGAGCACCGTGACCACCAGCGCGTCGGCCCGGCCGAGCGCGGCCAGCAAGTCGGGGTCGGGGGTGCGCAGCGACGCGCAGTAGACGGGCAGCGGCCGCCCGCCGGCGGCGGTGATCGCGTCGCGGAGCACCTCGACGAACGCCGTGTTGCCGGCCATGTGGTGCGCCCGGTAGTAGAGCACGGCGACCACCGGTCCGTCGCCGTCCGGCAGGTCGCCGGCGCCCCACACCGGTGCCGGCTCGGGCGGCGCGAAGCCGTGCCCGGTCAGCAGGACGGTGTCGGAGAGGAAATTGTGCAGGTGGGCGAGGTTGTCCGGCCCGCCGTGCGCGAGGTAGGCGTGCGCCTCCGCCGCGACCCCGCTCGGCACGGTCGAGAGCCGCATCAGCTCGGCGTCGGGAGCCTGCTCGCCGCCGAGCACCACGACCGGGCGGGGGCCGGCGAGCAGCGCGTCCAGCCCTTCCTCCCACGCGCGGCGGCCGCCCAGGAGGCGGACGACCACGAGGTCGGCGCCCTCCAGCAGGTCGGGGAGGTCGGCCGCCGCGGTGCGCGCCGGGTTTGCCAGCCGGAACGGCGCGCCGCTCGCCCGCGCGCTCAACAGGTCGGTGTCGGACGTCGACAGAAGCACGAACACGGCCACAGCCTCCCTCGGGATCCGCGTCCCGACTCAGGGGTCGCGGCGACGGGAGTGTCTGGCTCCTGAGCAGCGCCTTTTCGACACGTGCCCAGTGACAGTGGCGGGACCGCGCCGGACTCGCACCGGCTTCCTCCGCTTGTCGCCGCGGGTTGCGGAGACCAGCCTAGCTGCCCGTAGTATCCGGCGCGTGCCCGACCAGCCCTCACCCGCACCCGGCCGCTCCGGGCCGGACTCCTGCCCGGGTGCGATCCAGGTGCACCCGGCGCGCGACGGCGGGCTGGCCCGGGTCCGGGTGCCCGGCGGCGTCCTCACCGGCGACCAGTGGCAGGCGGTCGCGGAGGCGTCGGCGGATCTCGGGGCCGGCGGGCTGGAGCTGACCTCGCGGGGCAACATCCAGATCCGCGGCCTGGCGGCCGGCGCGGAGGTGCCGCTCGCCGAGCGACTGTCGGCGGCCGGTCTGCTGCCGTCGGTCACCCATGATCGGGTACGGAACATCGTCGCCTCGCCGCTCAGCGGGCGGGACGGTCGGGGCGTGCTCGACGTGCGCCCGCTCGTCGCCGACCTCGACGCCGCGCTGTGTGCCGACGCCGCGCTGGCGGATCTGCCCGGGCGCTTCCTCTTCGGGCTCGACGACGGGCGGGGCGACGTGGCCGGGCTCGGCGCCGACGTGGGCCTGCGCGGGTCGACCGTGCTGCTCGCCGGCCGTGACAGCGGGCTACGGGTGAGGCCCGGCGATGCCGTGGCGGCGCTGGTGGCGGCCGCGCACGCGTTTCTGGCCGAGCGGGACGGACACTGGCGACTGTCCGAACTGGACGATGGTGTGGCGCGGATCGCGGCGCGGCTCGGCGCGATCCCGCCCGGGCTGCCGGCCGCGCGACCCGTTTCGTGGGGCCCGATCGGCGCCACGCCGCAGGTGGACGGCCGGGTGGCGGTCGCGGCGGCGCCGCCGTTGGGTCGGCTTTCTCCCGCGCAGGCGCGGGTCCTCTGTGGAGCGCCGAGCGTCGTCGTCACGCCGTGGCGCGGTGTTGTGGTGCCGGACCTGCCCGACGAAGGCTTCCTCGCCACGCTCGGCGAGGCCGGCTTCGCCACCGACCCCGACTCGCCGTGGGTGGGGGTGACCGCCTGCGTCGGCTCACCGGGATGCGCCCGCGCGCACGCCGACGTACGGGCGGACGCCATCACCCACCACAGTGGACACCCGTCGCACGGGCTGCCGGTGCACTGGGTCGGCTGCGAGCGGGCCTGCGGGAGCCCTGCCGGCGAACACCTGCGGCTGGAAGCCACGCCGGAGGGATACGTGACGCTGTGAGCGAGTACATCAAGGACGGCGCCGAGATCTACCGGCGGTCGTTCGCGACGATCCGCGCCGAGGCGGACCTGTCGGGGCTGCCGGACGACGTGGCGCGGGTGGCCGTTCGCATGATCCACTCCTGCGGGATGGTCGACCTCGTCACGGACCTGGCGTGGTCGGCGGGCGCGATCGCGGCCGGTCGGGCGGCGCTTCGGGCGGGCGCGCCCATCCTCTGCGACGCCGCGATGGTGGCCGCCGGGGTGACCCGTCGCCGGCTGCCCGCGGGCAACGAGGTGGTCTGCACGCTCGGCGACCCGCGCGTGCCGGAGCTCGCCGCCCGGCTCGGCACCACCCGCAGCGCCGCCGCGCTGGAGCTGTGGCGCGACCGGCTCGGCGGCGCCCTCGTCGCGGTGGGCAACGCGCCGACCGCCCTCTTCCGCCTGCTGGAGCTGGTCGCCGAAGGCGCGGGCCGGCCGGCGGCGGTGCTCGGCATCCCGGTGGGCTTCATCGGCGCGGCCGAGTCCAAAATGGCGCTCGCCGCCACCGACCTGGAACACCTTGTGGTGCACGGCCGCCGCGGCGGCAGCGCGATGACGGCGGCGGCCATCAACGCCATCGCCAGCGAGGAGGAGTGATGGGCACGGGGCGGCTTTTCGGTGTGGGGCTCGGGCCCGGCGACCCGGAGCTGATGACCGTCAAGGCCGCCCGGCTCGTGCAGTCGGCGGACGTCGTGGCCTACCACAGCGCCCGGCACGGCCGCAGCATCGCGCGGGCGGTCGCCGAGCCGTACCTGCGCGCGGGCCAGATCGAGGAGGCGTTGGTCTACCCGGTGACGACGGAGACGACCGCCCACCGGGACGGCTACCGCGGGGCCCTCGACGAGTTCTACGCGGAGTGCGCCGCGCGCCTCGCCGCTCACCTCGACGCGGGCCGTGACGTGGTGGTGCTGTGCGAGGGAGACCCGTTCTTCTACGGGTCGTACATGCACATCCACAAGCGACTGTCGCCGCGGTACACCACGGAGGTGGTGCCCGGCGTCACGTCGGTCAGCGGGGCGTCGGCCGTGCTCGGCCGCCCGCTCGTGGAGCGTGACGAGGTGCTCACCGTGCTGCCCGGTACGCTGCCGCCGGACGAGCTGGCGCGCCGGCTCGAAGGCGAGGGTCCGGCGGCGATCCTCAAGCTGGGCCGGACGTTCGGCGCCGTGCGCGAGGCGCTGGCCGCGGCGGGTCGGCTCGACGAGGCGTGGTACGTCGAGCGGGCCACCACCGACCGCGAGCGAGTCGCGCCACTGTCCGATGTGGATCCGGCGACGGTGCCGTACTTCTCGCTCGCGATGCTGCCCAGCCGGGTCGCCGCCGTGCCACCGCCCACGGTGGCTCCGGCCCGGTCCGGCCGCGGGGAGCTTTCCGTCGTCGGGCTGGGCCCCGCCGGCCGGGAGTGGACGACACCGGAGGCGCAGGCGGTGCTGGCGGAGGCGGACGACCTCGTCGGCTACGGGCCGTACCTCGACCGGGTGCCGCCCAACCCGCGCCAGACCCGGCACCCCTCCGGCAACACCGAGGAGGGGGCGCGGGCGGCCTACGCGCTCGACCTCGCCGCAGCCGGCTCGCGCGTGGCGGTGGTCTCGTCGGGCGACCCGGGGGTGTTCGCGATGGCGAGCGCGGTGCTGGAGGTGGCGGCGCAGCCCCGGTACGCGGAGGTGCCGGTCCGCGTCGTGCCGGGGCTCACCGCCGCGCAGGCCGTGGCGAGCCGCGCCGGCGCGCCGCTCGGGCACGACTACTGCGTGCTGTCCCTTTCGGACCGGCTCAAGTCCTGGGACGTCATCGCCGATCGGCTCACCGCGGCCGCCCGCACCGACCTGGTCATCGCCATCTACAACCCGGCGTCGCGGACCCGCACCTGGCAGGTGGAGAAGGCCCGCGACCTGCTGCTCGAACACCGCGCGCCGGACACTCCCGTGGTCGTCGGGCGGGATGTGGGCGGACCGGCCGAGGACGTGCGGGTGGTGCGCCTCGCCGACCTCGACCCGTCCGGTGTGGACATGCGGTGCATGCTGATCGTCGGCTCGTCCACCACGCGGCGGGGGAGCGGCGGCGCGGTGTTCACCCCGCGCCGATACCCCTGAGCCAGCCTTCCGCGTCGTCTACTGTGGACACCGCCGGAACGCCGTCGGGCATCGGTGGACGGTCGACCATCACGACGGGGATTTCCCGCCGGCGAGCGGCGACGAGCTTGGCCGCCGTCATCGCGCCGCCACTGTCCTTCGTGACGAGCACGTCGATCGTGTGCTCCCGCATCAGCGCCGCCTCACCCTCCACCGTGTACGGTCCGCGGTCGAGCACCAGCCGATGGCGCTCCGGGAGCCGCGTCGACGGCGGGTCGACCGTGCGGATCAGGAAGAACAACCCCAGGTCGGCGAAGGCGTCCAGGCTCTGGCGCCCCGTGGTGAGCATGATGCGCTCACCCAGCGCCGGGAGCGCCCCGGCGGCCGCCTCGACGCTCGGCACGCGCCGCCAGTCGTCGCCCGGCCCCTCCGTCCAGCCGGGACGGTGTAGCGCCAGCAGCGGCACACCGGCCGCCCGCGCGGCGGCGACCGCCGAGGCGCTGATCCGGCTCGCGAACGGGTGCGTGGCGTCGACCACCGCCCCGACGCCCTCCGCCAGCAGCCACCCGGCAAGCCCTTCCGGCCCGCCGAAGCCACCGACCCGGACCTCGCCCTCGGGGAGGCGCGGGTCGCGCACCCGGCCGGCGAGCGACGTGACCACCCGCCAGCCGGCCGCGCGGGCCGCCAGCGCGCGGGCCTCGCCCGTGCCACCGAGGATGAGCAGGGTTCGCACGGGGCCAGTCTGGCATGCTGTGGCGGTGACTTTGCGCTACGGCTGGACCACCGGGGCGTGCGCGACGGCGGCCACCACGGCCGCGTACACGGCGCTGCTCACCGGGGCCTTCCCGGACCCGGTGGAGATCGTGCTCCCCAAGGGCCAGCGCCCATCCTTCGCGCTCGCGGTCGAGTCGCTCTCGGGCGGCAGCGCGACGGCGGGCGTCGTGAAGGACGCGGGCGACGACCCGGACGTCACGCACGGTGCGCTCATCCGCAGCACGGTGACGCCGGCCCCGGCGGGCAGCGGCGTGCTATTTCGGGCCGGGCGCGGCGTCGGCACGGTCACCAAGCCCGGCCTCCCGCTCGCGATGGGCGAGCCGGCCATCAACCCGGTGCCCCGCCGCATGATGCGCGAGGCGGTCGCGGAGGTCGCCGCCCGCCACGGCGGCACCGGCGACGCGCTGGTGGAGATCTCCGTCGACAACGGCGAGGAGCTGGCCAAGAAGACCTGGAACCCGCGCCTCGGCATCCTCGGCGGCCTCTCCATCCTGGGCACGACCGGGATCGTGGTGCCGTACTCCTGCTCGGCCTGGATCGACAGCATCCGGCGCGGCATCGACGTGGCCCGCGCGGCCGGCCGCCCGCACGTGGCCGGGTGCACGGGCAGCACGTCCGAGCGGGTGGCCGCCGAGCTGTACGGGCTGCCCGAGGACGCGCTGCTCGACATGGGCGACTTCGCCGGCGCGGTGCTCAAGTACCTGCGCCGCCACCCGGTGCCCCGCCTGACGATCGCCGGCGGCATCGGCAAACTGTCCAAACTGGCCGAGGGGCATCTCGACCTCCACTCTGGACGTTCCCAGGTGGACCCGGCGGCGATGGCCGAGACGGTGCGCGCGGCGGGCGGCGACCCCGAGCTCGTCGCCCGCGTCGCCGCCGCCAACACCGCGCTCGAGGCGCTCGGCCACTGCCAGGCCGCCGGGCTGCCACTGGGCGACCTGATCGCGGAGAAGGCCCGGCGGACCGCCGTCGAGGTGCTCCGCGAGGCGCCCGTCACCGTCGACGTCGTGGTGATCGACCGCGCCGGTACGGTCGTCGGCCGCGCTTCCTAGCTGTCGGTCGTGCTTCTCGGCCGCGGAGGCGGCGTCGTCGGCCGGGCTTCTTCAGCCGCGCGGGCAGAGGCAGAAGGGGTGGCCGGCCGGGTCGATGAAGACACGCCACCGCTCGCCGCCCGGCTGGAAGTCGGGCTTGGTGGCGCCGGCGGCCAGGCACAGCTCCTCGGCCTTGTCGAGGTCGTCGACGCGGAGGTCGAAGTGGAACTGCTTGGTGCCGCCCGGGTTGGGCCACGCCGGCGCCTGGTAGTCGTCGACCAGCCCGAAACCGACCGACGTGGTCCCGTCGCTGATCATCGCGTACTCGGCCTGGCTGTGGGTCACCTCCCAGCCCAGCACCTGGCGGTAGAACTCGGCGAGCGCGGCCGGGTCGGGGCTGTCAACGTTGACCATGATGAGGCTGGCGATTCCTGTCATGCCTGCCATCCTGCCGGTGATGGCTGACACCTCCTGTCAGGTTATTCGCACGCGGTCCCGTCGTTGTCCCGGTCGAGATCGTAGATGTCGTCGCCGATCACCTCGATCGGTCCGCTGACGTAGGCCGGGCCGTTGCCGCTGCCGCCCGCGCAGTCGACGTCGCTGGCGATCGGCACGCAGCCGCTGTAGTTGGGGTCGCACTGCCGCGTCGGCGCGTTCTTCTTCGTGCCGACGGCGGTCACCTCGGTGACCGGCTGCTTGGTGACGACCTGCCGGAGCAGCTTGCGCGCCGTCTCCTGTCCACCGGTGTACGTCACCTCGTAGGTCAGCGTCTTGACGCCGGTGACGCCCTTGGTCCGTACCTTGCGGGTGCCCTCGGTGAGGGACGAGTCCTTGACGGTCGTGCGCTTGAACGGGATCTTCTCCGTTACCGTCACCGTCTTGACCTCGACGGCCGGCGTGGGCGGTGGCGTCGGTTCCGCGCTGGGCGTCGGTTCCGCGCTGGGTGTCTCCTCCACGGGGATGGCGGACGACTCGGCGACCTGTGTTCGCTCCGGCTCGGAAGGCGCGCACGCTATCGACGCACCGGCGACACAGGCGACGGCGGCGACCCGGAGCAGGACCTTTCGTACCCTCATGTTTAGACCCTCCGTAGATGTCAGGGCACGTACGGTAATGCGCATACGCGTTGATCACCGTCGGTCATTGATCCTGTTCGCGGGCGCGGATGGCGGCGCTTACCGAAGCGAAGGTCCGCTCGCGGCGGCCAACCGGAACTACTCGCCGCGACACCGCCCATCCAGCCGTCCGCCGATCAAGGCCTTCGCGGGCCGGACAGCCCACTGATTCCGGCTCGCGCGGCCGCTCAGCGTGCGCGGGCGGCGGAGTAGAGGTGGCTGTCGGGGAAGTCGGCGGCCGTCAGCGTGCGGCCGACCACGATGACCGCCGTGCGCTTGACGCCCGCGGCGGCCACCTGTTCGGCCATCGTGGACAGTGGGCCGCGGAGGATCATCTCGTCGTCGCGGGAGGCGTAGGCGACCACGGCCGCCGGGCAGTCGGGGCCGTAGAAGGGCGTCAGCGTCGCCACCACCTCGTCGACGCGCTGGACGGCCAGGTGGAGCACCAGCACCGCGCGGCTCGCCGCCAGCGTGGCGAGGTCTTCGCCGGGGGGCATGGGGGTAGCCTGCCCGGTCACCCTTGTGAGGATCACGGTCTGGCCGACGCCGGGCACGGTGAGCTCGCGGCCGAGAGAAGCGGCGGCCGCGGCGAAGGCGGGCACGCCCGGCGTGACGTCGTAGGGGATGCCGGCGGCGTCCAGGCGGCGCATCTGCTCGGCCATCGCGCTGTAGATGGACGGGTCGCCGGAGTGGAGGCGGGCGACGTCGTGGCCGGCCGCGTGGGCGGCGACCAGCTCGGCGACGATCTCGTCGAGCGTCAGCCTCGCCGTGTCCACCTTGCGGGCGCCGGGTGGGCAGACGTCCAGCAGGGCGGCCGGGACCAGGCTGCCGGCGTAGAGGCAGACCGGGCTGGCGGCGACGAGGTCGCGGCCGCGCACCGTGATGAGATCCGCGGCGCCGGGGCCGGCGCCGATGAAGTGGACGGTCATCAGCGCACCGCCGACCATTGCACGACCGGCAGCGCGGGGCGCCACGCGGTGAAGCCGCCCACCGCGCCGGCGCGGCTCACCTCGATCCGGGTCAGGTCGCCGCCGACCTTGGCGTGCCACGTGGCCAGCACCGCCTCGGATTCGAGCGTCACCGCGTTGGCGACCAGGCGGGCGCCGGGGGAGAGGGCGGCCCAGCAGGCTTCGACCATGCCGGGCTCGGTGACGCCGCCGCCGATGAAGACGGCGTCCGGAGGCGGCAGGCCGGCAAGCGCGGCCGGTGCCTGACCTTCCACGATGGACAGCGTGGGAACGCCCAGGGACAACGAGTTTTCGCGGATCCGGGCGGCGCGGGACGGCTCGGCCTCGACGGCCACCGCGCGGCAGGAGGGGTGGGTGCGCATCCACTCGATGGCGACGCTTCCCGCGCCGGCGCCGACGTCCCACAGAAGCTGGCCGGGGGCCGGTGCCAAGCGGGCCAGCGTGACAGCGCGGACCTCGCGCTTGGTCAGCTGTCCATCGTGGACGTAGGCGTCGTCGGGCAGACCGGGCACGGGCGGCAGGAAGGCGTCGCCGACGCACTCCACCGCCACGATGGTCAGCGGATCGAGAGCGTCCCATATGGACAGTGGCGTGCCCCGCGTCACCCGCTCACCCGGGCCGCCCAGCTGTTCCAGAACCGTCAACCTACTCGCTTCGTACCCCCGGCTGGAAAGAAGGACCCCGACGGAGGTGGCGGCCGCCCCCAGGATCAGGATGCGGCGGCCGGGGGTGATGTGTGGGTTGAGGAGCTCGACCGGGCGGCCGACCAGACCGACCACCTCGACCTCCTCCATGGCCCAGCCCAGGCGGGCGCAGGCGAGGGAGATGGACGACGCGGCCGGGAGCACGGTGACGTTGCCGGGGCCGAGGATGCGCAGGACGGCGGCGCCGATGCCGTGGTGCATGGGGTCGCCGCTGGCCAGGACGCACACCCGCCGGCCGCGGTGTGCCGCCAACAGCCCCGGTAGGGCGGGCATCAGCGGCGAGGGCCACGCGACCCGCTCGCCGGGCACGAGCTCGGGGAGCAGGTCGAGCTGGCGGCGACTTCCCATCAGGGCATCCGCTTCGCGGAGAAGGGAATGGGCGGCCGGCGACAGGCCGGGCCAGCCGTCCGCGCCGATGCCGACCACGCAGACCTCAGGCATTGCCGAGCACCCGCGTCACCGTGATCTCGATGACGACGCGCTTGGGATTGGCGCGGGGGACGCGGTAGCGCTCGGCGTAGCGGCGTTCGGCCTCGGCGACGGCGGCCGGGTCGTCGCGGACCACCGCGCGGCCCTCCAGCGTCGACCAGCGGCGGCCGTCCAGTTGGCAGACGGCGACCCGTCCGGTGGCGGCGGCGTTGCGGGCCTTGCGGGAGTCGCGGGAGGTGATGACGCGGGCGATGCCGGCCTCCGGGTCGAGCGTCACGCCGACCGGGGTCACGTGTGGCGAGCCGTCCGGGCGGAGGGTGGTGAGCGTGCCGAGGTGCCGCTCACGCCAGAAGCTCAGGAAAGACTCGCCCGCCAACACCAGCAGGAGACTAGCCGAGGCGGAAGTCCACCACCCGCACGGCCATCGCCGGCCGCGTCAAGCACGATCCGCGAGCGCCCGAAAGCCCCCAACGCCACCGGGATCTCGGTCTTGCGCCACGTGCCCCTCGCGGCGGACGTGGAAGGCGCGGCCGGACGAGATGCGCTGCACGGCGCACCGGGTCATCTTACATCTAAGAGCGTCGATTAGTCGTTGAAGACCTTGGCGAGGGCGTCGCGGAACCGGCGCTCGGGCTCGGTGACGATGTCGCCGCCGATGCCCAGCATGCCGCCCGAGGGCGCCGCGGTGACCACCTGCTCGGCCACGCTGACGAGCCAGTGCGCGTAGGCGCCGGCCTCGCCCTCGTCGACCTTGCCGCGCAGCAGCGCCGCGGCCGCGGCGGCCCGGTCGAGCACGTCCGCGATGTACGCCTCCGGGTCCTGCGGGCTGAGCACGGGCAGCTCTTCGCCGGCCTCCGGGTCACCCGCCCGCGTCACGACCTCCTGCGCCACGGCGGCGACGAGCGGGCTGGCGCCCTCGCGGCCGCCGGCCACCGCCTCCAGGCCGGCCGCGCTCTCGGCGAGCGTGCGGCGGGTGCCGTCGGACTCGGCCGCGCTCGCGGCGGTCAGCACCGCGAGCGGGAGGCCGGTGAGCAGGCCCCACTCCTCGTCGGAGAAGCCGAGGGACGAGTACACCGGTTGTTCGGTCACGGGAGCGCCTTTCATCCTGTCTCTGCCACCAGCAGCCCTTGGTCACGGACGACCGGCACCGACAGAGTCTTGTACCCGACGTCGTCGAACAGAACCGTCATCTTGTCCGACTCGTACGCGAGCACCATACCCACCCCCCACTCGGCGTGTCGCACGGTGCTGTGCAGGGGAAACGGGCCGCGGACCCTGGGCTGCCTGGCCGGGCCCGCGGCGCAGTTGTCGCAGTGGCCGCACGGGCGGGGGAGGTGCTCGCCGAAGTACGCCAGCAGCGCCTGCCCGCGACACGACCCGCTCTCCGCGAACGCACGCATCATGTCGGTGCGCGACCGCTGTACCGCCTGCTGCCGCTCCGCCTCGGCCAGCGCGGCGCGGGCGGCGTCGACCGGCTCGGGGGCGTAGCGCGGCGCGGTCAGCTTCTGACCCACGGTGGTCGCCGCGCCCACCTGCTCCAGCAGGCCGAGCAGCTGGCCCAGCTTGCGGGTGCCGAGCCCGGTGCGCTCGCGCAGGGCGGTGCGGGTGAGCTTGTCGGTACGCAGCACCGCGGCCAGGTCGCGCAGCTCGGTCTGGTCCGGCGCGCCACCGGTGAAGAACCGCTGGAGCGCCATGTCCTCGGCCCGCCACAGCAGCAGCGCGCGAGCCGGCGCGCCGTCCCGCCCGGCGCGGCCGATCTCCTGCTGGTAGCTGTCCGGCGAGTCGGGGAGCGCCACGTGCGCCACCCACCGGATGTCCGGCTTGTCGATGCCCATGCCGAACGCCGAGGTCGCGACCATCACGGGCACCCGCCCGGCCAGGAAGTCCTCGTGCCGCCGCTCGCGCACACCCGCGGCCATGCCACCGTGGTATGCCTCCGCGGCGAACCCGGCCGCCGACAGCCGCTCACCCAGCTCCTCGGCGGTGCGGCGGGTCGGCACGTAGACGATGCCGGTGCCGGTGTCCTCGCGCAGGAGGGCGAGCAGGCGGCGCCACCGGTACTCCTCGTCCGGGCAGTGCGCCACCTCGAGGAACAGGTTGGGCCGGTCGAGCCCGGAAACCCCCACGAGCGGGTCGCGCAGCCGGAGCCGCTCGACGATGTCGTCGCGCACCGGCGGCGAGGCGGTGGCGGTCAACGCCACGACCGGCGGCCGGCCGATGCCCTCGATGAGGTGGCCGAGCGCGAGGTAGTCGGGGCGGAAGTCGTACCCCCACGCGGAGATGCAGTGCGCCTCGTCGACCGCCACCAGCGCGGGCCGGAGCGCCTTCACCTCGGCCAGCCGCGCCGGGTCGGTGAGCTGCTCCGGCGTGATGAACAGAAACCGGGCGAGCCCCTTGCGCACCGCCTCCAGGGCCGCCGACCGCTGGCCGGGCGTCTCCGCGGAGCTGACCCGGACCGCGGCCATGCCGGGGCGGTCGTTGAGCGCGTTGATCTGGTCCTGCTGGAGGGCCAGCAGCGGCGAGATCACCACGGTCGGCCCGGACAGCATCATGGCCGGGACCTGATAGACGGCGGACTTGCCGCCGCCGGTCGGCAACACGACCAGCGCGTCCCGGCCGCGCAGCACCGCGCGCATGGGGGCGAGCTGGCCCGGGCGCAGGCGCCGCCAGCCGAAGTGGGTGCGGGCGGCACGGCGTAGCCGCCGGGAGAGGGGGAGAGGAAGTCTCATGGCGGGCCCATCGTGCCCCGGCGATGCCACCCGCAAACGGCCGGGGTCGATGCCACCCGACCCAAACAGGATCAAGAGCAGGATCCGAGCTACCGCGATGTCCGCCGTGGTCCAGACCGTCGCTCCCGCGGCCTCACCCGTCCGCTGCTGGTCGCGGTCGCCCCTTTGCCTCCGGCGGGTGCGCGGCCCGCGCCACGCGGTGGAGCGGTGTTTGTCCACAATGCCCGTTGCCGAATGGGCGGTGGGAGATCAAAAACGGGGCGTCGTCGCCCTGAGTAACCGTTTCCCGGGGACCCCGCGCGGCGGTCGGGACCACGACGGGCGTCGCGGTAGCTCGGATCTTTGTCTAGGCGGCGTTGTCGGGGCGGACGGGGCCTTCGCCGGGCTGGCCTTCGGGACAGCGGAGGCGCAGGTACTGGTGGCCGAAGGGCTTGTCGATCAGCCAACAGTGGTGTGGCTCGTCGGTGCCGGGATGGGCGTATCCGTCGAAGAAGCGGCAGGTGACGCACATCTTGGTGACCGGGATCTGGCCTTCGCGCTGCATCCGGCGGATATGGCCGGCGACCACGCCGAGCAGCTGGTGCTGGCCCTCGTGGTCGAGGTTGTGCAGCTCGGCGAGCAGGTCGGCGGCCCAGTTGAGCAGCTCCGGTGCCTGCGCGCGGCCCTTTTCGGTCAGTGCGATGCGCACCGCGTGCGGGGCGTACGACGGGGAGGGGTCGACCGAGACGAGGCCCTCGCGGGCCAGTGTCGCGATCGCCGACATCGTCGCGTGGGTGGTCAGGCCGACGTCGGCCGAGAGCTCGGACAGCGGGTAGACCTCACTGCGGCGGCTCAACAGCAGCAGCACCTGCTGCTGTGCGATGGTGCGCTCCAGCTCGGCCGGGCGTTCGGCGGCCTGGACGGCTACCGCCACTCGGGTCAGGCCCGTGGCCAGCTGGCGGGCAGAGTTTTCCAGGTCCACGCCTATCTATCCCTGGGGTTGGCGACACATGGGGGAGGGGGTACGCGCCACCCGTACCGGCCGTCACGTTACTCCGGCGGAACGTGGCGAGACAGTCACAGATGCGCGGCGGGTTTCTCAGCGGATCCTTAACCGGGTCATTTGCCCTTGCCGAACATCGACCGGATCGCGGCCAGCAGCAGGAGCGCGCCGAGGATCGACCCGACGACGCGGACGGCCGGGATGTCGAACCAGCTCCGGTCCTCGGCGGCGATCGTGACGGCCGAGAGCAACGCGTCCATCCTCGGACTCTCTCATGGCGGGGCAAGAGGGCATATCACCACAAAGGCTGGCCCGGCCGGTGAGACTTAATAGAAAGGTTTATTGACTATTTCCTGGATCCGGTGTGACCATGGCATCTACCCGCCGGAGCGGCGGTGTCTGTCCACTATGGAGTACGGGGGCCACATGTCGGAGACCAGCCGGGACCTGCTTCGCCTCGCCGGTGCCGTGTTGCAGCCGGGGTTCGAGGGAACGCTCCCTCCGCCCTGGGTGTGCCGCTGGCTGGGCGAGGGCCTGGGCGGCGTGGCCCTCTTCGGCCGCAACTTCGCCAGCCCCGCCCAGGTCGCCGAGCTCACCGCCGCGCTCCGCGCCGAGCGGCCGGACGTGATCGTCGCGGTCGACGAGGAGGCCGGCGACGTCACCCGCTTCGAGACGTGGCAGGGCAGCTCGCGGCCCGGCAACCTGGCGCTCGGCGCGGTCGACGACGTGGTGCTGACCGAGGCGGTCGCCCGCGACCTGGGCCACGACCTCGCCGCCGCCGGGATCACGCTCGACTACGCGCCGGACGCCGACGTCAACAACAACCCGGACAACCCGGTCATCGGCGTGCGGGCCTTCGGCGCCGACCCGGACCTCGTCGCGCGGCACACCGCCGCCTGGATCACCGGGCTCCAGTCGGCCGGGGTCGCGGCCTGCGCCAAGCACTTCCCCGGGCACGGCGACACGAGCGTCGACTCGCATGTGGACGTGCCGCGGATCGGGTCCTCGCGGGCCGAGCTGGACGAGCGGGAGCTGCCGCCGTTCCGGGCGGCGATCGCGGCGGGCGTACAGGCGATCATGACCGGCCACCTGCTCGTCCCGGCCGTCGACCCGGACCGGCCGGCGACGCTGAGCCGCCTGGTCCTCACCGACCTGCTCCGCGACGAGCTGGGCTTCGCCGGCACGGTGATCACCGACGGCATCGAGATGCGGGCGCTGCGGTCGCGGTACGGGCTGGAGGGCGCGGCCGTCCAGGCCCTCGCCGCCGGCGTCGACGCGATCTGTGTGGGCGGCGACCACGCCGACGAGGCGACCGCCACCCGGCTGCGGGACGCGATCGTCGCCGCGGTCACCGCGGGCGAGTTGCCCGAGGAGCGGCTGGCCGAGGCGGCCAAGCGGGTCGAGCAGCTGGCCGCCTGGACCGCGCAGGCGCGGGCCACCGCCGTGCCCGACCGGCCGGACGGGATCCCGGTCGGCCTCGCCGGCGCGCGCCGCGCGGTCCGCGTCTCCGGTGCCGCGCCCGCCCTGCCGCTGGCCGAGGCGCCGCACGTGGTGGAGTTCGAGCCGCCGCGCAACTTCGCGATCGGCCCGGAGACCCCGTGGGGCGTGGCCGTGCCGCTCGCGGCGCTGCTGCCCGGCACGACCGCGGCGCGGCTCTCCGCCGACGAGGCCGGCGCCGACTTCCTCACCGCCGCACGCGGACGGCCGCTGGTGCTCGTCGTCCGCGACGTCCACCGGTACGAGTGGATGGCGCGCGCCGTGACCACCGCGCTGGCCGCCCGGCCGGACGCGGTGGTCGTGGAGATGGGGGTGCCGGCGTCGGTGCTGGGCGCGACCCACCTGGCCACCTTCGGCGCCACCCGGGCCAACGCCGAGGCGGCGGCGGAGGTGCTGGCGGGCAGCTTCGTCCACAGCGGATAGTGCCCCCACGGATACGCGCTGTGGCGCTATCGTCCTTCCCGTGGCCACCGAATGGCAGCGCGCGGTCATGGTGCCGTCGTGGATCCGTTGGCTGCCTTGCTCGTTCGCCTACCTCACGGTCGTGCCCGACCAGCACCGTTTCTCCCGCAAGGCCTGGTCGATGCTGCCGTGGGACAAGGCGGTCTGGTGCGACCCCGGCTCGGTCGACGAGTGGGTCGCGCAGGCCCAGCGCCACCACCCCCGCCGCGAGGCCGACCACGCCGAGCTTCAGGCGCGCGAGCACTACGACCGGGTGGTGCGGGTGCGCGCCGCGCGGGTCGAGCTGTTCGCCGAGATGTGCCGCCGCCGCGGCCTCCCGGTGCCGTACACGCTGGAGGAGCTGCTCTCCTGCCTCGTCGGGTTCGGACTGTTCGAGATGGACGGTGAGTGGCTGACGCCGCGCCTGGAGCGAAACCCGATCGAGGTGCTGCCGCTCGCCGGCGAGGAGATCGTCGACGAGGAGCGGGCCCAGCGCGACGACCGCACCGTGCTCGTCGCGATCACCCTTCGCGAGCTGGCCGAGCGGAGCCGCCCGCGGTGGCGGCGCCGGCAGGTGGCCGCCGACCTGCGGGCGTTCGCGAGGGCGCTGCGCATGCCGGAGGCCGAGGTGCGGCGGGCGCTCGCCCAGCTCAGTGAGCTCGCCGGCCTCCAAGTCGAGCCGCCGCCCGACGTGGCGCGCGATCGGGTGCGGATCACGGTGGCCTGGCCGTCGTTCGCCCGCCGCTTTCCCTTCGACGATCTACCGGCGCCAGAGCACGCGGTTTGATCGCCCCGTACCCTTGGCGGCGTGACGAAGCGACTGACCGCCCGCGTGGCGATCGGCCTGGCACTCGCCGCCGCCGTTCTGGCCGGGTGTAGTTCCGAGGGTGCCGACACCGACTGTGGCCTCGACCAGTGCACGGTGACGTTCGACAGAGGGGTGGACGCCCAGGCCAGTGTGCTGGGTGTGGACGCCAAGCTGGTCAACGCGGAGGGCGACAAGGTGACCCTCGAGGTGGCCGGAGAGCAGCTCACGCTGACCACCGGCCAGGGCGGCACGGAGGTGGCCGGCCTCAACGTCACGCTGGAGAGCGTGACCGACAGCAACGTAGTGGTGAAGATCGCCCGACCTTAGGCTGGTTGGTCCCTGTTTGATCGGGCATCGTAGCTTCCTGGCCTGATTCGAAGGGGATGGGACGTGGATACCCTGCTGTGGGCGGTCCTGGCGACGCTCGGCGCCGCCGCGCTCGCCCTGGCGGCGGTGGAGGTGGTCCACCGGGTCGTGCGGCGGCTCGGGCGGCGTTCGGTCCTCCTGCGCGAGCTTTCCGACCACGCCCACCGCCCGTTCCAGGTGGCGATGACCGCCCTCGCCGTAGAGGCCGGGGTGCGCGCCACCGGCGGCGACTTCGCCGGCCGCTCCGTCGTGGTGCACCTGCTCGTCCTCGCCACGATCGCCGGTTTCGCCTGGCTGCTCGGCGCGCTGGCGCTGGTGGTCGAGGACGTCGCCCTGTCCCGGGTACGCACCGACGTGCCGGACAACCTGCGCGCCCGCAAGCTCCAGACGCAGGTGCGGCTGCTGCGCCGGGTGACGGTGGCGGCGGTAGTGGTGATCACGTTCGGCGTGATGCTGATGACCTTCCCGCACGTGCGCGCGGTGGGCGCCAGCCTGCTCGCCTCGGCCGGCATCATCGGCGTGGTGGCCGCCCTGGCCGCGCAGAGCACCCTCGGCAACATCTTCGCCGGGCTCCAGCTCACGTTCAGCGACGCGCTGCGCCTCGACGACGTGGTGGTGGTCGAAGACGAGTGGGGGCGGATCGAGGAGCTCACGCTGACGACCGTCGTCGTGCAGATCTGGGACGACCGGCGGCTGATCATGCCGACCACGTACTTCACCACGCGGCCGTTCCAGAACTGGACGCGTACCGGCTCGGCGGTCCTCGGCACGGCCGAGTTCGACCTGGACTGGGCCGTCCCGGTGCAGGACATGCGCGAGGAGCTGCGCACGCTGCTGGAGGGCAGCCAGCTGTGGGACGGCCGGGTGTGCGTGCTCCAGGTGACCGACGCGGTCGGCGGCATGATCCGGGTACGCGCGCTGGTGAGCGCCAACGACGCGCCCACGCTCTGGGACCTGCGCTGCCTGGTCCGCGAGCACTTCGTCGGCTGGATCCGCGACCGCCAGCCCACCTCGCTGCCCCGGGTGCGGGCCGAGGTCGGCGACGGCGCCAACCGGCTGGCCTGGCAGTGGGTGCGCCCGTCGACCGCGCACGACGTCCGCCCCAGCCGGCGCGGCCTACCGACCGAGCCGGACGACGACGCCAGGGTCTTCGGCGGCAGCCCCGAGGCGGAGGCGCGGGCGGCCGACTTCGAGGGGCCGGTGGCCGACGACCGCCGCTCCGACGAGCGCGGCGACGAGGACGGCGGGACTCGGCAGCCCGACCCCACAGCGAGCGGAGCGAGCGCAGCCAACTCGGGCCCGCCCGAACGGTCGGACGCGGACGAGTCGCGAACCTGAGCCAGCGTGGTTGGAGGCCTCCTAAGCTGGGCATTGAACTTTTTTGAACCCGAACGGCGCGGCGCCCGCGTCGCGCACGAACCGTAAGTTGAGGTTCAAAAAGGTTCATAGCACCACGGAGGGTGAAGGAGGACGCCATGGCTGATGTTCTCGAACGCGGTCCGGCCCGCCCGTTGAGTGAGCAGTCCACCGCCGAGCTGGTGCAACGTGCCAGCGAACAGATCTCTTTGCTGGTCCGCGACGAGCTGGCGCTCGCCAAGGCCGAGCTCGCCGAGAAGGGCAAGCACGCCGGGATCGGCATCGGCCTCTTCGGCGGCGCGGGCGCGTTCGCCTTCTACGGCGTCGGTGCGCTGATCGCCACCGGCATCCTCCTGCTCGCGCTCGTCATGCCGGCGTGGCTCGCCGCGCTGATCGTGACCGTCGCGCTCTTCCTCTGCGCTGGGATAATGGCTTTCGTCGGCAAGCGGCAGGTGAGCCGGGCCGTGCCGCCCGTACCCGAGGCGGCCGCGTCCGGGCTGAAGGCCGACGTCGACACGGTCAAGGAGGCCGTGCGGACGCGGGCCAACGGCCATGGCGAGGGGGCGTGATGGTTTCGACGAACGGCAAGGTCTCCACCAACGGCAAGGTGGACACCGAGGCCTTGCGGGCGGAGATCCGGCAGACGCGGGCGGAGCTGGGCGAGACGGTCCAGGCCCTGGCCGCGAAGGCCGACGTCAAGGCCCGGGTACGCGGCTCGGTGGCGCACACCGCCGAGCGGGCCCGGGAAAACCGCGCCCAGCTCGTGGCGGCCGCGACGGCCGTGACAGGTGTGCTGGCCGCGATCGTGGTGCTCATGGTGGTGCGTAAGCGCTCGCGCTGAGAGCGAGCAGTCCAGTCAGGAGGGGGAGGACCCGGTGGCCAAGGTGAGCAAGGTGGCGTACAAGCCGGTGGGGATGCTGCTGGGCATCGGTGCCGGCATCGTGGCCGGGGCGATCTTCAAGCAGATCTGGAAAATCGCGGCGGGCGACGACGAGGCACCGGACGCGACCGACGAGGAGCGCGGCTGGGGCGAGATCCTGGCCGCCGCGGCCCTCCAGGGAGCGATATTCGCCGTGGTCAAGGCCGCTGTGGACCGGGGCGGGGCGAGCGGCGTGCGCCGTCTGACCGGTCGATGGCCGGCCTGAAACTGTCTCGGGTTTCCCCTTGTTAACGGCGGATCAGGTCACATGTCGGAGAATTTCCTCCGGTAGACTGTGCGAAGTTTTTGCGTACGTGGTTTGCTGTTCCACGCTGTTCTAGACACGGCGTGGTTGGGAAGACTCCTTCTCGGCGCCAGTGCTCGAAAACGGCCAACCGGCCGCCGCACGGTGTGCTCGGCCGCCAGTTTCAGAAGGAGATACAGCATGGCGCAGGGAACCGTGAAGTGGTTCAACGCAGACAAGGGCTTCGGCTTCATCACCGTTGACGGCGGGGGTTCCGACGTCTTCGTCCACTTCTCGGCGATCCAGACCAGCGGTTACCGGACGCTGGAGGAAAACCAGCGGGTGGAGTTCGAGATCGCCCAGGGCCAGAAGGGCCCGCAGGCCGAGCAGGTCCGCCCCATCTGATCGAGCCTCGACCGCATCGAGCCCCCACGGCCAGCCGGTCGTGGGGGCTCGATGCTATCGACTCTCCGGCGGGATCTGGCGCCGCCGGATGCGCAGGCCGATCCCGACCAGCGTCAGCCCGGCCAGGGCCACGATCGGGCCGATGACCGCCCAGGTGCGATCGTCGGTCATCACGCTGCCGGACAGGTAGCCCAGCCCCTGCAACGTCCAGACGGCGCCCACCACGATGGCGAGCATGCCGAGCGCGAGTGGCAACCACGCCTTCACGGCCTTGCCTCCCTTACCAGCGGTCGTGGATTAGGGGGCGGATCAGACTGTCGTACACCTCGGCGACGGCGGCGTGCGCCTCAGGGGTCAAGGGTGCCAGGTCGGCGGCCGCCGCGTTGGCCCTTGCCTGCTCCGGGCCGCGGGCACCGGGGATCACCACGGTCACGCCCGGCTGGTCGACGATCCACCGCAGCGCCCACTGGGCCATCGTGGCACCCGGCGGGACCAGCGGCTTCAGCCGGCGCACGGCTTCCAGGCCCACCTCGTACGGCACGCCGGAGAACGTCTCACCCACGTCGAACGACTCGCCGTGCCGGTTGTAGTTGCGGTGGTCGTCGGCGCCGAACGTGGTGTGCTCGTCGTACCGCCCGGAGAGCAGCCCGCTGGCGAGCGGCACCCGGGCGATGATGCCCACGCCGGCGGCGGCCGCGGCGGGCAGCACCGCCTCGAGGGGCTTGTGGCGCAGGGCGTTGAGGATGATCTGGACGCTCGCCACACCGGGGCGGGCGATGGCGGTGAGCGCCTCGTCGACCCGCTCGACGCTCACCCCGTACGCCGCGATCCGCTTCTCCTGCACCAGCGTGTCGAGCGCGTCGAAGACGGCGTCCGTCGAGTACACCGGCGTGGGCGGGCAGTGCAGCTGCACCAGGTCGAGGGTGTCGACGCCGAGGTTGGCGCGGGAGCGGTCGTTCCAGGCCCGGAAGGCGTCGAGGTTGTACGCGGACAGCTCCTGCGGCACGCGCCGGCCCATCTTGGTGGCCACGGTCAGGCCCGGCCCGCGCTGTTGGTTGGCGCTCGCTTCGCTCGCTGACGGCCCCGGGCGGCCGGCGCCGTCCGCCCTCGTCGCTGCGCTCCTCGGGTCGGACGTTGCCGACCCCGCGGCCTTGTGCTGGCGCAGGAAACGGCCGATGATCTGCTCGCTGCGCCCGTCGCCGTAGACGTCGGCGGTGTCCAGGAACGTGACGCCGGCGTCGACCGCGGCCGCCAGGGTGGCGAAGGCGGCCTCCTCGCTCACCTCGCCCCAGTCCGCCCCGAGCTGCCAGGCACCGAGTCCGATCACTCCCGCGTCGCGGCCGAGCCGCCCGAAGTTGCGCTTCTCCACGCGGACACAGTAGCGGTAGTCTAAGCAAGACGTACGTACGGTTTGGGGGTTTGACGTGTGGGATCCGGCTACCTACCTGCGGTTCGGTGACGAGCGCTCACGGCCGTTCTTCGACCTGATGGCCCGCGTCGGCGCCGCCGAGCCGCGCGCGGTCGTCGACCTCGGCTGCGGCCCGGGCAACCTCACGGCCACGCTCGCCGCACGCTGGCCAGGCGCCCGCCTGCGCGGCGTCGACTCGTCGGCCGAGATGATCGAAAAGGCGCGCGCCGAGCGGTACCCGGTGGATTTCGAGGTGGGCGACCTGCGCGAGTGGACCCCGGAGGCCGACCACGACGTGGTCGTCTCCAACGCCGCGCTCCAGTGGGTGCCCGGCCACGAGGAGCTGCTGCCCCGCTGGGTGGCGGCGCTGCCGGCCGGGGCGTGGCTGGCCGTGCAGGTGCCCGGCAACTTCGACGCCCCCTCCCACGTCGCGCTGCGCGCGCTGACCGTCGAGGCCGGCCTGGGCGACCTCGCGCGCGACGCCCCCGTGCTCGACCCGGCCGGCTACGCCGACGTGCTTGCCGGCGCCGGGTGCGCGGTCGACGCGTGGGAGACCACCTACCTGCACCGGCTGCCCGTCGTGCCCGGCGCCGACCACCCGGTGCTGACCTGGATGGAGGGCACCGCGCTGCGACCGGTACGCGCGGCGCTCAGCCCGGACGGCTGGGCAGTGTTCCGCGACACGCTCGCCAGACGCCTCGCGTCGGCCTACCCGGCGCGCGGTAACGTCGTCTCCTTCCCGTTCCGACGGATCTTCTTCGTGGCACGTACGCAGGGGGACTGATGCTGGAGTCGTTCATCGCCGGGTTGCCCAAGGTGGAGCTGCACGTCCACCACGTCGGCTCGGCGGCGCCCCGGATCGTGGCCGAGCTCGCCGCCCGCCACGAGGGCCGCACGCCGGTGCCGGCCGACCCGCAGGCGGTGGCTCGCTATTTCGAGTTCCGCGACTTCGCCCACTTCATCGAGATCTACCTGAGCGTCGTCGACCTCATCCGCGAGCCCGAGGACGTGCGCATCCTGACCTACGAGGTGGGCCGTGAGCTCGCCCGCCAGCAGGTGCGCTACGCCGAGCTGACCGTCACGCCTTACTCGCACGTCTCGCGCGGCATCCCCGCGGCCGAGTTCTGCGCGGCGATCGAAGACGCGCGGGTGCGGGCCGAGGCCGAGCTGGGCATCGTGCTGCGCTGGTGCTTCGACATCCCCGGCGAGGCCGGCCTGCCCTCGGCCGAGGAGACGCTGGCCATCGCGCTCGACCACCGGCCGGACGGGCTCGTCAGCTTCGGGCTGGGCGGGCCCGAGGTCGGCGTGCCGCGCCCCCAGTTCAAGCCCTACTTCGACAAGGCCCGCGCGGCAGGCCTGCGCTCGGTGCCACACGCGGGCGAGACCACCGGCCCGGAGACGATCTGGGACGCGGTGCGCGAGCTGGGCGCCGAGCGGATCGGCCACGGCATCGCGGCGGCCAAGGACGAGCGGCTGATGGCCTACCTGGCCGAGCACCGCATCCCGCTGGAGGTCTGCCCGACGTCCAATGTGCGCACCCGGGCGGTCGCCTCCCTGGACGAGCACCCGCTGCCTGTCCTGCGCGCGGCCGGCGTGCCGGTCACGGTCAACTCCGACGACCCCCCGATGTTCGGCACGACGCTCAACGACGAGTACGCGGTCGCGGCCCGCCTGCTCGACCTGGACGAGGCCGGGGTAGCGGACCTGGCGCGCGACGCGGTCGCCGCGTCCTTCATGCCCGCGGCCGACAAAGCCCGAATCTCCGCCGAGATCGACGCCTACTTGGCCGCTCACCGCGCGCCGTAACGCCTCCGCGGTCGGGGCGGCCTCCGCGTCCACATTGTCCTTTGCCGTCTTGGGCTTGCACCGCGGACCCGGCGGCCCGCGGGAGCATGCGGTCCACAGCTGACGCGGACGTGGGCAAATAGATCTTCTAAAGGGCGTAGAGGGGGTCCTGCCAGCAGGCCAGGACGGCCAGGATGATGCCGACCACGACCGCGAACCAGCGGATGAGCCGGCGGGAGCCGCGCCGCCGCTCTTCGGGCTCGATATCCATCGTGGCTGCCGGGGGCGGCGGTGGTGGGAGCTGGACCGAGGGGCCCGGCCGGCGCCAGGGTGAGGGCGTTGCCGCGCGGCTGCGTTCCGTCACGTGCCCTCCTCGTAGGTGGGCGCGCGGCGGGATCAGGGTTGGGGGACCATTTCCCGCCGCGCGCGCAAAGTGGTCCCACCGGACCGGGTGGGTGGACAAACTGCGGGTGGTGGTCCGGTGGAACCAGGATGGGATCGCGATCGATGCTGCCATCCGGCTCCGGTGTGGACCGTCCGATTAACCCAGACGTAAGGAGAACTAGCGCTGGGCCTCATTCGCCATTGGAGCGTTGGCGGGGCCAGCGGCGGGCGCCGGGCTCGCGGGCCAGGCGGCCGACTAGGCCGAAGCGGCTCACCTGCTTGGGAACCGCCTCCGCGTCGGCCAGCAGCATGACCACGCTGGCGCCGCCGAGGCGGGCGCGGTCGATGCTCACCGAGCCGCGGGCCTGCTGGGCGGCACGCCGGGCGATGTCGAGGCCGAGGCCGGTCGAGCCACGGTCGCTGGCGCCGCGGCGCAGGGCGCGGTCGGGGTTGGCGATGCCGGGGCCGGCGTCGTCGACGCGTACCGCCACGTAGCCGTCCCGGCGGGAGATGGCGACCTCGAAGGCGGTGCCCTGGGGGGTGTACCGGAAGACGTTGCCCAGCACCGCGTCCAGCGCTGCCGCGAGCTCGGCGCGGGGCAGTGGCACCGGGATGCGGGTGTGCGCGCCGATGACCTGGTTGGCGCGCTGCTGGTCGCTGGCGAGCGCGGACCAGAAGACCATGCGGTCGCGGACCACCTCGGCGGCGTCGCAGATGCTCTCCTCGGGCACCTCGGCCTGCTCGACCACCTTGCGGCTGGTCTTGATGAGCACATCGACTTCGCCCTCCAGTGTCACGATCGCCTGGCGGATGCGGCGGATCGTGCGCCGGCGGTCGAGCTCCGCCGCGCTGAACTGGCCCACGCTCGTGTCGTCGGAGTCGAGCGCGTCCGCGTCCAGGCGCAGCACCGTGAGTGGCGTACGCAGGCGGTGGGACAGGTCGGCGACCAGCTCGCGTTCGTTGCTGCGGGAGGCGACGAGCTTGTCGGCCATGAGGTTGAACGCGTAGCCCGCCTCGGCCAGCTCGCGCGGGCCGCTGGGCTGGACACGGACGGCCAGGTCGCCGGCGCCGACCGCCTTCGCGGCCTCGACCAGCGAACGCGCCGAGCCGACCGCGACGGTGGCGAGGCGGTCGACCACCACGACCGAGGCCGCGACCAGGCCGAAGGTGAGACCGATCAAAAGCCACCAGTTGGCGCCGCCCAACGCGCCGTCGGGCACGAATACCTCCACGACGGCGGTGGCACCTTCCATGGGTACCGGCTGGAGGTAGACCTTGCCGCCCTCGGCGTCCGCCAGGATCGGCTGGGTGCCGCGGGTGGCGCGGGTGACGTCCTCGGGCTTGGCACGGGCGCCCTCGGCGGGTGTTTTGAGGCCGTGTACCACCGCGGGTTCACCCTCGCCGGCGGCGAGCGTGGCGCGCCGCACCTGGTCGTCGTTGGCGGCGACGGTGAGCGCGCCGGCCACGGCGGCCGTGCGCCGCTGCGCTTCCGCCACCGCCGAGTCGTGGGCGTCGGCCCGCTGCTCGAGGCCGAGCGGGATCATGAAGGCCAGGGCGGCGATGGTGGTGAGTGCTGCGGTGACGTAGGCGAACGCCCGCCTCAGTCCGGTGCCACCAACCGGAATCCGACCCCCCGCACGGTGCGCAGGTAGCGGGGCTTCGCCGCGGACTCGCCCAGCTTGCGGCGTAGCCAATACAGATGAACGTCGATGGTCTGGTCCTCGCCGACCGACGGTTGCCGCCATACCTCCTCCAACAGCTCCCGGCGGGACACCACGCGGCCGGGACGCGCCGCCAGGTATGCCAGCAGGTCGAACTCCTTGCGGGTCAGTGCCAGCGGCACCCCGTCGAGATGGGCGCTCCGCTCGCCGACGTCGACCTTGAGGCCGCCGACCTCGTGCACGGCCGGCTGCACGGTGCGGCTCGCCCGCCCGGCGCGGCGCAGCACGCTGGTGATGCGCGCGTCGAGGTGGGCACCCGTGAAAGGCTTGACCATGTAGTCGTCGGCGCCCGCCCGGAGCAGCCGCACGATCGCCTGCTCGTCGTCGCGGGCCGTCGCGATGATGATCGGGATGTCGGTGATGCCGCGCAGCATGCGCAGCGCGTCGGCACCGTCGAGGTCGGGCAGGCCGAGGTCGAGGACCACAAGATCGGGGGTCTCGGAGGCGACCCGGCGCAGCGCGTCGAGCGCGGTGCCGACAGCGTGGACGGCGTGACCCCGATCCGCCAGCGAACGCAGCATCGCGCTGCGCACGACGTGGTCGTCTTCGACCAGGAGCACGGTGGCCATGCGAAGACGGTACTGCCCCTGGCAAGCAGTGGACGATCCCGGATATGTGATCTCGGTTCGTTCCGATAATCGGGACACAATCCGCGACGCCCTGCGACACGAGCAGTGAGCTGCAAAAATGGGCTTCGTGAGCGCCACGGACACCCACCTCGCGCCGGCCCACGAGGCCGGCGCCGTCATGACCGAGGAAGCGTTGCGCCAGCAGGCCGTCGAGGTCCTGGACGCCAACTGGGAACGGGACCACACGGTGCCATCACGGGCGCTGTACCCGCACCAGTGGAGTTGGGACGCCGCGTTCATCGCGGTCGGCCTCGCCCACCACCGGCCGGAGCGGGCGTGGCGCGACCTGCGCAGCCTGTTCGCCGCCCAGTGGTACGACGGGCGCGTGCCGCACATCGTCTTCGACCCGGACGTGTCCGAGCGCGACTACTTCCCAGGTCCCGCTTTTTGGGACGCGCCCGCCTCGCCGGGCCGCCTCGGCGGGCTCACCACCGGCATCGTGCAGCCGCCGGTGCACGCGGTCGCCGCCCGCGACATCTACCTGCGCTGCCCCGACCGCGACGCCGCCCGGCGCGAGCTGGAGTGGCTCTACCCGCGGCTGGTCAAGCAGCAGACCTACCTTTTCGAGGGGCGCGACGCCGGCGGCGACGGGCTGGCCAGCATCGTCCACCCCTGGGAGTCCGGCCTCGACAACAGCCCGGCCTGGGACGACGCGCTCGCCGCCGTGCCGGTCGACCTTTCGCTGCTGCGCAGCCACCGCCGCCAGGACACGCAGGTGGCGGTCCACTCGCATCGCCCCACCGACACCGACTACGCGCGGTACATCGCGATCGCGGCCGCCTACCGCGACGGCGGCTACCTCGACCAGGGCCTGCTGGAGCGGCACCCTTTTCTGGTGGAGTGCCCGTCTTTCAACTCCATCCTGGCCGCGGCCGAGCTCGCCCTGGCGGACATCGCCGAGGCGGTCGGCGCCGACCCCGCACCCCACCGCGACCGGGCCGAGCACATCACGAAGGTGCTGGTGGACCGCCTGTTCAACCCGTCGACGGGGATGTTCCACGTCCGCGACGTCCGCACCGGCGAGCTGAGCCCGGCCCGTTGCGTGAGCGGCCTGATCCCGCTGATCCTGCCCGGCCTGCCCGAGGCACACCGCTCGTCGCTGCTGGCGGTCGCCGGGTCGGAGGCGTTCGGCCTGGGCGGTGAGCTCCCGCTCCCGTCGTACGACCGCACGGCCGCCGACTTCGACCGGCTCCGCTACTGGCGCGGCCCCATCTGGATCAACGTGAACTGGATGCTGTGGCAGGGCCTGCGGGCGTACGGCCACGACCGGGAGGCCGCCGGCCTGCGCGCGGCGATGCTCGGGGTGATCCGGCGGAGTGGATGCTACGAGTACTTCGACCCGATCAACGGCGCGGGCATCGGGGCGGCGGCCTTCAGCTGGACGGCGGCGCTCGCCCTGGACCTGATGGCCGCCACGCCGTAGACCCCGCGCGGCCGACACGCAGCGTCACCAGGCTTGCGCCAACCCATCACGGGATATTTCGGACCGAACCTGGGGCTCGCCGCGGGAGCGACGGTCGGGACCACGACGGGCGTCGCGGTAGCTCAAAATTTGTTTGATGAATCGGCCAGGGCCCGTGCCGGAGCGTTGATCAGGGTGCGAAGTCCCTGACCAACGCTCCGAGGGCGTCAGGCGGGGCGGGCGGGGAGTTGGAGCACCCAGCGGTACGCCTGGACCAGGCCGGTGTCGAAGCCGGCCGCCGAGCCCCACAGGAAGAGGCGGAAGCGGCGGTACAGCGGCTCGCCCCAGCGGGCCACCACCTCCTCGCGGGCGGCGTCCAGGCGCTTGGCCCACTCGCGGCAGGTGAGGAAGTAGTTGTGGCGGTCGTCGGTGACGCTGAGCAGCTCGAACGGTGACTTGGCCACGTGCCGCAGGTACTGGTGGAGCAGCAGCGGCGCGGAGTTGCCGGGGTAGACGTACCGCTTCATGAACGTAGAGACCATGTGCTTGCGGCGCATGGCCAGCGCGTCGAGGTAGACGCGGCCGCCGGGGCGGAGCAGCTCGGCGTACTTGGCCAGCGTGGTGCGGTAGTCAGGCAGGTGCTCGGTGACGCCCATGTTGACGATCGCGTCGAAGCGGTCGGGGTTTTTGTAGCCGAAGATGTGCTGGCGGACGACCGTGACCGGGAGCTTTTCGCGCTCGAAGAGCTCGAGCAGGTAGCGCTCGGACTCCTTGGAGAGCGTGGTGGTGGTGACGTCGATGCCGCGGCGGGCGGCGTGCTCGGAGAACGCGCCCCAGCCGCCGCCGACCTCCAGCACGCGGTCGCCGGGTTTGACACCGAGCGCGTCGATCGCGAGGTCCATCTTGCGGGTCATCGCGTCTTCGAGCGGCTCGTCGTCGGCCGCGAAGACGCCCTCGGTGTAGCAGCGGTGCCGCCCGTCGAGGAAGCTGAGGAAGAACTCGGGGTCTTCGTCGTAGTGGTGCGAGATCGCCCGCCGGTCGTCCTCCTTGCGGCCCCGCCAGATGGCGGCCGGGGTGAAGCGGGAGAGGAACGCGATCGGGTGGAAGTCCTTGAAGAAGGCGCGCATCTTGAGCGCCTCGGCGAGGTCGCCGTCGACGTCGAGCCAGCCCTTGAGATAGGCGACGGCGACGCCGAACTGGTCGAGGCCGGCGAGTGCCTTGGCACCGCGCTCGTCCTTCACGGTGATGGTGAAAACGGGGTCACCCGCGCCGAACCGGTGGGCGGGCCCGCCGGCGGCCGCCACCGCGAACGGCACGGGCGTCCGCGATGCGAAAAACTCCTGGTACCTGCGCTGGAGCGCGTTGATCAGATCCGAGACTGCCACACCGGCAATCTACCGCTGCGCGGCGCCGACGGCTCGGCTCTATAGCATGGCACCGGTTACCGCCTAGCCCACCTTGAGGAGATCGCCGTGTCCGCACCCCGTACCCCCGCTGTGGCCGACCTCGTCGTCCCGGCCGGGACGACGGCGGCCGACGCGGTCTCCGCCGCCGGCCTTCCGGCCGCGGGGCCCAAGGCCATCGTCGTGGTACGCGACGGCGCGGGCCGCCTCCGCGACCTCGACTGGGTGCCGGAGGCGGACGAGACGGTGACGCCGGTGGCGCTCGACGAGCCGGACGGGCTCAACGTGCTGCGCCACTCCACCGCGCACGTGCTCGCCCAGGCGGTGCAGGACCTCTACCCGGAGGCGAAGCTCGGCATCGGGCCGCCGATCGACAACGGCTTCTACTACGACTTCGCGGTGCCGAAGCCGTTTCAGCCGGACGACCTGGACAAGCTCGAAAAGCGCATGCAGGAGATCGTCAAGTCGGGGCAGCGCTTCCGCCGGCGGCGCTTCGACAGCCTCGACGAGGCGCGCGCGGAGCTGGCCGACGAGCCGTTCAAGCTGGAGCTCGTCGATCTCAAAAGCGACGTCGACACCGACGAGGTCATGGAGGTCGGCGGCGGCGAGCTGACCATCTACGACAACGTGGACGCCGCGTCCGAAAAGGTGTGCTGGTCCGACCTGTGCCGCGGGCCGCACCTGCCCAACACCCGGCTGATCGGCGCGTTCAAGCTGATGCGCAGCGCCGCGGCGTACTGGCGCGGCTCGGAGAAGAACCCCCAGCTCCAGCGCGTCTACGGCACCGCGTGGCCGACCCGCGACGCGCTCAAGGCGTACCTGCGGCTGTTGGAAGAGGCCGCACGCCGCGACCACCGCAAGCTCGGCGCGGAGCTCGACCTCTTCTCGTTCCCCGACGAGATCGGCTCGGGTCTTCCGGTCTTCCACCCGAAGGGCGGGATCATCCGCCGCGAGATGGAGGCCTACTCGCGGCGGCGGCACGAGGAGTCGGGCTACGAGTTCGTCAACACGCCGCACATCACCAAGGCGCACCTCTTCGAGACCTCGGGCCACCTGCCGTACTACGCGGAGACCATGTTTCCGCCCATGGAGCTGGAAGGCGCGCAGTACTACCTGAAGGCCATGAACTGCCCGATGCACAACCTGATCTTCCGGGCGCGCGGGCGGTCCTACCGGGAGCTGCCGCTGCGGCTGTTCGAGTTCGGCTCGGTGTACCGGTACGAGAAGTCGGGCGTGGTGCACGGGCTCACCCGGGTGCGCGGCCTGACCATGGACGACTCGCACATCTACTGCACCCGCGAGCAGATGCCGGGCGAGCTGGCCGCGCTGCTGAAGTTCGTGCTCGACCTGCTCGGCGACTACGGGCTCGACGACTTCTACCTGGAGCTGTCGACGCGGGGCGACTCGGAGAAGTTCATCGGCTCCGACGAGGAGTGGGCCGAGGCGACCGAGATCCTGCGCCGGGCGGCCGAAGACTCCGGGCTGGAGCTCGTGCCGGATCCGGGCGGGGCGGCCTTCTACGGTCCGAAGATCTCGGTGCAGGCGCGCGACGCGATCGGCCGCACCTGGCAGATGTCGACGATCCAGCTCGACTTCAACCAGCCGAAGCGCTTCGAGCTGGAGTACCAGGCCGCCGACGGCACCCGCCAGCAGCCGATCATGATCCATCGGGCGCTCTTCGGGTCGATCGAGCGGTTCTTCGGCATCCTGACCGAGCACTACGCGGGCGCGTTCCCGGCCTGGCTGGCGCCGGTGCAGGTGGTCGGCATCCCGATCCGCGACGACCACGCCGCGTACCTCGACTCCTTCGTGGCGCTGCTGCGTGAGCAGGGGATCCGGGCCGAGGTCGACACCTCCGACGACCGCATGCAGAAGAAGATCCGTACGGCGCAGCAGCAGAAGATCCCGTTCATGGCCATCGCCGGCGACGCGGACGTCGAGGCGGGCACGGTCTCCTTCCGGTACCGGGACGGGTCGCAGCGCAACGGCGTGCCGCTCGCCGAGGCGGTCGCGCACGTGGTCGAGGTGGTCAAATCGCGCACCAATGCGGGTCCCTCGGCCGCCTAGGATTGCTTACGTGACCGACGGCTTGGAGCGGCTGTGGACGCCGCACCGGATGACGTACATCGCAGGCAAGGACCAGCCGCCCGGTTGCCCATTCTGCGTGGCTCCCGGCATGGAGGAGGGGAGCCTCGTCGTCGCGCGGGGCAAGCTCGTGTACGCGGTGCTCAACCTGTACCCGTACAACCCGGGACACCTGCTCGTCTGCCCCTACCGGCACGTGGCCGACTACACCGAGATCGACGCGGACGAGACCGCCGAGCTGGCCGCCTTCACGCAGACGGCGATGCGGGTGGTGCGGCAGGTGAGCGGCGCGCACGGGTTCAACATCGGGATGAACCAGGGCGCGATCGCCGGCGCCGGCATCGCCGCCCACCTGCACCAGCACGTGGTGCCGCGGTGGGGCGGCGACAGCAACTTCATGCCGGTGGTCGGGCAGACCAAGGTGCTGCCGCAGCTGCTCACCGACACGCGTGAGCTGCTCGCGTCGGCGTGGGTTGACTTATAGCGCGCTCTAATTGGCACCGTTGGCCCCATGAGACGAACTCTGGGAAACAGCGGCATCGAAGTCTCCGCCCTGGGCGTGGGCTGCTGGGCGATCGGCGGGCTGCTCTGGCAGGGCGCGCAGCCCCTCGGGTGGGGTGAGGTCGACGACGACGAGTCGATCCGGGCGCTGCGCCGCGCGCTGGAGCTGGGCGTGACGTTCTTCGACACCGCCGACGTGTACGGCGCCGGCCACAGCGAGCGGATCCTGGGGCGGGCGTTCGCCGGGCACCGCGACGAGGTCGTGATCGCCACCAAGTGGGGCAACACGTTCGACGAGGCCACCCGCCAGCTCACCGGCCGCGACGCGACCCCGGAGTACCTCCGCGCGGCGGTCGAGGGCTCGCTGCGGCGGCTGGGCACGGACCGCATCGACCTGTACCAGCTGCACCTCAACGACCTGCCGATCGAGGACGCGCTCGGTCTCGTCGAGACGCTGGAGGACCTTGTCGCCGCCGGGAAGATCCGCTCGTACGGCTGGAGCACCGACTTCGCCGAGCGTGCTTCGGCGATCGCGAGCGTCGGCTCGCACGTGGCGGCCATCCAGCACGCGATGTCGGTGCTGGAGGACTCGCCGGAGGTGCTCGCGGTGGTCGAGAAGCACGAGCTGGCGAGCATCAACCGCGGCCCGCTCGCGATGGGCCTGCTGACCGGCAAGTACACCCGCTCGTCGACTCTCGGCGCGGACGACGTGCGCGGCATCTCACCGGAGTGGCTCGCGTTCTTCCAGGACGGCCGGCCGGCGCCGGAGTGGCTCGACCGGGTGGCCGCCGTCCGCGACGCGCTCACCTCGGACGGCCGCACGCTGGCGCAGGGCGCGCTCGGCTGGCTGTGGGCCCGCAGCGACCGCACGATCCCGATCCCCGGCTGCCGCACGGTCGCCCAGGTCGAGGAGAACGCGGGCGCGCTCGCCAAGGGCCCGCTGCCGGCGGACGCCGCCGCGCTGGTCACGGCCCTCCTGACGAGGTGAGACGTTCGCCCGTCATAAGGCGGGCTCAGGTGAGAACTTCGAGATCTAGGAAATGGATCAGGGAGTTCGTAGCGCGACGCGCGACGAACTCCCTGGTCAACCGCGGGCTAGCTGGAGGCGTGCTCTTTCTTGACCTGCTCGGCGAGGTGGCTGGGCATGGGCTCGTGCCGTGCGAAGGTGCGGGTGAAGGTGCCGGAGCCGCTGGTCATGGAGCGCAGCTCGACCGCGTAGCGGACCAGCTCGGTCGCTGGGACCTCGGCGCGGACCAGGGTGCGTTCGCCGCCGCTCTGGTCGGGCTCGGTGCCGAGCACGCGGCCGCGGCGGCCGGACATGTCGCTCATGACCGCGCCGACGAAGGAGTCGGGCACGCGGATCACGATCTCGTCGACCGGCTCCAGGAGAGTCAGCTGGCCCTTTTCGGCGGCGTCCTTGAGCGCCATCGAGCCCGCCGTCTGGAACGCCGCGTCGGAGGAGTCGACGCTGTGTGCCTTGCCGTCGAAGAGGGTGATCCGCAGGTCGACCACGGGGTAGCCGGCCACGATGCCGCGTTCCATCTGGGCTCGTACGCCCTTTTCCACGGACGGGATGTAGTTGTGCGGGACGACGCCGCCCACGATCTTGTCGACGAACTCGAAGCCGCTGCCGCGGGGCAGTGGCTCGACCTTGATGTCGCAGACCGCGTACTGGCCGTGGCCGCCGGACTGCTTGACGTGCCGCCCGTGCCCGGACGACTCGGTGCCGAACGTCTCGCGCAGCGCCACCCGCACCGGCTCGGTCTCCAGCTCGACGCCGCCGGCCCGCAGCCGGTCGAGCACCACGTCGGCGTGCGCCTCGCCCATGCACCAGAGCACGAGCTGGTGTGTTTCGGGGTTGCGTTCGAGGCGCATGGTGGGGTCGCCGGCGACGAGCCGGGCGAGGTTTTTGGCCATGGCGTCCTCGTCGGCGCGGCTCTTCGCCACGATCGCCACCGGCAGCAGCGGCTCGGGCATCTCCCAGGGCTCGACCAGCAGCGGCTGCTCCTTGGCGGAGATCGTGTCGCCGGTCTCCGCGCTGCCCGACTTGGTGATCGCGCAGATGTCGCCGGCGATCGCGGCGGGCACCTCGCGCAGGGTGGCGCCGAGCGGCGAGTAGATGTGCGCGATCCGCTCGTCGGCGTCGTGGTCGGGGTGGCCGCGCTCCTCCATGCCGTGGCCCGACACGTGTACCACCGCTTCCGGGCGGAGGGTGCCGGAGAAGACGCGTACCAGGGAGACGCGCCCGACGTGGCGGTCGATGGTGGTCTTGACCACCTCGGCGACCAGCGGGCCGTTGGGGTCGCAGGTCAGGGGCGGCTGCGGCGAGCCGTCGATGTGGGTGACCGCGGGCAGGTCGTGCTCCTCGGGCGTCGGGAACGCGGCGGTGAGCAGCTCCAGCAGCGCGTCGAGGCCGACCTTGGTCTCCGCGCAGACCGGCACGACGGGGTAGAAGTGGCCGCGCGCGACCGCCTTCTCCAGGTCGGCGATCAGCACCTCGACCTCGATGTCCTCGCCACCGAGGTAGCGGTCCATCAGCGTCTCGTCTTCGCTCTCGGCGATGATGCCCTCGATCAGCTCGTTGCGCGCCTCCTCGATGGCGGGCAGGTGCTCGGGGTCGGGGTCGCGCACCGCCGGCGGGTAGCCGTCCGTGTAGTCGAAGACCCGCTTGGTGATCAGGCCCATCAGGCCCACGGTCGACTCGCCGTCGTCGCCGAGCATCGGCAGGTAGAGCGGCAGCACGTTGTCGCCGAACACCCGCTGGCACAGCGCCACCGTCTCGTCGAAGTCGGCCCGCTGGTGGTCGAGGCGGGTCACGGCCACCGCGCGGGGCATGCCGACGGAGGCGCACTCCTCCCACAGGGTGGCGGTGGCGGCGTCCATGCCGTCGACCGAGGAGACCACGAAGAGGGCGGCGTCGGCCGCGCGGAGCCCGGCGCGCAGCTCGCCCACGAAGTCCGCGTAGCCGGGGGAGTCGAGCAGGTTGACCTTGATGCCCTCGTGCATCAGCGGCGCGCAGGCCAGGCTCACCGACCGCTGCTGTTTGACCGCGGCCGGGTCGTGGTCGCAGACCGTGGTGCCCTCGGTCACCACACCCGCCCGGGGGATCGTGCCGGTCGCGGCGAGCAACGCCTCGACCAGAGTCGTCTTCCCGGCGCCGGAATGACCGACCAGCACCACGTTGCGTACCCTGCCGGGTGCGTCCACCACCGGCGCGGGGCCGGTGACTCCCTTCTCCTGACCCTTCTGCGCCATGGCGAGACCTCCCTAAACCCGTGAGCCATGTCACGTTCGCCCTTCGATCCCACACCCGCAACACGCCGTACACAACCCCGACGCGCGAAGTAACCCGGCGCGGCCCGAAGCCGGCATGGACCGAGAACGCCGTATCGTGAGAGCCGCCATGGCGAAGATCTTCCGTGTATCCGCTCGGACGGCCCTCGGTTCCGTCGTCGAGCCCATCGCCCGCGCCCTTCTCCGGATGGGCATCTCGCCGAACACCGTGACGGTCGCCGGCACCGTCGGCGTGCTCGTCGGCGCCGTCGGCTTCGCCGCGCGCGGCCATCTGCTGATCGCACTCGTGCTGGTGGTGGTCTTCGCGCTCACCGACTTCCTCGACGGCACGATGGCGCGCATGAAGGGCGGGTCGACCCGCTTCGGCGCGTTCCTCGACTCGTCGATGGACCGGGTCGCCGACGCCGGCATCTTCGGCTCGGTCGCGTACTACCTGGCCACGCAAGACGACCGGTGGGGCATGGTCGCCGCGCTGCTGTGCCTGGGCGTGGGGCAGATCGTGTCGTACGTGAAGGCGCGCGCCGAAGGGCTCGGCATGACCTGCAACGTCGGCATCGCCGAGCGGCCCGAGCGGCTGCTCAGCATCGGCGTGGGCGGGCTGCTCACGATCATCGGGCTGGAGTGGGCGCTGCCGGCCGCGCTGTGGATCCTGGCCGGCCTCTCGGTGATCACCGTGGGCCAGCGCATCGCACACGTATACAAGCAAGCGCAAGCGCCGACCAACGTATGAACGCGGCCGACCTCGGATACGCGGCCGGCTGGCGGCTGGTCCGGGCGACGCCCCGGCCGGTCGCGGCGGCGGCCTTCCGGGCCGGCGCCGACTGGGCGGCACGCAAGCGGGGAAAGGGCGCCACCCGCCTGGCCGACAACTTGCGCCGCGTCGTCGGCCCCGACATGTCGCCGGCCGATCTCGACGACCTGGTACGCCGGGGGCTGCGCTCGTACGCGCGGTACTGGATGGAGGCGTTCCGGCTGCCGTCCCGCTCGAAGCGGCAGCTGCTGACCGACTTCGCCCTCGACGGCGAAGACCGGCTCCGCGCCGACGTGGCCTCCGGGCGGGGCGCGGTCGTCGCGCTGCCGCACGCCGGCAACTGGGACGCGGCCGGCGCGTGGGTCGCGGCCATGGGCTGGCCGATCGCCACCGTCGCCGAGCGGCTCAAGCCGGAGGCCGTCTACCAGCGCTTCCTCGCGTACCGGCGGGGATTGGGCATGGAGATCATCCCCACCGACGAGGCTCCCTTCGACCAGCTCGTCGACCGCCTCCAGCGGGGTTACCTGGTCCCGCTGCTCGCCGACCGCGACCTCTCCCCGCGCGGCATCGAGGTGACGTTTTTCGGCGGCCGCGCGCGGATGCCCGCCGGCCCCGCGCTGCTCGCCCTCCGCACCGGCGCGCCGCTCTACACGGTCACCATGTGGTACGAGCCGGAGCGAGCCCGCTGCGCGCTCTCCCAGCCGCTGGAGGTGCCCACCGAGGGGCCGCTCGACCAGCGGGTACGCGAGCTCACCCAGAAAGTCGCCGACGGCCTCGCCGCGGGTATCGCCAAGCATCCGGAAGACTGGCACATGCTTCAGCGCCTGTGGCTGGACAGCCCGGCGACCGCGCAACGGGTGTGACCGGGGAAGGGGCCGCATGCGCGTCGGCATCGTGAGCCCGTACTCCTTCGACGTACCCGGCGGCGTGCAAAACCACGTCATGGACCTCGCCGAGGCGCTGATCGCCCTCGGACACGAGGTGAGCGTGCTGGCACCGGCCGACGACGACGTGCCGCTCCCGCCGTACGTGGTGCCGGCCGGCCGCTCGGTCCCGTTCCCGTACAACGGCTCGGTGGCCCGGATCAGCTTCGGCCCGGTGTCGACCGCGCGGGTACGGCGGTGGCTGGCCCGGGGCGACTTCGACGTGCTGCACGTGCACGAGCCGTTCTCGCTCAGCCTGTCGATGCTCGCGGTGCTGTCGGCGCGCGGGCCCGTGGTGGCCACCTTCCACACGGCCATGACCCGGTCGCGGGCGATGGCCGCCGCGCAGGGCCTGCTCCAGCTCGTCCTGGAACGCATCACCGCCCGCATCGCGGTCAGCGCGCTGGCCCGCAAGGTGCAGGTCGAGCACGTCGGCGGCGGCGCGGTGGAGATCCCGAACGGGGTGGCGGTGGCGCGGTTCGAGACGGCTGAGCCGCTGCCCGGGTGGCCCGGCGAGGGCGGGGCGATCGGGTTCCTGGGGCGGTTCACCGAGCCGCGCAAGGGTTTCGGGCTGCTGCGCGCCGCGTTCGCCGACCTGGCCGCCGCCCGCCCCGGGCTGCGCCTGCTGGTGGCCGGGCCGGGAGAGCGTGACGAGCTGCTGGAGGGGCTGCCGGCCGACCTGCACGAGCGGGTCACGTACCTCGGCAAGGTGTCCGAAGAGGACAAGGCGCGGATGCTGCGCAGCGTCGACGTGTACGTGGCGCCGAACACCGGCGGCGAGTCGTTCGGCATGATCCTGACCGAGGCGATGGCCGCCGGCACCGCGATCCTGGCCAGCGACCTCGACGCGTTCCGCCGCGTGCTGGACGGCGGTCGGGCCGGTGCCCTCTTCCCCGTCGGCGACGTCGCCGCGCTGGCGGCCTGCGCGGGCGAGCTGCTCGACAACCCGGCGCGGCGGTCCGCGCTGGCCGAGGCGGCCCGGCAGGTGGTCATCGAGTTCGACTGGCCGGTGGTCGCGGAGCGTGTCCTGGAGGTGTACGCGACAGCGATCGAGGCCACCGACGGAAGGGTGATCGACGACGAGCCGGTGTAGCCCCTCTACCATGCGGTCATGTGGTGGGTGGTCGGCGTCGTCACCGTGGTGGTGCTCGTGTCGACATACCTGACCTGGACCGCCAGCCGGGTCGACCGCCTGCACGCCCGCGCGGCGGCCGCGGCCAAGGGGCTCGACGCGCATTTGCTGCGCCGGGCGGCCGCGGCGGCGGTGCTCGCCGAGGAGCGCGGGGCAATGGAGCTGTACGCGGCGGCCCGGATCGCGCTGGACGCCGCCCCGGAGGAGCGCGAGGCCGCGGAAAACGACCTCACCCGCCAGCTGCGGGCCGTGCCACTGGACGCGGACGCCGAGTCGCTGGTCGCGGCGAGCCGGCGGCTCGCGGTCGCCCGCCAGGTGCACACCGACCTGGTACGCGACGCGCTGTCGGCCCGGCGGCGACCGGTGGTGCGGGTGTTGCGGATGACGCGCCGGCACCCCCCGCCCGCGTACTTCGACATCGACGACCCGGTCCTCGCGCCCGCGCCCGTGCCGACGCCGCTCCCGTAAAAGGGGTGAGCGCGACCAGCGGCGGACGGGTGAGGCCGCGGGAGCGACGGCCCGGACCACCGCGGACGTCGCGGTAGCTCAAAATCCCTTGATCATGGGTGGGGTAAGCAGGCCACCTGGGGGTCGATTGGCCGTGGGAGCCCGGTCCAATCGCCACTAAACTCCAGGTCATGGCCGAGATCACTGCTGAGTCAAGCGCGCCCGCCACCGGCACCGCCCGCGTCAAGCGGGGCATGGCCGAGATGCTCAAGGGCGGCGTCATCATGGACGTGGTCACCCCCGAGCAGGCCAAGATCGCGGAGGACGCCGGCGCGGTCGCGGTCATGGCGTTGGAGCGGGTGCCCGCCGACATCCGTGCCCAGGGTGGCGTCTCGCGGATGAGCGACCCCGACATGATCGACGGCATCATCAGCGCCGTCTCCATCCCGGTGATGGCCAAGGCCCGCATCGGGCACTTCGTCGAGGCGCGGGTGCTCCAGGCGCTCGGCGTCGACTACGTCGACGAGTCCGAGGTGCTCACGCCCGCCGACTACGCCAACCACATCGACAAGTGGGCGTTCACGGTGCCGTTCGTGTGCGGCGCCACCAACCTTGGCGAGGCGCTGCGCCGGATCACCGAGGGCGCCGCGATGATCCGCTCCAAGGGCGAGGCGGGCACCGGCGACGTCTCCAACGCGACCACGCACATGCGCCAGATCCGGGGCGAGATCAAGCGGCTCACGTCGCTGCCCGAAGACGAGCTGTACGTGGCGGCCAAGGAGCTCCAGGCGCCGTACGAGCTGGTCCGCGAGGTCGCCCAGGCCGGCAAGCTGCCGGTCGTGCTCTTCACCGCGGGCGGCATCGCCACCCCGGCCGACGCGGCGATGATGATGCAGCTCGGCGCCGAGGGCGTCTTCGTCGGGTCGGGCATCTTCAAGTCCGGCAACCCGGCACGGCGCGCGGCCGCGATCGTCAAGGCCACCACGTTCCACGACGACCCCGACGTGATCGCGAAGGTCTCGCGCGGGCTCGGCGAGGCGATGGTGGGCATCAACGTCGACGACATCCCGCAGCCGCACCGGTTGGCGGAGCGCGGTTGGTGAGCGCGTCCGGCTCTCCCGCGGTCGGGGCGGGTCCGGCGCGGATCGGCGTCTTCGCCCTCCAGGGCGACGTGCGCGAGCATCTCCGTGCGCTCGATTCGTGTGGCGCCTCCGGTGTTGCCGTGCGCCGCCCCTCCGAGCTGGACTCCGTCGACGGCCTGGTGGTCCCGGGCGGCGAGTCGACGACGATGAGCAAGCTGTCGATCGAGTTCGGCCTGCTCGAGCCGATCCGCAAGCGCATCGCCGGCGGCATGCCCGTCTACGGCTCCTGCGCCGGCATGATCATGCTGGCCGAGCGCGTGCTCGACGGCCGCCCCGACCAGGAGCAGTTCGGCGGCATCGACATGACCGTGCGGCGCAACGCCTTCGGGCGGCAGGTCGACTCGTTCGAGGGGCCGGTCACGCTCAGCCCGTTCGAGGAGCCCTTCCACGCGGTCTTCATCCGCGCACCCTGGGTCGAGAGCGTCGGCGAGGGGGTGGAGGTGCTGGGGCGTGCCGCCGGTAGGATTGTCGCGGTTCGGCAGGGCAGTCTGCTCGCCACCGCCTTCCACCCGGAGCTGACCGGCGACCTCAGGGTCCACCGCCACTTCGTGGAAATGGTGCGCGCGGGGCTTAACGTGACGGAGGGGTAATGTCCGGCCACTCAAAGTGGGCGACGACCAAGCACAAGAAAGCTGTCATCGACGCCAAGCGCGGCAAGCTCTTCGCCCGCCTCATCAAAAACGTCGAGGTGGCGGCCCGCACCGGCGGCGGCGACCCGGCCGGAAACCCGACGCTTTTCGACGCCATCCAGAAGGCGAAGAAGAACTCCGTCCCCAACGACAACATCGACCGCGCCGTCAAACGCGGCTCCGGCCTCGAGGCCGGCGGCGCCGACTGGCAGACGGTCATGTACGAGGGGTACGGCCCGAACGGCGTCGCCATCCTCATCGAGTGCCTGACGGACAACCGCAACCGCGCCGCGACCGAGGTGCGCACCGCCCTGACCCGCAACGGCGGCTCGCTGGCCGACGCCGGCTCGGTGGCGTACATGTTCAGCCGCAAGGGCGTGGTCATCGTCCCGAAGGCCACGGGCGGCCCGAGCGAGGACGACGTGCTGACCGCGGTGCTCGACGCGGGCGCCGAGGAGGTCAACGACCTGGGCGAGGCCTTCGAGGTGGTCAGCGAGCCGACCGACCTGCTCGCGGTCCGCACGGCCTTGCAGGACGCCGGCATCGAGTACGAGTCGGCCGAGTCGTCCTTCGTGCCGTCGGTCAACGTGCCGCTGGACGAAGACGGCGCCCGCAAGGTCTTCAAGCTGATCGACGTGCTCGAAGACTGCGACGACGTGCAAAACGTGTACGCCAACTTCGACGTCTCCGACGAGGTGATGGCCGCCGTCGGCTGACACTTTCGGCGCCCGCCGTGTACGACGCGGGGTGGTTGCGCCCTCAATAAGCCGGGGAACGGATCGATCCGTGTGACCGGTATGGGGGACTGGATGTGTCGGTGAGAGGGGATTCGCCACGGTGCGAGTCCGCCGGGTCGTTGTGCGAGTGCGGTGACCACGCTCTGGAGCACGAGGGTGACCTGGGGGGTGCGCGGCGCTGGTTCGAGGCCGCCTACGTGGAGGCCGAGCGCGCGGGCGACGTGGCGGTCATGGCGCGTGCCTTGGTCGGGTACGGGGGGCTGTGGGTGCACGAGCACCGCACCGCCGTCGCCGCGGGACTCTTCGAGGCCCGGCTCGCGCACGTGCGGGCGCTGGTCGCCGCCGAGCCGGACAGGTATCGCGACCTAGCGGTTCGCCTGCGGGTGCGGGCCGCCGGTGAGGCCGACTACCGCGCGGGCCGGTCGGAGACGATCCTGGCATTGCTCGACGAGGCGCGAGCCGGTACGGATCCGGTCGCCCGCATCGAGGCGCTAAGCATCGCCCACCAGTGCGTCCTCGGCCCGGAGCACGGGCCCGTGCGTCGCCGCCTGGCCGACGAGCTGAGGCGGGAGGCGGCCCGCGCGGGTCGGCGCGGCCCCATCCTGATGAGCCTGCTCTGGCAGGTCGTCGACCTGCTGCTCGCCGGCGACCCGCACGCCGGGCGGCGGCTGGCGGAGCTGCGTGCGGCGCTCGCCGATGGGCCGTACCTGGCCGTCGACTTCGTGGTCAGCGCCGTCGAGGTCATGCTCGCCGTCCGCGCCGGCCGGCTGGAGGCGGCGGAGCAGCGGGCACAGCACTGCTACGAGCTGGGCACCAAGGCCGGCGACGCGGACGCCGATGGCTGGTACGCGGCCCAGCTCGTGACGATCCGCTGGTACCAGGGCCGGCTGCCGGAGCTGCTGCCGACGCTCGGCGCGGCGGCTCACGCGCCCACGCTGAGTGCGGTCGACAACTCGCTGCTCAGCGCCGTCGCGGTCGCCGCGGCCCTGGCCGGCGACCGCCGGACGGCGGAAAACGCGCTGGCGTCGCTGCGCGGGGCCGGCCTCGACCGCCTGCCGCGGTCCTCCAGCTGGCTGGTGACGATGTACGGCATCGTCGAGGCGGCGTACCTGCTGGACAACCGGGCGGCGGCGGCACGGGTCCACGAGCTGCTGCTGCCGTTCGCGCATCTGCCGATGGTGGCCAGTCTCGGCATGTCGTGTTTCGGTTCCGTCGAGCACGCCCTTGGTGTGGCCGCCCTGACGATGGGTGATGCCGGGCGGGCGGTCGGGCATCTGCGTGAGGCGGTGCATCGCAACCTGGCGCTCGGGCACTGGCCGGCGGTGCGGGCCTCGCGTCTCCGGTTCGCCGAGGCCCTGGAACGCCGTGGGGGCCCAGGTGACGGCGCGGCGGCCGCGGCACAGCGCGCCGTCGCAGGGCGGTTCGCGCCGCGGCGGACATCCGCCGCGATGGTGGTCTGCGTGCGTCAGGGCCGCGGGTGGCGGGTCGAGCTGGGGACGCGATCGGTGGTCGTCGCCCACATGGTCGGCATGCTGCACCTGGCCGTGCTCACCGCCAACCCCGGCGTCGAGATCCCGTCGATCGAGCTGGTGGCGGGTGTGGAGGCGCTCGGCCGGGCCGCCGCCACCGACGCCAGATCCGCCCAGGCGCTGCTCGACGAGGCGGCCGCGCGCAGCTACCGGCAGCGGGCGGCCGAGCTTGCCGAGGCCATCGAGGCGGCTGGGCGCCGCGGCGACGCCGCGGCGGTCACCGCGATGGAGCGGGAGCGGGACTGGGTACAGGCACAGCTCGGCGCCGGTACGGGCCTGGCCGGACGGCGCCGCTCCTTCGCCGACGACGGCGAGCGCGCGCGGCTCGCGGTCGGCCGGGCCATCCGGCGCGCGGTGGCCCGGATCGACCGTGCCGACCCGGTCATCGGCGCGCACCTGCGCGCGGGTGTACACAGTGGAATGCGGTGCTGGTACCGGCCGGCCGGCTGACACCCGTGGAACGGATTGGAACGACTACCGGGTGTACGGCCGTCACGAAAGGGGTCCGCATGTCCATCCCGCACCGACGTACCCGCTCGACCGTGATCGGGCTGGCGCTCGCCGCCTGCGCCGTCCTGGTCATGCCCGCCACAGCCGCCGTGGCCGGGCCGCCGGACCGCGTGCCGCCCACCGTGCCGACTGACCTGCGCGTGCACAGCGTGGGATTCACCTGGGTGTCGCTGGCGTGGAACCCGTCCACCGACAACTCCGGGACCGTGCTCTACGACGCGACCCTCCAGGCGGCGGGCGGCCCGCTCCAGCAGCGCGCGTTCACCCCGACTCAGGGCTTCGGCGGGCTCACCCCGGGCACCACGTACACCGCGTCGGTGCGGGCGGTCGACCTGGCCGGCAACGCCTCCGCGGCGGTCTCCGTCCAGGCCAGCACGCCGGCCCGCACGCTGCCGCCACCGACGACGCCCACCAACCTGCGCGGCGTGCACGTGGGCGGCGTGCTCGACCGGATCGCGTGGGACGCGTCCCCGCACGGCACGCCCGTCTCGTACCTGCTGCTGTCCGGCGAGACGGTGCTGTCGAGCGTCTCCACCACCAGCGTCAGCGTTTTCCAGCTCGTGCACGTCGACTGCGCGGTCGAGCCGGGTGGCACGTACACCCTGACCGTGCGGGCGTTGAGCGCCGACGGCGACTTCTCGGACCGCAGCGCACCCCTGACCGTCACCATCCCCATCCGCTGACCCGCGACGTTTCCCGTTCCCCAGGGACAAACCCGGCATTTTAGTTAGGGTCGGGTCGTGTCGACGATCAGGCCGGCGGTGGCCGGATGTCTCGTGCTCGCCGTTCTCGCCGGCTGCGGCGAGAACGGCGACCGGGGCGCGGCCGCTCCCGCCCCGACCGTCGCGGCCAGCCCGAGCGCCACCGCCACGGCCGCCGCCGCGACCGGCACCAACGTCTACGCCGCCGCCGGGCCCGGCATGCTCAGCGAGGCCGTGCGCGGTCACCGCGAGCTCGTCTACGTGCCCAACACCAACAGCGACGACGTGACCGTGATCGACCCCAAGACGTACAAGGTGGTGGATCGCTTCTACGGCGGTCCCGAGCCGCAGCACGTGGTGCCGGCCTACGACATGGGCACGCTCTACGTCGCCTCCAGCCGGGTGCCGACCGGTGGGCTGGTGCCGATCGACCCGAAGACCGGGCGCTCCGGCAAGCTGATCAACGTGCAGGACGTGTACAACCTGTACTTCACACCCGACGGCAAGCGGGCGATCGTGGTCGCCGAGGCGTACAAGCGGCTGGACTTCTACGACCCCGCCACATGGCGGCGCACCAAGTCGCTGAGCTTTCCGGAGTGTGCCGGCATCAACCACCTCGACTACTCGGCCGACCTCACGACGATGCTGGTGAGCTGCGAGTTCGCCAACCGCATGATCGTGCTCGACGGGGTGTCGCACAAGAAGTTGCGCCAGTTCGACCTCGACGTGGCGGCGCACGGGATGCCGCAGGACACCCGGCTCACGCCGGACGGGCGGCACTTTCTGGTCGCCGACATGCACGCCGACGGGGTGTACGTCTTCGACGGCGCCGCCACCAGGCGCACCGGCTTCATCCGCACCGGCAAGGGGACGCACGGCATCTACTTCAGCCGGGACGGCGGTCGGGCGTTCGTCTCGAACCGGGGCGAGGGCTCGGTCACGGTGCTCGACACGGCCACGCTCAAGCCGGTCACCAAGTGGCGGATTCCGGGCGGAGGCAGTCCGGATATGGGTGGCGTCTCCGCCGATGGCACGGTGTTGTGGCTTTCCGGGCGGTACGACGGCGAGGTCTACGCGATGAGCACAAAGGACGGTCGGCTCCTCGCGCGCATCCCGGTCGGCGCCGGCCCGCACGGCCTCACGATCTGGCCGCAGCCGGGCCGCTACTCGCTGGGGCACACGGGCAACATCCGCTGAAGCCGCTGGCCGCGAGCGCGGCCACCGGCTGAAGCGCTACGCGATCACGTACTCCACCTCGGGCCGCCCCGGGCCGCCGTACCGCGAGGAGCGTTCCACCCGGCCGGTCTCCGCGAGGTGCTCCAGGTATCGGCGCGCGGTGACCCGCGACGTGCCGGTGAGCGCCGCCACCTCGGCCGCGGACAGCGGCGTCACCGACGCCCGCAGCGCGGCCAGCACCCGGTCGAGCGTGCCCGCGTCGAGCCCTTTCGGCAGCGACGCCGCCGCGCCGCCACGCAACGCGGCGAAGACCCGGTCCACCTCGTGCTGCGCCGCCACCTCACCGGCCGCCTGCACCTGGGCGCGGTAGCGCGCGTACGCCAGCAGCTTGTCGTGGAACGCCGCGAACGTGAACGGCTTGAGCAGGTAGTGCGTCACCCCCAGTGCCACCGCCGCCCGCACCATCGCGATGTCGCGTGCGGACGTCACCGCCAGCACGTCGGTGGCGCTCCCGGCCGCCCGCAGCGCCCGGCACACCTCCAGGCCGTGCCGGTCCGGCAGGTTGAGATCCAGGAGTACGAGGTCGACGGGCTCGGCCCGCAGCACGGCGAGCGCGTCGCGGGCCGAGTGCGCGACGCCCACGACCGCGAACCCGGCGACCCGCTCGGTGTACTCCCGATGCGCGTCCGCGATCAGCGGCTCGTCCTCCACGACGAGAACCCGAATCGTCATGGCACCGGAAGCCGCACCGTGAAGACCGTCGGCGCGGCCGACACCTCGTAGGTGCCGCCGTACCGCTGGATCACCTGCCCCACCAGTGCGAGCCCGAGGCCGCGGCCCTCGCGTTTGGTCGACCAACCCCGCCGGAACGCGTCCGCCACCTGGTCCGCCGGCACCCCCGGCCCGGTGTCGGTGACCCGCACGAGCACCTGCTCGGCGGTGCCCCGCACGAGCACGGTGACGCGGCGCGGCGGGTCGGTGCCGGTCACCGCCTCCAGGGCGTTGTCGACGAGGTTGCCGACGACGGTCAGCAGGTCGCGGGTGGGTAGCGGCTCGCCGTCCAGCCGCGACTCCTCGTCGACGACCAGCTCCACGCCGCGTTCGCTGGCCTGCGACGACTTGCCGAGCAGCAGCGCGGCCAGCGCCGGCTCGGTCACCGCGCCCACCACCCGGTCGGTGAGCTGCTGGGCGAGGGCCAGCTCCTCGGTCGCCAGCCGCACCGCGTCGTCCGTGCGTCCCAGCTCGACCAGCGTGAGCACGGTGTGCAGCCGGTTGGCCGCCTCGTGCGCCTGGGCGCGCAGCGCCTCGGTCAGCCCGCGTACCGAGTCGAGCTCGCCGGTCAGCGCGCGCAGCTCGGTATGGTCGCGCAGCGTGAGGACCGTGCCGAGCGGCCGCCCCTCGAATCGGGTCACCTGCTGGTTGGCGACAAGCACCCGGTGGCCGGCCAGCAGCGGCTCGTCGGCGGCGGGCCGGCCGGAGGCGAGCAGGTCGCCGACCGCGGGCGGCAGGTCGAGCTCCTCGACGCGGCGGTCGGCCACCGCCTCGGGCAGGCCGAGCAGGCGCCGCCCCTCGTCGTTGACCAGGGCCACCCGCCCGCCCCGGTCCACGACCACGAGGCCTTCGCGCACGGAGTGGAGTACGGCGTCGTAGTACTCGTACATCCTCGTCATCTCGGCCGGTCCGAGCCCGTGCGTCTGGCGGCGGAGGCGGCGGCTGAGCAGCCACGCCCCGACCCCGGCGAGGGCGAGCGCGGCCGCGGTGGCCGTGCCGACCGCGGGCGCCTGGCGCAGCAGCTCGCGGTTGATCGCCTCGGTGGTGATGCCGACGGAGACGAGCCCCACGACGGCGCCGCCGTCGCCGCGCACCGGGACGACGGCGCGTACCGACGGGCCCAGCGTGCCGGTGTACTCCTCGACGATCTGGTCGCCGGCCAGCGCCGCGTCGATCGTGCCGATGAACGGCTTGCCGATCAGGTCGCGGTTGGGATGCGTGTAGCGGGTGCGGTCGGGCGCCATCACCACGACGAAGTCGGTCTCGGTCGCGAGCCGGGTGGCCTCCGCGTACGGCTGGAGGCGGCGCGTCGGGTCGGGGGAGGCGAGCGCCTCGGCGACGAAGGGCGCGTGTGCCACCGTCTCCGCCACAGCGGTCACCTCGTCGGCCGCGGCGTCGCGGGCGTCGTCGCGCGCGAGCAGCACGGCGGCGGCCGTGCCGCCCGCCACGAGGAGCGTCACGACCAGCACCTGGAGGGCGAAGAGCTGCCCCGCGATGCTCCATCTGCGTGTCATCGAGCTGTTTCCGATCCGGGTACCGCCGGTGAACAGAATGAACGTAACGGTGCTTTCCGGTGAGACCCAGACCACAGTCTGCGGCATGGACACCCAGACCCCCGTCCCCCGGGTCCGGCGGGACCGCACGCACTTCCTCTACATAGCCGTGGTCGTCGCCGTCGTCGCCGGCGTGACCCTCGGCCTGCTGGTGCCGGACGTGGCCAAGGAGCTCAAGCCGCTCGGCACTGGCTTCGTCGCGCTGATCAAGATGATGATCAGCCCGGTCATCTTCTGCACGATCGTGCTCGGCGTCGGCTCGGTGCGCCAGGCGGCCAAGGTCGGCCGCGTCGGCGGGCTCGCGCTCGGCTACTTCCTGGCCATGTCCACCGTGGCGCTGGCGATCGGCCTGGTCGTCGGCAACCTCATCCACCCCGGCTCGGGCCTGGACCTGACCGGCACCGCCGCCGAGGCCGGGCGGGAGCAGGCCGGCAACGCGCCCGACGAAGGCCTGGCCGACTTCGTACTCGGCATCATCCCGACCTCGCTCGTCTCCGCGCTGACCGAGGGCGAGGTGCTCCAGACGCTGCTCGTGGCCCTGCTGGTCGGCTTCGCCGTGCAGGCGATGGGTACCCGCGGCGAGCCGGTGCTGCGCGCCGTCGGCGTGATCCAGCGGCTGGTGTTTCGCATCCTCACCATGATCATGTGGCTGGCACCGATCGGCGCCTTCGGTGCGATGGCCGCCGTGGTCGGCGCCACCGGCGTGGACGCGCTCAAGAGCCTCGCCCAGATCATGTTCGGCTTCTACGCCACCTGCGCCATCTTCGTCTTCGTGATCCTTTCGACCCTGCTGTGGGTGGTCGCGCGGATCAACATCTTCGCGCTGCTGCGCTACCTGGGCCGCGAGTTCCTGCTGATCCTCTCCACGTCCTCGTCCGAGTCGGCGCTGCCGCGCTTGATCGCGAAGATGGAGCACTTCGGCGTCAGCAAGCCGGTCGTCGGCATCACGGTGCCGACCGGCTACTCCTTCAACCTCGACGGCACGGCCATCTACCTGACGATGGCGTCACTGTTCGTCGCGGAGGCCATGGGCGACCCGCTGTCGGTCGGCGAGCAGATCTCCCTGCTGCTGTTCATGATCATCGCGTCCAAAGGCGCGGCCGGCATCACCGGAGCGGGCCTGGCCACGCTGGCCGGCGGCCTACAGAGCCACCGCCCCGACCTGGTCGACGGCGTCGGCCTGATCGTCGGCATCGACCGCTTCATGTCCGAGGCGCGAGCCCTGACCAACTTCGCCGGCAACGCCGTCGCGACCGTCCTCATCGGAACCTGGACCGGCGAGTTCGACCGCGACCGCGCCCGCGCGGTCCTGGCCGGCGACGACCCCTTCGACGAGACAACGATGCTCGACGACGACGAGCCCGCCACCCCGGCACCGGTCTCGCCCGCCCCGGCGGTGCCAGCCGCGTCGCGGGCCTGACCCACCGACCCCCGGGGCCGCCGCTCTGCGCCGCGGCCGGCCCCGGGACCCAACCTCGGAAGCGGCGTCGGTGTGCGGGTTGGTTGGCCCGGCCGCATCGGTGAAAGGTTTGTGAAAGAGGTCAGCGCTATCGTGAGCGGCCATGCGATCGAATGCCCGCCGGACGGCGGCCGCCGCGGGGGCCGCCGCACTCGTCCTCGGCCTCGTCTCCGCCCCCACCCGAGCACACGACGGCGACGTCGACGTGCCCACGCTCACGGGTTTCGCGGCCCTGCCGGCCCAGACGTACGTGCCGGCCAGCGAACCCTCCGGCGCGGCGCTCGGCACCGCACCCGTCAACGGGGTGCGGCCGCCGTTCGCGGACCAGCCGGTGCAGGGCTTCTCCGGCATCGTCCGCGGCGGTGGCGGGACCTTCGAGGTGCTTTCCGACAACGGGTACGGCACCAAGGCGAACAGCGCCGACTTCGCGCTGCGGGTACAGCGGATCGCCCCGGTCTTCGGCACCGGCGCGATCGACGTGCTGGGCGGCTTCCACCTCACCGACCCGGACGGCAAGGTGCCCTTCGCCCTGACCCGCCCGGACCGGGTGCTCACCGGTGCCGACTTCGACGTGGAGTCGATCGTGCGGGCGGTGGACGGCACGTACTGGCTGGGCGACGAGTTCGGGCCCTTCCTGCTCCACGTCGACCGCACCGGCCGCCTGCTCTCCGCGCCGATCCCGACGCCCGGCGTCTTCGCACCGGAGAACCCCGACCTCGGCGGTGGCACCCCGAACCTCGGCGGTAGCCGCGGATACGAGAGCCTCGCGATCTCGCCGGACGGCCGTTACCTCTACCCGGTGCTCGAGGGCACGGTGACCGGCGACCCGGCGGGCGAGCTGCGGATGTACGAGTTCGACCTGAAGGCGGGGGCGTACACGGACAAGCGGTGGACCTACGCGCTGGAGTCGCCGACCCACGCGGCCGCGGACGTCGTGACCGTGGACGCAAACCGCTTCCTGGTCCTCGAGCGGGACGGCACGTCCGGTGACGCCGCGGTGTTCAAGAAGGTGTACCTGGCCGACCGCCGCGACCGGAACGGCGACGGCAAGCTGGACAAGACGCTGGTCGCGGACCTGCTCGACATCGCCAACCCGGACGGGCTGGGCGGGTTCGGCCCGGTGTTCCGGTTTCCGTTCTTCACGATCGAGGGCCTGATCCTGCTGGACGCCCGGACGATCGGCGTGCTCAACGACAACAACTACCCCTCGAACGCGACGCGCAGGCCGGGCCTCGCCGACGACAACGAGTTCATCCGTGTACGCCTGCCCGAGTCCCTCCACCCCGACCCGCGCGCGTTGCGCTGACGGCCTCAGCTGTAGGCCACCGAGAAGCTGTTCGTGCGGAAGTCCATGCCGCCGCTCGAGCTGGTGATCTCGTAGCCGAACTGGACGGTGCTCAGCGTGACGTCGCCGAACCAGCCTCGGCCGCGGATCCAGTTCATGATGGCGCGGATGTCGACCGAGCCCGAGTTCGTGTTCGACGAGCGGATGAACGAGAAGACCTGGTTGGAGCCGTTCGACCCGCGGTACACCGCCCAGCTGTGGCCGCCGACCGACACGTTGGTCTGGAACGAGCCGAGCGGACCCACCGGGCCGACCTTGTTCATCCACAGCATGATCTCGTAGGTGTGGCCGTCGGCCCAGATGTCGTACGCGCTGGTGTAGGCGCCCGCGTTCGGCACGGTCACGTTGAAGCTGCTCGTCGCGCTGCCCAGCGAGCTGAGCCGGCGGTTCACGGCGCGGGTGGAGTTGGGGTAGGACTTGATCCCGCCGGTGTTGGGGTGGTTGGCCCAGACGCCCCAGTTGCTGTACGAGTTCGCCCAGATCGTCTGTGGCCCGTAGCCGCTGCCCCAGATGTTGTTGTAGAGGGTGTAGCCGCCGTTGTTCCACGTGCCCCAGCGGTCGCTCGAGGACCAGGCGGCCGCCTGTGCGGGCGCCGCCGAGAGGCCGAGGACGATCGCGACGAGTAGTGCGGTGAACGAGGCTCTGCGCATGAGGGTGCCCTCCTCACTGTCGAAAACGGCTTCGAAGCGCTTCGATCGACGGTTTCGACATCTATGGGTAGAAATGCGCGCGGTACGGACAGGGTAGAAGTCGAAAATCATGAATGCAACAGCTCTGGAGCGGCCTAGCCTGGACGGTATGGATCTTGCGGAGGCGCAAGGGCTCTGGGACGCGGAGCCCGGCTGGCTCAACACGGCGAGCTACGGACTCCCGCCCCGGCCCGCGTGGGAGGCGTTGCAAGGGGCGCTCGCGGACTGGCGCGTCGGGCGTACCTCGTGGGAGGGCTGGGGCGCGGCGACCGGCCTGGCCCGCGAAGCCGCCGCCCGCATCATGGCCGTGCCCGCCGCCGACGTGGCCACGGGCGCGACGGTGTCGCAGATGCTCGCGCCCGTCGCCGCCGCGCTGCCGGCCGGGGCGCGGGTGGTGGTGCCGGAGGTCGAGTTCACCTCCAACCTCTTCCCCTGGCTGGCCCAGGAGGCGCGCGGCGTGCGCGTCCGCACCGTGCCCGCCGGCAAGCTGGTCGAGGCGATCGACGCGGGCACCGACCTCGTGGCGTTCAGCCTCGTGCAGTCCGCGGACGGCGCGGTCGCCGCGTACCGGGAGATCGTGGCCGCCGCCCGCGCGCACGGTGCCCTTGTCGTGGTGGACGCGTCGCAGGCGTGCGGGTGGCTGCCCTTCGACGCGGGGCTCGCGGACGCGGTGGCCGTCACCACCTACAAGTGGCTGATGGGGCCGCGCGGGCTCGCCTTCGCCTACCTGGCGCCGGGGTTGCGGGAGCGGCTCACACCCTCGGCGGCCGGGTGGTTCGCGGGGGAGGACGTGCACGACTCCTACTACGGCCCGCCGCTGCGGCTCGCCCCGGACGCGCGGCGGTTCGACCTCTCGCCGGCGTGGTTCAGCTGCGTGGGCGCGGTGCCCTCGCTGGAGCTGATCGAGCGCATCGGCCTGGCGGAGATCGGCGCGCACAACGTGGCGATGGCCAACCGCTTTCTCGCCGGGCTCGGCCGCCCGCCGAGCGACAGCGCCATCGTCGCCGTCGACGTGCCGGGTGCCGAGGAGCGCCTGGCGAAGGCCGGCGTCCGCGCGGCCGTGCGGGCCGGTCGCGTGCGGGCGTCCTTCCACGTGTACTCCACGGAAGCCGACGTCGACATGGCGCTGAACGCGCTGGTGTGACGGCCCCCACTTTTAGATACGAGACGGTTCCGTATCGCTTCCTGTCGGCGTAGCGTCGCTCGCGGAGTAATACGAGACCGTTCCGTATCGGGGGGAGCACGTCTAGTGCAACCGCAAGTCAACACCGGACACCCAAGGCGCTGGGCCATCCTGGGCGTCCTCGTCGTCAGCCTCCTCGTGGTGGTCCTCGACAACACCGTGCTCAACGTGGCACTGCGTACGCTCGCAGACCCGCAGCACGGTCTGGGGGCCAGCCAGGGTGAGCTGGAGTGGTCCATCAACTCGTACACGCTGGTCTTCGCCGGCCTGCTCTTCACGGCCGGCATCCTCGGCGACCGCTACGGCCGAAAGCGCTTCCTCACCATCGGCCTGGTGCTCTTCGGGCTGGCGTCGCTGCTGTCCGCCTACGCCCAGACGCCCACCCAGCTGATCTGGGCCCGCGCGTTGATGGGTCTCGGCGGCGCGTTCATCATGCCGGTGACGCTGTCGATCATCTCGAACGTCTTCGACCCGCGCGAGCGCGCCCGCGCCATCGCGATCTGGTCCGGCTCGGTCGGTCTCGGCATCGCGATCGGCCCGATCCTCGGCGGCGCGCTGCTGGAGACCTTCTGGTGGGGCTCGGTCTTCCTGATCAACGTGCCGGTGATCCTGGCTGGCCTCGTCGCGGTGGCGATCATGGTGCCCGAGTCGCGCGACCCGCGCCCCGGCAAGATCGACATCGTCGGCGTGCTGCTGTCCGTCGTGGGCCTCGTCGCCCTCTCGTACGGCATCATCGACGGCGGTGAGCACGGCTTCGGCCGGCCGGTCGTCTGGGCGTCGATCGTCGGCGGCCTCGCGGTCCTCGTGGCCTTCGTCGCGTACGAGCGGCGCGTCGAGTTCCCGTCGCTGGACGTGCGCCTGTTCAAGGTGCCGCGGTTCGCGGTTCCGGTGGCGTTGATCGGCCTGCTCTTCTTCGCGGCGCTCGGCGTGTTCTTCTTCAGCTCCTTCTACCTCCAGCTGGTGCGCGGCTACAGCCCGCTGGAGACCGGCCTGCTGCTCCTGCCGTTCGCGGCGGCGCAGATGGCGTTCGCGCCGCGCAGTGCGGTCATGGTCAAGCGGTACGGCGCGAAGGCCGTCTCCGCGGTCGGCCTGACGCTGGCCACGGTCGGCATCGCCGGCTTCGCCTTCCTCGGTGTGGACACGCCGATCTGGGTGGTCGGGGTGCTCTTCTTCATCCAGGGCGTCGGGATGGCCAACCTCATGCCGCCGGCGATGGAGTCGATCATGTCCGCGCTGCCGCGTGAGCGGGCCGGCGTGGGCTCGGCGGTGGCCAACACCGTCCGCCAGGTCGGCGGCGCGCTCGGCGTGGCCGTGCTCGGCTCGGTGCTGGCCAGCGTGTACCGCGGCCAGGTCGACGGCGCCGCCCAGGCGCTGCCCGGCCCGGCACGGGAGGCGGCGGAGGAGTCGATCTCGGGTGCCTACGGCGTGGCCGACCGGCTCGGCCCGGCCGGCGGCGCGGTGATCGACGCGGCGAACCACGCGTTCGTCACGGCCATGCACTGGACCGCGGCGATCGGTGCGATCCTCGCGGCGCTGGGCGTGCTCATGGTGCTGCGCTGGATGCCGGGCAAGCCGGCGCCGGAGCCGCAGCCGGTCGACGCGCCAGCGGAGCGGCCGGAACTGGCAGCGGCCTCTTAGGATCGGCGACAATGCATACCGTGACTACGGTGAGTGAGGGTGTCGAGAGTGCTCCGCGGTCGCCTGGGCGACCGCGGAGCGCCCGCGTGGATGAGGCGATCATCGAGGCGGTGCTCGACCTGCTCGCCGAGGGCAGCACGATCGAGTCGCTGTCCATCGAGGCGATCGCGGCCAGGGCCGGCGTCGGCAAGGCCACCATCTACCGGCGCTGGTCGGGCAAGCAGGCGCTGCTCGTCGACGCTCTCCGCACGCTCAAGGGGCAGCCGGCCAAGCCCAAGGGCGACTCGGTCCGCGAAGACCTGGTGCTGCTGATGAGCGGCGTCGGGCGCAACGCCGACCCCCGCGCCGCCAAGATCATGCCGTGTCTCGTGCCGGAGCTGCACCGCAGCCCGGAGCAGTACGCGATATATCAGGAGATCGTGCAGCCCCGGCGGGAGCTGACCCGCGAGGTGCTGCGCCGCGGCATAGCGACCGGGGAGCTCCGCGCCGACCTCGACGTCGAGCTGGCCATGGTCATGCTCACCGGTCCGGTGGTGATGCAGAAGGTCTTCACCTGGGACCCCGACCTCGACAGTGACAACCTGCCCGAGCGGGTGGTCGACACGCTGCTGGCGGGCATTGCGCGGCGCTGAGGCGGCCACCCGCTAGTGTGTCGAACACACGTACGTGGTGTGTAGCGGGAGGGGTCGTCGCATGCGCGTGCTCGGCGTCGACCCGGGGCTGACCCGGTGCGGGGTCGGCGTCGTGGAGGGCGTGCCCGGCCGGCCGTGCACGCTGGTGGCCTACTACGTGGTCTACACCGACCCGGCCGACGACCTCTCGCTCCGCCTGCTTCACCTCGACCGCTCGCTCACCGACCTCGTCGCCGAGCACCAGCCACGCAGCGTGGCGGTCGAGCGGGTGTTCAGCCAGCACAACGTGCGCACCGTGATGGGCACCGCCCAGGCCAGCGCCGTCGCGGTGCTCGCCGGTGCCCGGGCCGGGCTGCCGGTCAGCACGTACACGCCGAGCGAGGTCAAAGCGGCCATCACCGGGTCGGGCCAGGCGGACAAGGCGCAGGTCACGTCGATGGTGACCCGCCTGCTCAAGCTTGACGCGCCACCCAAGCCGGCGGACGCCGCCGACGCCCTCGCCCTGGCCATCTGTCACATCTGGCGCGGCGGCACACGCTCCAAGCTGGCGGCCGCCGCGTCGAGGCACCAACGCTCGGCGACAGCGAGTGAGCATCGCCGGGCGCGCTAGCGACCGCGGGGGCGAGCCATGAGACGGAGGGGTAGTAGATGATCGCCAGCGTGCGGGGGAGGGTCGCGGCGGTGTCGCCCGACGGCGCCGTCATCGAGGTGGGCGGGGTGGGCCTCGCCGTGCACTGCGCACCCGGCACCCTCGCCGGGCTGCGGCAGGGCGCCGAGGCCCGGCTCGCCACGAGCCTCGTCGTGCGGGAAGACTCGCTGACGCTGTACGGCTTCGCCGACGACGAGGAGAAGATGCTCTTCGAGCTGCTCCAGACCGCGAGCGGCGTCGGCCCGCGGCTGGCCCAGGCGGTGCTGGCCGTGCACTCGCCCGACACGGTGCGCAAGGCGATCGCCACCGGCGACACCGCGACGCTGACCCGGGTGCCGGGCATCGGCAAGAAGGGCGCCGAGCGGCTGGTCCTGGAGCTGCGCGACCGCATCGGTCCGGTCGCGGTGGGCACCGACGAGAGCGCCGGCGTGCTGGTCGGCGCGTGGCAGGAGCAGGTGCGGCAGGGCCTGGTCGGGCTCGGCTGGACCGCGTCGCAGGCCGATCAGGCGGTCGCCGCGGTGGCCGAGACCGTCGACGGCACCACGCCGCCGGTGCCGGTCCTGCTCAAGCAGGCGATCCGCCTGCTCGGTAAGACCCGATGACCGATCCGGGGATCGTCTCCGCGCTGGCCTCCGAAGCGGAGCGCGACGCCGAGGTCAGCGTCCGCCCGAAGCGCCTGGCCGACTTCATCGCCCAGCATCGGGTACGCGACCAGCTCGACCTGCTCCTGCGCGGCGCGATGGGCCGCGGCACCCCACCCGACCACATCCTTTTGTCCGGCCCGCCCGGGTTGGGGAAGACCACGCTGGCGAACATCGTGGCGGCGGAGCTCGGCGTCGGCATCCGGGTGACGAGCGGGCCGGCGATCGAGCGCTCCGGCGACCTGGCCGCGATCGTGACCAGCCTCGCCGAGGGAGACGTGCTCTTCATCGACGAGATCCACCGCATCGCGAAGCCGGCGGAGGAGCTGCTGTACAGCGCGATGGAAGACTTCCGGGTCGACGTGGTGGTCGGCAAGGGGCCGGGCGCGACCGCGATCCCGCTCGACGTGGAGCCGTTCACGCTGGTCGGCGCCACCACGCGGTCGGGGCTGCTGACCGGGCCGATGCGCGACAGGTTCGGGTTCGTCGCGCACCTCGACTTCTACTCCGCGGACGACCTGCGCACGCTGCTGCACCGGTCGGCGCGCATCCTCGGCGTGCCGATCACCGAAGAGGGCGCCGTGGAGATCGCCGGGCGGTCGCGGGGCACGCCGCGCATCGCCAACCGGCTGCTGCGCCGGGTGCGCGACTTCGCGGAGGTGCGGGCCGACGGCATCGTCAGCCTGGAGACGGCTCGGGCCGCCCTCCAGGTGTACGACGTGGACGGCCTCGGCCTGGACCGGCTCGACCGGGCGGTGCTCGTCGCGCTGGTCGACTCGTTTCGAGGCGGGCCGGTGGGGCTCTCGACGCTGGCGGTCGCGGTGGGGGAGCAGCCCGACACGGTGGAGGAGGTGTGCGAGCCGTTCCTGGTGCGTGCGGGGCTGCTGGCACGCACCCCGCGGGGCCGGGTCGCCACCGAAGCGGCCTGGCACCATCTTGGACGAACCCCACCAAATGGTACGTTCGGCACGGGTGCCGGCCCGGCGCCCGACCTGTTTTCGGCCGAGCCATAGTCGTCCCTGGATATCCCGTGATCTGAACGTGATCTGTGCCAAGTTCGGTGTTCACAGCGACAGGGATTAGACTTCGCCGCGGTCCGTACAGGACGTGAGATCACGCCTGCGCTCCGGTGCCCCCGCGCCGGGTGTGGGTCAAAATTGGAAGGTCATCTATCGTGCCTTTGGCAGCAAACTCCGGCGGCGCCGGTAGCTTCATGCCGATTCTCATGATCGTCCTGCTGTTCGGCGTCATGTACTTCATGATGATCCGCCCGCAGCAGAAGCGCCGTCGCGAGGCGGAGCAGATGCAGGCGACGCTCGGCCCCGGCGCCGAGGTGGTGACGATCGGCGGCCTCTACGGTCACGTGGTGAGCGTCGACGACGACACCGTCACGCTCGAGGTCGCGCCCGGCGTGCAAAACCGCTACGCCCGCCCCGCCATCGCCCGCGTCGTCAGCGGCGCGACGCCGCAGGAGGCCCCCGCGGCCGAAAAGGTCGTCGACGAGGCCGACGCCAACAAAGACTGATCCGCTGAGCGGGCGGCGTCCCCACACCACCCGTTCGACCCTGCCCAGCCGCCGGCTCGCCGGCCGGCCCACATCTATACCGCACAGGAGACCCGACAGCCGTGGCACCACCTCAGGGACAGATGCGCCCAGGGCGGCAGCTGGCCGTGCTCGGCCTGATCTTCGTCGTCCTCTACCTGCTGGTCTTCCTCGGCGGTAGCGGCAGCATCACGGATCGGCTGGAGCCCAAGCTCGGCCTCGACCTCATCGGCGGCAGCCGGGTGACCTACACGGCCACCACGTCGAACGGCCAGGCGCCCCAGGCAGACCAGCTCGAAGAGGCCCGCCAGATCATCGAGAGCCGGGCAAACGCGTACGGCGTCTCCGAGGCCGAGGTGGTGACCGAGGGCGACCGAAACATCGTGGTCTCGCTGGCCGGCGAGAGCGATGACGCGCTGGCCAACCTCGGCCAGGCGGCGGAGCTGCGGTTCCGCAAGGTCCTCAAGGTCACGGGTGACGCGTCCGCGGCGGCGGTGGCGCCGAGCGCGACCCCGTCCGGCACCGCGACGCCCACGCCCTCGGCCACCGGCGCGACGCCGACGCCGAGCGCGTCGGCGAGCGGCGGCCAGGGTGGCGGCGCACCGGCACCGTCCGGGTCTCCGTCGGCGACGCCGACGCCCACGCCGAGCGCGACCGGCACCGCCGCGACCGAGGAGGACCAGAGCGGCACCCGGACGCCCGAGCAGCTGCTGGCCGACGCCAAGCGCAAGGTCGGCGACGCCGCGTGGGCCGCGGCCAGCGCGCTGGAGGCCCCGCCGGACCTGAGCACCGACCCGACGGCGGCGAAGTCGTTCGAGGCGTTCACCAAGCTCGACGGGCCGGAGGTGTCGGTCCTCGACCCCAAGATGCAGTTCAACGTGCCGACCATCGGCTGCGCCCAGCTCGACAGCCGCCCGCCGGGTTCGATCCAGGACCCGGCCAAGCAGGCGGTCTCGTGCGAGGCGTCGCAGAAGATGTTCCTCGACGTGGCGAAGGTGCTCGGCACCGACGTCTCCGACGCCAGCGGCGTGCTCGACCAGCAGGGCGGCGACTGGGTCGTCTCGCTCGACTTCACCGGCGACGGCCAGAAGAAGTGGACCGCGCTGACCCGCGAGGCGTTCGAAAACACCGGCGGCGGCTGCGACGCGTCCGCGCTCGGCGACCAGGGCAAGTGCCGCGTCGCGGTGGTGCTCGACAACCAGGTGATCTCTTCGCCGGAGATCCAGGGCGTGCTGACCGGCGACTCGCAGATCACCGGCAGCTTCAGCTCCAAGTCGGCCAACGAGCTCGCCGGCAAGCTCCGCTACGGCGCGCTGCCGCTGACCTTCACCCAGCAGGAGGTGCAGAACGTCTCCGCGACGCTCGGCACCGAGCACCTGAAGGCCGGTCTGCTGGCCGCGGGCATCGGCATGCTGCTGGTCATCATCTACTCGTTCTTCTACTACCGCCTGCTCGGCACCGTGATCTTCCTGAGCCTGATCCTGTCCGGCCTGCTGGTCTTCGGCGCGCTGATCGTGCTCGGCCGGCAGATCGGCTACACGCTCAACCTCGCCGGCATCGCGGGCTTCATCGTGTCGCTAGGTGTGGCGGCGGACTCGTTCGTCATCTACTTCGAGCGACTCAAAGACGAGATACGCGAGGGTCGAAGTCCGCGCAGCGCCGTCCCGCGCGCGTGGGCCCGGGCCCGCCGCACGATCATCTCGGCCAACGCGATCACGATCATGGCGGCCGTGGTCCTCTACATCGTGTCCGTCGGCACGGTGAAGGGCTTCGCGTTCGCCCTCGGCCTCGCCACCGTGCTCGACCTGGTGGTCGTGTTCCTCTTCCGTCATCCGATCATGGCGATGTTCGCGCGGACCCGCGCGTTCCTCTCGCCGCGGGTCAGCGGCCTCGGCCGGGTCCTCGAAAAGGAACCCGCCGACCAGCCGGCGAAACCCCGCACGCGCGTGAAGGAGGCGTGACCCCATGAGTGGTCTCGCTACCAGGCTCTACAAGGGCGACGCCGACCTCAACATCGTCGGCAAGCGCAGGATCTGGTTCACCGTCGCCGCGGTGGCCGTGCTGATCGCCGTGATCAGCTTCTTCGCGCGCGGCTTCACGCTGGGTATCGAGTTCTCCGGTGGCAACGAGTTCCAGGTGCCGGCCTCGGTGGGCACGCTTCAGCACGCGGAGAGCACGGTCGAGGAGGCGCTCGCCAGCGTGCCCAACCCCGACGGCGACCCGCTGCGTGTGGCCTCCACCCAGCAGGTCGGCGGCGGCGACGGCACCTACCTGATCCGCACCTCGGAGATGGAGCCGGAGCAGTCCGAGGCGGTCAAGGAGCACCTCGTCCAGGCGTTCGGCATCCCGGCGGGCGAGATCAGCAACAGCCGGGTGAGCGGCGCGTGGGGCGCCCAGGTGACCGAGCGGGCGCTGCTCGGCCTGGTCATCTTCATCGCGGTCGTGATGCTCTACCTGATCGTCCGGTTCGAGTGGCGGATGTCCGTCGCCGCGGTCTCCTCGCTGCTGTTCAACCTTGTGCTCACCGCCGGCATCTACTCGATCGTCGGCTTCGAGATCACCCCGTCGACGATCATCGGTTTCCTCACCATCCTCGGCTTCGCGCTGTACGACGTCGTGGTGGTGTTCGACAAGGTGCAGGAAAATACCCGCGGCATCACGGCGAGCAGCACACAGACGTACGCCGAGGCGGCCAACCTCGCGGTCAACCAGACGCTGATGCGGTCGATCAACACCGGCCTCGTCGCGCTGCTGCCCGTCGGTGGCCTCCTGTTCATCGGGGCCGGCCTCCTTGGCGCGGGTACCCTCCGCGACCTCGGCCTCGTGCTCTTCGTGGGTATGGGCATCGCGGTGTACTCGTCGATCTTCTTCGCGACTCCGGTGCTGACCACGCTCAAGAGCTTCGAGCCGAAGTACCAGGCGCACACCCAGCGCGTGCTGGCCCGCCGCTCGGCGATCGCCCGTGGCGAGGTGGCGCCGAAGACGAGCCGCTCGCCGAAGCAGTCGAAGCCGGCCGAGCAGCACGACGACGCCGAGGTGGCGGCGCTGGCCGGCGCCGCGCCGAAGGTGGGCGCCCGGCCGACCGCCAAGCGCCCGTCCGGCAACCGGGGCGGCCGCTCCGGCAGCCGGCCGCGGGGCGGCAAGCGACACTGAGTTCATCCGCGATCAGGGCGTCCTTCGAGTAGGTCGAGGGGCGCCCTGACCATGAGCGAAGGAGTTTCGCGTGGCTGACCTCGCGGAGATCGTGGCGAGCAACACCGTGGACGTGCCCGACTTTCCCAAGCCGGGCATCCTCTTCAAGGACCTGACCCCGCTGTTCGCGAACGGGCCGGTCTTTCGCGAGGTCGTCGACGGGATCGCGGCGCACTACGGGGCCGGCTCGTTCGACGTGGTGGCCGGCATCGAGGCGCGTGGCTTCCTGATCGCCGCCGGCATCGCGTACGCCACCGGGGTCGGTGTGGTGCCGGTGCGCAAGGCCGGCAAGCTGCCCCGCGCCACCCACCGCGGGTCGTACGAGCTGGAGTACGGCGAGGCCACGCTGGAGGTACACCAGGACGCCTTCCGGCCGGGCGAGCGGGTGCTGGTGGTCGACGACGTGCTGGCCACCGGCGGCACCGCCGCCACCACACTGGAGCTGGTGGAGCGCGCCGGGGGAACAGTCGTCGGGTTCACCGTGTTGCTGGAGTTGTCGTTCCTGCCCGGGCGGGAGAGGCTGGCACCCCGTGAGGTTCATGCCCTCCTGACCGTCTAAAGCGGCTCTGGCCTGGGCCGACGGGTAGGATTGCGTTCCGCGGCCGGCCAGGATCGGTACGGGCGTGGGTAGCGGAGGGTGGTGCTGGCCGGATACGGTCGGTGTCATTCCCCGGCGAGGGTGAGGAGGCCGGTGTCTCAGCAGGACGTCGCCCATTCAGTGGAGGGCAGCGTGCATCCGACTGGCGAGGCGCAGCCCGGTCAGCAAGAGGTGGCGACCGCCGCTAGCAACGCACCCGCCGAGGCCGTCGACAGCGGCGCGGAGGGCGCCGGTGTGGTCGTGCCGTTCCCGGCTGAGTCTGCCAACCATGACGACCACGACGACGAGTCGGCCGAGGCGGCCACCGCGTCCGGTTGGGCCGTCGCGCCGACCGGGCGCCGGGTGCGGGCGCGGCTGGCCCGGTTCAACGCGCCCTGGCAGACCCCGCAGGTCAGCGAGGTGCTCGAGCCGCTGATCGCTACCCACCGCGCGTGCCATCCCAAGGCCGACGCGCGGCTGTTGCAGCGTGCCTTCGACGTCGCCGCCCAGTGGCACTCGGGGCAATACCGCAAGTCCGGCGATCCGTACATCACGCATCCGCTGGCCGTGGCCACCATCCTGGCCAACCTGGGCATGGACACCACCACGCTGGTGGCGGCGCTGCTGCACGACACGATCGAAGACACCGAGTACGGGCTCGACGAGATGCGCACCGAGTTCGGCGGCGAGGTGGCCCTGCTGGTCGACGGCGTGACCAAGCTCGACAAGGTCAAGCTGGGCGACGCGGCCAAGGCCGAGACCATCCGCAAGATGGTCGTCGCGATGGCCAAAGACCCGCGCGTGCTCGTCATCAAGCTCGCCGACCGCCTGCACAACATGCGCACGCTGACCTTCCTCCCGCGCCCCAAGCAGGAGCAGAAGGCCAAGGAGACGCTGGAGATCCTCGCCCCGCTGGCCCATCGCCTGGGCATGAACACCATCAAGTGGGAGCTCGAAGACCTCGCGTTCGGCACGCTGTTTCCCAAGCGGTTCGAGGAGATCAACAGGCTGATCGGCGAGCACCAGCCGCAGCGTGACACGCTGCTGCGCCAGGTGACGCAGAAGGTCCAGATGGATCTCAAGGCCGCCAAGATCAAGGCGGAGACGACCGGCCGCCCCAAGCACCTGTATTCGATCTACCAGAAGATGATCGTGCGGGGCCGCGACTTCAACGACATCTACGACCTGATCGGCGTCCGGATCCTTGTCGACACGGTGCGCGACTGCTACGCGGCGTTGGGTGTCATCCACGCCAACTGGCAGCCGGTGCCGGGCCGGTTCAAGGACTACATCGCGATGCCGAAGTTCAACATGTACCAGTCGCTGCACACCACCGTGATCGGCCCGACCGGCAAGCCAGTGGAGATGCAGATCCGCACGCTGGGCATGCACCGCACGGCGGAGTTCGGCATCGCCGCCCACTGGAAGTACAAAGAGCAGAAGGGCGCCACGATCGTCGGGCCGCCGGCCCACATCGACGAGATGACGTGGCTGCGGCAGCTGCTCGACTGGCAGCGGGAGGCGAGCGACCCGAGCGAGTTCCTCGACGCGCTCCGGTTCGACCTCTCCAGCCAGGAGGTCTACGTCTTCACGCCCAAGGGCGACGTGATCCCGCTGCCGACGGGCTCCACGCCGGTCGACTTCGCGTACGCGGTGCACACCGAGGTCGGACACAAGTGCATCGGCGCGCGGGTCAACGGCAAGCTCGTGCCGCTGGAGTCGACGCTGTCCAACGGCGACGTGATCGAGATCTTCACGTCCAAGTCGGAGACGGCCGGCCCCTCGCAAGACTGGCTCGGCTTCGTCAAGAGCCCCCGCGCCCGCACGAAGATCCGGCAGTACTTCAACAAGGAGCGCCGCGAGGAGGCGATCGAGGCCGGCAAGGAGTCGATCGTCAAGGCGATGCGCCGCCAGGGCCTGCCGCTGACCCGCATGCTCACCACCGAAGCGCTGATGGCGATCGCCCGCGACCTGCACCTGGCCGACGTGGCGTCCCTGTACGCGGCGGTCGGCGAAAACCAGGTCTCCGCCCAGTCGGTGGTCCAGCGGCTCGTCCAGGGCTACGGCGGCGAGGAGGGCGCGGTCGAAGACATCGCCGAGACCGCCGTCGCCACCCGCCCGCCGAGGGCCCGCCAGTCGGTGCAGGACCCGGGCGTGGTCGTCCGCGGCGTGAGCGACGTCTGGATCAAGCTGGCGCGCTGCTGCACGCCGGTGCCGGGCGACGCGGTGTTCGGCTTCGTCACCCGCTCGGGCGGCATCAGCGTCCACCGCGACGACTGCGCCAACGCCGAAGACCTCAAGGCACAGACCGACCGCATCGTCGAGGTGACCTGGAAGCCGACCTCGGCGTCCACGTTCCTGGTGGCGATCCAGGTCGAGGCGTTGGATCGGCACAAGCTGCTGGCCGACGTCACCCGCGTCCTGTCCGACGAGCGCGTCAACATCCTGTCCGCCACGGTCACCACGACCCGCGACCGCGTGGCGGTAAGCCGCTTCTCCTTCGAGATGGCCGACCCGAAGCACCTTGGTCATCTGCTGGCCGCGGTCCGCAAGGTCGACGGCGTCTTCGACGCATACCGCGTCACGTCGGGAGCGTAAGCCGACCGGCTTCGTCATTTGAGCTACCGCGGGCGTCTGGAAATCGCGCTAAAAAGCGCGGGTCAGCGACGGTGGGCGCCCTTGCCCGGGGCGGTGACCACCTCGCGGGGCTTGAGTGCCTCGTGGCCGCCGGCGCAGCGCATCACCGAGTGGACCTCCTCGCCGCAGTCGCGGTGGACGATGGCCACCGGTGGGCCTTCCGGGTCGGCGAGGTAGCGGTTGCCCCACTCGGCGATGGCGACCAGCACCGGATAGAGGTCGAAGCCCTTCTCCGTCAGGCGGTACTCGTGGCGGGGGCGGGCACCCGGCTCGCGGTAGGGCACGCGGCGCAGCACGCCGTTGTCGACGAGCATGGCCAGGCGGTTGGTCAGCACCTGGCGGGGGATGCCGGTGCGGTGGCGCATGTCGTCGAAGCGGCGGATGCCGGCGAAGATGTCGCGGAGCACGACGAACGTCCACTTTTCGCCCAAGATGGTCATCGCGCGGGCGATCGTGCAGTTTTCCACCGACCAGTCGAGTGCCTGAGGTCTCACAACGCCGAGCCTAAGTCTCATTGACAGACCCAGCAAATGAGTGACAGGCTGCGTCCATGACGCAGACTCAGGCAGCGCCCGGCGAGGACACCGGCGTGCGGAGCCGGACGTTCGAGTGGTCCGACCCCGCTGGCAACGCGGCGCTGGTCGGGCGGCGTTCCGGGCTGGATCTGCTGCGGGCGATGGCCGCGGGCGAGCTGCCCGCCCCGCCGGTGATGCACCTGCTCGGGATGTCCCGCTTCGTGCCCGACGAGGGGCGCGTGATCGTCGAGATGGAGCCCCAGGAGTTCCACTACAACCCGCTGGGCTCGGTGCACGGCGGTGTGCTCTCGACGCTGCTGGACACGGCGGCCGGCTGCGCGGTGCACTCGACGCTCCCGGCCGGGGTCGGCTACACCACGCTCGACCTCAACGTGAAGTTTCTCCGGCCGGTGACCATCGCCTCCGGCCTGCTGCGGTGCGAGGGCACGGTGATCTCCCAGGGCCGGCGGACCGCCCTGGCCGAGGCACGGCTCACCGACGGGTCCGGCCGGCTCGTCGCGCACGCCACGTCGTCCTGCCTGCTATTCGAGATCCAGTGAAGCCGCGGGCACGGCGGCGTAGCAGTTAGGGGCCGCCGCGCCGCCGTGCCCGCCCAAACGTTGGCCGGCTCACCCGGTGAAGGCTTGTGGCCGCCGCATTAGCGCACGCTCGGCCGCAGGTCGGCATCCGGTGGGGTCCAGGCCGCGGCGTCGGCTTCGACCTGCTCGCCGGAGCGGATGTCCTTGACCGTGTCGGCCTCGCCCTCGGCGCCCGGAAACCACACGAACGGGATGCCGCGCCGCTCGGCGAAGCGGATCTGCTTGCCGTACTTGGCGGCGCTCGGCGCCACCTCCGTGGCGATGCCGCGCCGGCGCAGCGTGGCGGCGATCCGGTCGCACTCGCCGCGCCGCTCTTCGGTCGGCAGCGCGACAAGCACCGCCGTCGGCACCGCGCGGCTGACCGTGAGCGCGTCCGCCCCGAAGAGGAGGCCGAGCAGGCGGGACACCCCGATCGAGATGCCCACGCCGGGGAAGCGGTCGTTGCCCGCGGTGGCGAGGTTGTCGTATCGGCCGCCGGAGCAGATCGAGCCGAACTTCTCGTACCCGATCATCTGGGTCTCGTAGACGGTGCCGGTGTAGTAGTCGAGGCCGCGGGCGATCCGCAGGTCGGCGACGCAGAGGCCGGGCGCGTGCTCGGCGGCCGCCTCGACCACGCGCAGCAGCTCGTCGAGGCCCTCGTCGAGCTGCGGGTGGGTGACGCCGAGGGCACGGACCCGGTCGGCGAACGACCCGTCCGGCGCGGAGATCTCGGCGAGGCTCAGGCAGGCGGCGGCCTGCTTTTCGTCGGCGCCGGCGGTCTCGATCAGCAGGTCGGCCACCTTGTCCGGGCCGATCCGGTCGAGCCTGTCGATCGCGCGCAGCGCCGCGTCCGGGTCGGTCAGCCCGAGGCCGCGGTAGAAGCCCTCGCACACCTTGCGGTTGTTGACCTGGATGCGGATCTTGGGAATCGGCAGCGAGCCGAGCGCGTCGCCGATCACCAGCGGGATCTCGGCCTCGTAGTGCGGCGGCAGCGTGTCGCGGTCGACGATGTCGATGTCGGCCTGGAGAAACTCGCGGTAGCGCCCCTCCTGCGGCCGCTCGCCCCGCCACACCTTCTGGATCTGGTAACGCCGGAAGGGGAAGGTGAGCTTGCCGGCGTTTTCAAGGATAAATCGGGCGAACGGGACGGTCAGGTCGAAGTGCAGCCCCAGCTCGTCGTCGCGTTCGCCCTCGGCGGCCTGGAGCCGGCGCAGCACGTACACCTCTTTCGAGGTCTCGCCCTTGCGCAGCAGCTGGTCGAGCGGCTCGACGGCACGGGTCTCCAGTGGTGCGAAGCCGTAAAGCTCGAAGGTGCGGCGGATGTGGTCGATGACGTACTGCTCGATCATCCGCTGCGGCGGGAGCCACTCGGGAAAGCCGGAGATCGGCGTCGGCTTGCTCATAAAACTGTTCCAGCCTCGGCGACTTGTAGAAGGTACGGGTTGGTGGCGCGCTCGCGCCCGATCGTCGTCGCCGGTCCGTGGCCGGGCAGCACGACGGTCTCGTCGGCGAGCGGCAGGATCTTGTCGCGCAGGCTCGCGACCATGGCGTCCATGCTGCCGCCGGGCAGGTCGACGCGGCCGACCGAGCCGGCGAATAGCACGTCGCCGGAGAGGCAGACCTCGACCGAGTCGGGCCCGGGCACCCGGATGAGCACGGAGCCGCGCGTGTGGCCCGGCGCGTGGTCGATCGTGAACTCCAGCCCCGCGAGGCTCACCACCGCGCCGTCGGTGAGCTCCGCGACGTCGTCGGGCTCGCTCCACTCCAGGCCGCCCAGCAGCGTGCGCGGGTCGATCGAGTTGATCGCCTTGCTCGGGTCCTTGAGCAGCTCACGGTCGTCGGGATGGATGTACGCCGTCACACCCCGCGCGCCGCACACCGGCGTCACCGAGAACGTGTGGTCGAGGTGGCCGTGGGTCAGCAGCACGGCCGCCGGATGCAGCCGGTGCTCCTCGATCAACGCGTTGAGCCGGTCGATCACCCCGATGCCGGGATCGACGACGACACACTGCTCGCCCGGCCCGGTCGCCACCACGTAACAGTTGGTGCCGAACACGTCAGCCGGGAACCCCTTCACCAACATGCGCACAAGCCTATCGGTGTTGATGTCGGCCGATTGAGAACGGGCGACCTCACGCAACACTTTCCCAGGTGATACCCGTACACTCTGGCGGGCGTTGTGTGGCGTGCGCTACACAGTTTCGGGTGTCGCGCACCGTGCGCTGCGGTTTCGTGGCGTCGGCGGATTGAGGAAGGGGAGCGCGGGTGGCTTCCAGCAGGACTCGGCAGCGCAAGCTGGCCCGGGCCAAGTACGACCGGCAGATGGCGCGCAAGGCGGCGCAGACCCGCCGCAAGCGGCGCGTCCAGGCCGGCGTCGGCGCGGCCGTCGCACTCGCGCTGATCGTGGTCGGCACCGTGTGGGTGCTGGGCGGCTTCGACTCCGACCCGAAGGACGAGGCCGCGGCCGACATCTGCGCCTGGACCGCCGCGGACGCCGCCAACAACCCCAACCTCAAAGACGTCGGCAAGCCGGCCACCAAAGACCTGCCGACCACCGGCACGCGGCCGATGACCATCACCACCGACCAGGGTGCCCCGATCACGGTCTCGCTCGACGTGGCCAGCGCGCCGTGCGCGAGCGCGAGCCTCGCCCACCTGGCGTCCAACGGCTTCTACGACAACACCAAGTGCACCGAGATCACCGCGGACGGCGCGCTGCGCTGCGGCGACCCGGGCGGCACCGGCACGGGCGGCCCCACGTATACGTTCTACAACGAAAACGTGCCCTCGGCCCCCTCCCCGTCGCCGAGCCCCGCCGCCGGCCAGCCGGCGCTATACCCGAAGGGCACCGTGGCGTTGGTCGGCAACCCGCCGGGCAGCAATGGCAGCCAGTTCCTGATCTTCTTCAAGGACTTCAGCCCGACCGACGCCCCGGCGTACCCGATCGTCGGGCGCGTGACCAGCGGCCTCGACGTGGTGGAGAAGATCGGCAAGATCAAGACGGTCGACAACGGCTCGGGCGCCAACGTCAAGCCGGATAAGGACATCACGATCCAGAGCCTCACGGTCGGCGAGATGGACCCGGTGTCACCCGAGCCGTCCACCCCGACCACCGGCGCACCGTCCGCCACCCAGTCGCCGACCCCCGCGGCGACGCCCAGCCAGTCCTGAGAAGCTTAGGTAGGAGCACCACACCCCAGGAGGAAGAGCGTGACGTCCACAAGGGAGCGGCAGCGCGCCGCGGCGCGGGCCCGGCTCGAAAGGGAGATGGCCGAGCGCGCCGCGACGGCCAGAAAGCGCCGCCAGTGGCAGGTGAGCATCGGCGCGGGGGTCGCGGTGCTCGTGCTCGCCGTCGGCGTGGTGCTGCTCGTCAACATCGCCGGCGACGACGACTCCACCGGCACCGCCGCCGACGCCTCGGCCGGCCCGGCGAGCTGCGTGTGGAATGAGGTGCCCAAGGCGGAGCGCACCAAGACCACCAAGGACGTGGGCCTCCCGCCGACCACCACACCGCCCAACACCGGCAACAAGACGATGACCGTCGACACCAACTTCGGCAAGGTCAACATCAACATGGACCTGTCGAAGTCCCCCTGCGCGGCCGAGAGCTTCTCGTTCCTGGCCAGCAAGAAGTTCTTCGACGGCACCAAGTGCCACCGCATGTTCCCCGGCATGCTCCAGTGCGGCGACCCGAGCGCCAAGGGCAAGGGCTACCGCGAGTCCGACGGCACCGGCGGCCCCTCGTACCGCTACGCCAACGAGTACCTGCCGGCCAACGAGCGCCCGGCCTATCCGGCGGGCGTGGTCGCGCTGGCCAACAGCGGCCCCGACTCCAACGGCAGCCAGTTCTTCTTCATCTACCAGGACGTCGAGCTCCAGCCCGACTACACCATCATCGGCAAGGTCGACGAGGCCGGCCTCGAGGTCATCAAGAAGGCCACCGCGAAGGGCCACGACGGCGCCTTCGACCCCCAGCCGGGTGGCGGCCACCCCAAGAACGACATCGACATCAAGACGCTGACCGTCGCCTGACGCCAGCTCGGCATAGCGTGGCGGGTGCCGACCGGCACCCGCCACGACCTTTTGAAGATCTCCAATTCTTGGGCTACCGCGATGTCCGTCGTGGTCTATGCCGTTGCTCCCGCGGCCTCACCCGTCCGCCGTTGGTCACGGTCCGGGTGCCTGTGGCGCGGGCCTCGCCGGCCACCGTCTGTGACGCGGCGTCAGCGGATCAGCTGAGAACTTCGAGATCTAGGACGGTTAGGGTTGATATGGCGCCCAAACCGTCCTAGATCTCGAATCTCGCGCCGCGCGGCGGCGGCAGCGGTTACTCAGGGCGACGAAGGCCCCGGGCCGACGACGCCAGCGAGCGACATTGGCGGCACCAGGCGGGCGAAAGCGCGACCCGCGACGAAGGGTGAGCGATCTACGGCGCGGCCGAGGCCGGCTCGACGGCGGGCTGGCTGAGTGTCGGCTCGGTGTTGCCGGCCGGCGACCCGTTGTCGGCGGGCGCCGCCGGGTTGGGGGACGACGGCGACGTCATCGGCGAGGGGTCCGGCTCCGGGGGCGGGGTGGTCGTCGGCGTGCAGGACGCCGGCAGCTCACCCTCGCCGCGCTGGGTGACCGCCGTCGGCGTGAGCACCTCGACCTGCACCCACACCGGCCCGGCGCCGTGCGACACGCCGGACGGCGCGTGCAGCGTGCCGCCGCCGGCCGCCGCGAAGTCGGCGCTCGCCGTGCCGTTTGCGCCGTCCGACCAGGTCACGCGGTAGGTGACCGTGGTCGGTGCGGAGACCGTGACCAGCGCGGACGCCGAGTAGGTGCACGCGTTCGGGTCGACCGTGACGGCGACCGTCAGGCCGGTGACCGTGGCCGGCGGGGGTGGTGGCGTGGTGGAGCCGCCGGTCTCGCCGCCGCCACCGCCGCTGGGCTCGGTCGCCGGGCCGTTGCCGGGGTCGGTGGTGCCGGAGACCGGGTCGGTGGCCAGGCCGCCGCCGATGGGTGGCTGGACGGGGCCGCCCGTGGAGAGCGGGCCGCCCGCCGAGGGCGAGAACAGCACCCTGGGCATGCCGAGCGCCCGCGCGTCGCCCGCTGGGGCGGCCGAGGGGTCGACGCCGGGAGGTGCCGGCCGCACCGCCGCGTCGGCGCGGCCGGCCAGGCCGGGGGTGTTGGGGCCGCCGGCGGCGCTGGCCAGGGTGGCCACCACCGGCACGAGCAGCGCGGCGCCCGCGGTGAGGATGGTGACCCGCCGCCGGCGTGGCGGGCGGGCCCGCTTGGCCGCCGGGACGGGCGCGGCCGAAGAAGCGGGCGGCGGGCTGCTGGGCAGGACCGCCACGCTGTGGTGCCCGGTGTACGCCCGCCGCGAGGTCAGCGGCACCCGGTACACCGAGCGGGTGCGCGGGCGGGCGGCGGCGAGCAGGGCGGTGCGGGCGGCGGCCGAGTCCATGCGGTCGGCCACGTCCTTGGCCAGCAGGCCGTCGATCACCGCGGCGAGCGCCATGCCCCGCACCGGGCGGGGGTGTGGGTCGCAGACGGTGGCGATGAGGCAGGCCATCGCGTCCTCGCGGGCGAACGGGCCGTAACCCTCCGCGGCGTAGAAGAGCGTCGCGCCGAGGCCGAACAGGTCGGCCGGCATCCCGCCCTCTTCGCCGTGCAGCCGCTCCGGCGCCACGTATCCGGGGCTGCCCATCACCGCCGCGCCGCGCAGCGGCACCGGCGCACCGGCCACCGTGGCGATGGAGAAGTCGGTGAGCAGCGGGCGGCCGTTGGCGATCAGCACGTTGGACGGCTTGACGTCGCGGTGCACCACCCCGGCACCGTGCGCCGCGTCCAGCGCGTCGAGCAGCCCCAGCCCCAGCTGGGCGGCTTTGACGCTGTCGAGCGGCCCTTCTTGCGCCACCATCTCGCGCAGCGAACGACCCTCGACCAGCCGCATGATCACCCATGGCTGGTCGGCGTCGTCCACCGCGTCGTAGATCGCGACGACGTTCGGATGGACGAGGCGGCCGGCGCTCAGCGCCTCCACCATCGCCCGATACTTGACCTCTTCACGTTCTTCCGGCGACATGGGCTGGGTGAAGCGGATCTCTTTGACCGCCACCCAGCGGGCGAGGCGCTCATCGAACGCGCGCCACACCACACCCATCCCGCCAGAACCCAGCACCGAATCTAGCCGGTACCGTCCCCCAACGACGTGCCCCGACGACGCCACGCCTGATCCTCCCGTGCTACCGCAGCATGGATACTCCAGCACTAGTTAGGGAGGCGAGCCATCGCAGATCCGTACGGCCTGGCATCGGCCGATGCTCCGATTACCGCGGTTCAGACGGCTTGTTTTTCCTGGTGACGGCGGTGGTACGCGCGGACGAGGTCCTCCACCCGCGCACGTATTGAGAGGAATTCGGGGAGTCGTTTTGCCGACAGTTCACGTTCGGCCGGGAGGTTGACGGGCAGGTCGGCGGCGACCCGGCCGGGGTCACTGGCGAGCACCACCACCCGCTGGCCCAGGAAGACGGCCTCCTCCACGTCGTGGGTGACCATCACGACGGTGGTGCCGGTGTCCTGCCACACCCGCCGGATGAACAGCTGCATGTCCTCCTTGGTCTGCACGTCGAGCGCACCGAACGGCTCGTCCAGCAGCAGCACCTCCGGCTCGCAGGCCAGGGCGCGGGCGATGGCCACCCGCTGGCGCTGCCCGCCGGACAGCTGTTTGGGCAGCACGTGGCGGAGGGCGGTGAGGCCGGTCTCGGCGAGGTACCAGGCGACCCGCCGGTCCCGCTCGGCCCGCCCCAGGGGGAGCAGCTCCAGTCCGAACGCGACGTTGCGCTCGACGGTGCGCCACGGGTAGATCGCGCCCTGCTGGAAGACGAGCCCCCGGTCGGGCCCGGGGCCGGTGACCGGGTGCCCGTCGAGGCGCACCTCGCCGGCGGTGGGGCGGACCAGGCCGGCGATCAGCGACAGCAGCGTCGACTTGCCCGAGCCGCTCGCGCCGACCACGCACAAGAACTGGCCACGCGGCACCGACAGGTCGACGCCGTCGAGCGCCCGGACAGCGCCACCCCGCCGGGGGAAGGACTTGCCGACGCCCGAGAGGACGAGGAGAGACATCAGACCCACCTCCCCACCCGGTCGCGTGCCAGCCGCAGCAGCAGGTCGATCGCCAGGCCGATGAGAGCGATCACCACGAGGGCCGCGAAGATGCGGTCGATCTGGTTGAAGCGCTGGGCCCGCACGATGCGGTAGCCCAGCCCCGACTCGGAGGCGATCAGCTCGGCGACCACGACGAAGCTCCAGGAGGCGGCCGCGTTTACCCGGATCGAGTCGAGCATGCCCGGCAGCGCGTAGGGGACGATCACCTTGCGCAGCACCTCGCCCCGGCGGGCGCCGAGCGTGTACGACACGTCGATGAGGCTGAGCGGCACCTGCCGTACGGCGTCGGCGGTCATCAGCGTGTTGAAGAAGAACGCGGCCAGGAAGAGCAGCGCCACTTTGGACGGCTCGCCCAGCCCGAGCCAGATGATCAGCAGCGGGATGAACGCGCTCGCCGGCAGGTAGCGCAGCAGGCCGACGAGCGGCTCCAGCAGCGCCTGCCCGGCCGGGAAGCTGCCCATCACGATGCCCAGCGGCACCGACACCAGCACCGCCAGCCCGAAACCCTGGAGCACCCGCGCGACCGTCGCCCACGCGTCGGTGAAGAGCATCCCGGACCGCGCCATCTCGACGCCCGCGCCGACCGCCTCGTAGGGCCCCGGCAGGTAGTCGGGCCGCCCGTCGACGACCATGCTGAACGCCTGCCACGCGACCAGCGGGACGAGCACCGACAGCGCCATCAACGTCCACCGCGCGCCGCGGGGCAGCGGCGTGCGGATGCCCCACAGGCCGCCCGCCCGCGCCGGCCGGCGGCGGGGGAGCGAGCGGGGCGGAGCCGGGTCAGCCACCATCGTCACGGTGTCTCCTGGTTCGCTCGCTCGTGCGGCGCCAAAGGCGACGTCTTCCTCCGCCGCCCCGAAACCCCGACTTCGTCGGCGGTCGCCTGCGGCTTGGGGAGGTGGGCGGGTCCGTCCAGACCCCCCGCCGCGCCAACTCGCTCGCTCACGGTGTCACCGCTTTGACGAACGTCGGGTCGAAGAGCCCGTCGAGCGGAGGCGCCTCGTCGACGAGCTTCGCCTCGACCAGGAACGCGGCGATCGACCGGGCCTGGAAGTCGAGGTTTGCGGGCGTCTCGCCGGGCGTGAAGGCGGCGATGTTCTGCTCGTGGGAGAAGATCGTGGTACCCGCGTCGTAGGTCTTGTAGTCGGCGTCGCTGACGCCGCCCTTCTTGGCCATGATGGCGATGGCCGCGTCCTTGTTGTCTTCGATCCACGCGAGCGTGTCGAACCAGGTGTCCACCATCGCCTGCACCTCCTTCGGGTGTTCCTTCACGAAGTCGGCTTCGAAGACCAGGTGGTCGGGGATCGCGCCGGGAAAGTCGGCCGAGGTGGCGATCGCCTTGCTGCCGGCGAGCCCCAGCGCGGTCGTGGTGAACGGGGCGAACGCGCCCACCGCGTCGACCTGCCCGGCCACGAACGCCGCCGCGGCGGCGTCGGTCAGCAGCGGCTTGACCGTGATGTCCCCTTCGGACAGTCCGGCCTTCCGGAGCGCGAGCAGCAGCAGGTAGTGGTCGACCGTGCCCTGCTCGACCGCCACCGTCTTGCCCTTGAGGTCGGCCACGCTCGCGATGCCGGGGCGGGCGATGATCTGGTCGTTGCCGGTGGAGTTGTCGTTGACCAGCACGATCGTCTGCCGCGCCCCGCCGCTGACCGAGGAGAGCGTGTCGTTGAGCGTCTGGCTGTTGGCGTCGAGGTTGCCGGTGGAGAGCGCGGTGAGGCTGTCGGTGTAGCTGTCGAAGTAGGTGAGCTCGACGGTCACGCCGTTTTTGGCGAAGAGGCCCTGCTCCTGCGCGACCTGCCAGGGAAACCAGCCCGGCCACGCGCTGAAGCCGATGCGGACGGTGGTGGGTGCCGCCGGGTCCTCCTCCGTGGATCCACACGCGGCGAGCAGGATGAGTGCGGCGAGCGCGGCGATGGCCCTTCTCATGGCTTGCTCCTCTGGGGAAGGTGACCGGCCCGCACGAGGCAGCCGAGCGTGTCGCAGATGACCCGGGTGGCGATGAGGGAGGTGATCTCGGCGTTGTCGTACGGCGGGGAGCACTCCACGACCTCGATGCCGGCGAGCGGCCGCTCGGCGACGAGCTGGATGAACTTGAGCACCTCGCGGGGGAGGAAGCCGCCCGGCTCGGGCCAGCCGGTGCCCGGTACGAACGCGGCGTCCAGGCAGTCGACGTCGAACGACAGCCACACCGCGTCGGCGCCGTCCCAGGCCACTTCCAGCGCCTTCGCGGCGGCCGCCTCGATGCCCATCTCGACGCAGTCGGTGACCGTCATGATGGTGGTGCCCCGCTCCCGACCCACCTTGACGCCGGGGCGGGGCGCCTGCCAGCCGCCGATGCCGATCTGCACGAGGTTTTTCGGCGGCACGTTGGGGATGTCGGTGGCGTGAAACCAGGGCGTGGTGTGCATCCGCTCGTCGAGGTCGGTCTCCTGGGTGTCGACGTGGCGGTCGAAGTGGATGATGCCGAGGTTGCCGTCGAGGTGCTCGGCCACGCCCCGCACCGTGGGGTAGCCGATCGAGTGGTCGCCGCCGAGCACGACCGGGAAGGCGCCCGAGGCGTAGACGTGGCCGACCGCCTTGGAGATCTGGTCGAACGTCTTCTCGATGTTGGCCGGGATCGTGAAGACGTCGCCGAGGTCGGCGATCGTGATCGACTCGCGCAGGTCGACGCCGAGCTCGAACGAGTACGGCCCGTAGAGCGCCGAGATCTTGCGGATGCCCTGCGGCCCGAAGCGGGTGCCCGAGCGGTACGTCGTGCCGCCGTCGAAGGGCGCGCCGAGCACCGCCACGTCGTACTCCCCGCAGCGGCGCACGTCTTCCAGGTAGGGCGCCTTCAGGAACGTGTTGATGCCGGCGAAGTGCGGCAGCTCGCCGCGGCTGAACGTGGGGATGCGACGGTCCACGATGGAGTCCGCGCCGGGCAGGCCGAGCTCGAGGCCGCGCGCGACCTCCTCGTCCCACTTGGTCGTGGGCAGCTCCGCCTCGCGTTCCACGGCGTAGCGCGCTTCGGGACCGTAGTTGTCATGGATGTGGGCCACGGGCACCTCCAGGCGAGGGAGGCCTGGCTGGAGCACAGCCAGGACCGGCTGTCTCCCGGGCTTTTGTCCCGCCGTGGAACGCGCGCGCCGCGGTGTCGCGACGCACGCGCCTGCGTCTCTCGGACCAGCCCCGCCCACGCGAACGGGCGGCGGAACCCTAGGCGCGCCTCACCGGTGGTGAGTCAGAGGCAGTAGAACCGCCGACCGTTGCCCGCGTTTTGCCCGGTTGTTGCGAACGTGTGTCTTCATAGATCGTCGGGCATCAGTATAAGTCGCCGCCGACCCCGCGATCCCAACCGGACTCGAAATGGTTTCAGGCAGTGTCAGTACCAGAAGATGTGGCCGTGGCGGATCGCGCCGTAGCAGCGGTTGGACTCGAAGGAGCTGTACAGCACCTCCTTGCCGCGCCACGTGCCGGTCACGCCGATCAGCACCGGGTCCCACTCGTCGACGCAGCCGACGCCGGGGTACCGGGGCACGGCCGCGATGTCGCCGCCGGCCGCGTCGATCTCGGCGCAGGCCTCCTTGGCGTGCGGGTGGGTGCCGCCGACCGGGTCACAGGTGATCGTCACCGTGCCGGACACGCTGTAGATCTCGAACTCGGTGTCGCCGGCGGCGCTCGCCGTCGCGGCCGGTGTGCCGACGAGCAGGAGCGCGCCGGCCAGCGTCAGCGCGCCGAGAGCGCGCCGGGCCCTCGCGGGCATGCGTGCGGGATTCATGCGGAGAGTGTAGCCCTGCTCATCCATGTTCATCTATGCAAAGGCGCGGTCGAGTGCCTCCCGCACCTCGCGCAGGTCGCGGCCCACCGCCTGGGCGAGCGCGGCCGGCCCGCCGGCGAGCGGCATCCGCGCCGCGCCCGGCCCGAGCACCGCCGCCTCCGGCGGCTTTTCCGTCCACAGAGGATCCACGACGAGCAGCGTGCCGGTCGCCCGGCCGCCACCCAGCACCGCGGAGCCGGCCCATCCCGCCGCGCGCGGTCCGACCGCCAGGTCCTGGCGCAGGAGGGTACGGCCGGCGAGGCGCACGGTGCACTCCAGCGAGGCGTCTCCGGGCTCTTCGGCGTGGCGCCCGCAGACCAGCTCCTCCCGCCAGGTGAGGGCGGCGTCCGGCTCCAGGTCCACAAGGGATCGTGAAAGGTGGTCGCAGCTCCCGGCGGCGATGAGCGGCTCGGGCAGCCAGCGCAGCGAGCCGCCGGCCGCCACGGACGCGTGGATGTCCAGCGTGGACCGCGCGCCGTCCGGGCCGGGCAGGGCGAGCGAGGCCGCGACCGCGCGCACGCACAGCTGGGCGCCGGGCCCGACAGCCACCTCGATGCGCAGCCGGTCGCCGCCGAGCGGGCCGGCGGCCCCGCCGACCAGGTGCACCTCGACCTCACCGTCCGCGTGGCGTGGACTTGTCCTCCGTACCAGAATCGGTGGCTCCGAGCGGAGGGCGACCAGGCGCGTGCGCCGGCCGTCCGCGACCGCGGTGATGCGGGCGGTGGCCTTCATCCCTTGACGAGGCCGCGCACCCAGTCGGCCACCGGTGTCGCGGCGGGGTCCTCCACCAGCGAGAGGAAGACGGTCGGCAGGTCGCCGCGGCGGGCGCCGGCGTCGCGGGCCATGACGGACAGGTCGGCGCCGACCAGCGGGGCAAGGTCGGTCTTGTTGACGACCAGCAGGTCGGCGGTGGTGACGCCGGGGCCACCCTTGCGCGGCACCTTGTCGCCGCCGGCCACGTCGACCACGAAGATCTGCCGGTCGACGAGCCCTTTGCTGAACGTGGCGGTCAGGTTGTCGCCGCCGCTCTCCAGGAGCACCAGGTCGAGCGGGCCGAGGTCGGCCTCCAGGTCTTCGCAGGCGTCGAGGTTGGCGGAGATGTCGTCGCGGATCGCCGTGTGCGGGCAGCAGCCGGTCTCCACGGCGCGGATGCGGTCGGCCGGCAGCACCCCGTTGCGGAGCAGGAAGTCGGCGTCCTCGGTGGTGTAGATGTCGTTGGTGACGACGGCGAGCCGCAGGTCGGCGGCGAGCGTACGGCACAGCGCGGCGACCAGCGCGGTCTTGCCCGAGCCGACCGGGCCGCCGATGCCGATCCGCAGCGCCCGCCCGCCGCCGGCGTTTCGCGGTGCGTGCGGATCGGGATGGGTGTGGGCTTCAGGATGCAAAGAGACGCACCTCCCAGGTGGCGTGTGCCTCTGCCCCGATGTCCAGCAGCGGTGCCGAACACGCGGGCAGGTCGTCCACTGTGGTGGCTCGCGCGGCGACGGCGTCGCACGCGGGCGCGAGCCGGGCGACGAGCGCGTGTGTCGCGTACGGGTCGAGCCCCAGCAGGCGCACGGCCGCGCCGGCCGGGCCGGTGACCGTGCCGTACGCGGCGGTGAGCGCGGCCTCGGCGGGCGTGAGCCCCGCGGCGGCGGCCACCACGCCGAGCGCGACCGGGTGGTGCAGCTCGCGCTCCACTGTGGAGAGAGTCCACAGTGTACGGCCGGCGCGCAGCAGCGCCCGCCCCTGCGCCCGCGACGCCTTGCGCAGCGCGGGAGACGGGGTGCGGGCGTCGAGCTCCTCTTCGAGCGTGTGCAGGCCGTCGCCGCGGCAGGCGGCCGTGGCGAACGCCGCGCTCACCACTCCCGCGGTCGCGAGGCGCCCCCTCAGGAAGGCGGCCAGCGTCTCCAGGTCGCGCACCCGGCCCGCCGTGACCGCCGCCTCCAGGCCGCCCGAGTGGGCGTGACCGCCGGCGGGGAAGCGCCCGTCGGCGAGCAGGAGCAGGGTCGCGCCGCTCATCAGAACAGGAAGTAGCGCTGGGCCATCGGCAGCTCGGTCACCGGCTGGGGCTCGACCACCTCGCCGTCGATCCGCACCGTGAACGTGTCCGCCTCCACCTCGATGCGCGGGGTGGCGTCGTTGAGCGGGAGGTCGGCCTTGCCGCGGGCGCGCACGTCCGCGACCGGTTTGAGCTCGCGCGCCACGGCGAGCCGGGACGCCAGGCCGTCTTCGACCGCGGCCGGCGCCACGAACGCGAGGCTCGTCGCGGCCGGCACGCGGCCGTACGCGCCGAACATCGGGCGGGGGAGCACCGGCTGGGGCGTGGGTATCGAGGCGTTCGCGTCACCCATCTGCGCCCACGCGATCATGCCGCCCTTGATCACCAGGTGGGGCCGCACGCCGAAGAACACCGGGTCCCACAGCACGAGGTCGGCCAGCTTGCCCGCCTCGACGCTGCCCACCTCGCCCTCGATGCCGTGCGCGACGGCGGGGCAGATCGTGTACTTGGCGACGTAGCGGCGGGCGCGGTGGTTGTCGGCCGCGCCGTCGCCGGGCAGCGCGCCCCGGCGGTCCTTCATCACGTGCGCGGTCTGCCAGGTGCGCAGCACGACCTCGCCGACCCGACCCATCGCCTGCGAGTCGGAGCCGATCATCGAGATCGCGCCGAGGTCGTGCAACACGTCTTCGGCCGCCATCGTGCTCGGCCGGATGCGACTTTCCGCGAACGCCAGGTCTTCCGGCACCGACGGGTTGAGGTGGTGGCAGACCATCAGCATGTCGAGGTGCTCGTCGAGCGTGTTGCGCGTGTACGGCCGGGTCGGGTTGGTCGAGGACGGCAGCACGTTGGGGTGCGACGCGACCGTGATGATGTCGGGCGCGTGGCCGCCGCCGGCACCCTCCGTGTGGTACGCGTGGATGGCGCGCCCGCCGATCGCCCGCAGCGTGTCCTCGACGAAGCCGGCCTCGTTCAGCGTGTCGGTGTGGATGTTGACCTGCACCCCGGCCGCGTCGGCGACGGTGAGGCAGGCGTCGATCGCGGCCGGCGTGGTGCCCCAGTCTTCGTGCAGCTTGAAGCCGCCCGCCCCGCCGCGCAGCTGCTCCCACATCGACTCGGCGCTGACCGTGTTGCCCTTGCCGAGCAGCAGCACGTTGACCGGCCACGGGTCGATCGCCTCGAACATGCGGGCCAGGTGCCAGGAGTTCGGCGTGACGGTGGTGGCCTTGGTGCCCTCGGCCGGCCCGGTGCCGCCGCCGATCACCGTGGTGATGCCGCTGGCGAGGGCCTCTTCGAGGATCTGCGGGCAGATGAAGTGGACGTGCGAGTCGATCGCGCCGGCCGTGAGGATCTTGCCGTTGCCGGAGATCACCTCGGTGCCCGGCCCGATCACCAGGTCGGGGTGGACGCCGTCCATGGTGTCCGGGTTGCCGGCCTTGCCCAGCGCGACGATCCGCCCGTCGCGGATGCCGACGTCGGCCTTCACCACGCCCCAGTGGTCGAGCACGACCGCGCCGGTGATCACGGTGTCCGGGGTGCCCTCGGCGCGGGTCGCCCGGGACTGGCCCATCGACTCGCGGATCACCTTGCCGCCGCCGAAGACCACCTCGTCGCCGCCGGCGCAGCGGTCCTCTTCGACCTCGATCAGCAGGTTGGTGTCGGCGAGCCGGATGCGGTCGCCGGTGGTGGGCCCGTAGAGGGAGATGTAGCGCTGCCTATTCATGCGGGCCTCCGCCGCGGAGGCCGGGCACGATCCGGCGGCCGGCGAGTGGCACGAGGTCGACGTCGCGCGGCACGCCGGGCTCGAAGCGGACGCTCGTGCCCGCCGGCACCGCGAGCCGGTGACCCCGTGCGGCCGCGCGGTCGAAGTCGAGTGCCGGGTTGGCGTCGGCGAAGTGGTAGTGCGAGCCCACCTGGATCGGGCGATCGCCGGTGTTGGTCACCGCGAGCGACAGCACGGGCCGCCCGACATTGATCTCCACATCCCCGTCGCCGGGAATGACCTCCCCGGGGATCATGGGATCGGTTCGTGGACGGTGACGAGCTTCGTGCCGTCCGGGAACGTCGCCTCGACCTGCACCTCCGGCAGCATCTCCGGCACGCCGTCGAGCACGTCTTCCCGGGTGAGCACCTGTCGGCCCGCCTCCATCAGCTCGCCGACGGTGCGGCCGTCCCGGGCCGCCTCCAGCAGGAAAGCGGTGATGATCGCGGTCGCCTCCGGGTGGTTGAGCCGGAGGCCGCGCTCGCGCCGCCGCCAGGCCACGTCGGCCGCCACGTGGATCAGCAGCCGGTCCTGCTCGTGCCGGGTCAGAAACACAGCGTCACACTGACACCTCAACGTTTCCAGCACGTTTCAGTTGTGCGGGGCGGTGACGATCAAGGCGGCCGCCTGGGATAAGCCGCGCTGACGGGCGGGTGCCTCCGGGTCACTCCGGGTATCCCTGACAGAATGTCCGCGGATACCCATTGCGAAGGAGATGCACCCGTGATCCGTACCCATGACGCCGGCAGCCTGCGCGCCGCGGACGCCGGCACGACGGTGACGCTCGCTGGCTGGGTGGCCCGCCGGCGCGACCACGGGGGTGTCATCTTCGTCGACCTGCGCGACGCGTCGGGCGTGGTGCAGGTGGTGTTCCGGGAGGAGATGGAGCTCGCGCACGCGCTGCGCAACGAGTTCTGCGTGAAGGTGACCGGCGCGGTCGAGCGCCGCCCCGAGGGCAACGACAACCCGGAGCTGCCCACCGGTGAGATCGAGGTCAACGTCTCGGCGCTGGAGATCCTCTCCGAGGCGGCACCGCTGCCGCTGCCGGTCGACGACAACGTGGACGCGGGCGACGACATCCGGCTCAAGTACCGCTACATCGACCTGCGCCGCGGCGGGCCGGCGCGGGCGATCCGGCTGCGTTCGCGGGCCAACCAGATCGCCCGCACGGTGCTGCACGACCGCGAGTTCGTGGAGATCGAGACGCCGACGCTGACCCGTTCCACGCCCGAGGGCGCGCGCGACTTCCTGGTGCCGGTGCGCCTTCAGCCCGGCACCTGGTACGCGTTGCCGCAGTCGCCCCAGCTCTTCAAGCAGCTGCTGATGGTCGGCGGGATGGAGCGCTACTACCAGATCGCCCGCTGCTACCGCGACGAAGACTTCCGGGCCGACCGGCAGCCGGAGTTCACGCAGCTCGACATCGAGATGTCCTTCGTGACGCAGGACGACGTGATCGACCTGGGCGAGACGATCGTCGGCGCGCTCTGGCGTGAGCTGGCCGGCCACGAGATCACCGCGCCGATCCCGCGGATCACCTGGCACGACGCGATGGCGCGGTACGGCTCGGACAAGCCCGACCTGCGCTACGGCGTCGAGCTGACCGAGCTGACCGACTACCTGCGCGGCACCGAGTTCCGGGTGTTCGCCGGCGCGATCGACGCGGGCGGGTACGTGGGCGCGGTCGTCATGCCGGGTGGCGCCGCGCAGACCCGCAAGGAGCTCGACGGCTGGCAGGACTGGGCCAAGGCGCGCGGCGCCCGCGGCCTGGCGTACGTGGTGCTCGACGCGGAGACCGGCGAGCCCCGCGGCCCGGTCGCGAAGAACCTGAGCGAGGCCCACCTGGCCGGCCTGGCCGACGCCGTGGGCGCCAAGCCCGGCGACGCGATCTTCTTCGCGGCCGCCGCCGACCGCCGCGAGGCGCAGGAGCTGCTCGGCGCCGCGCGCATCGAGATCGCCCGCCGCTCCGGGCTCGTCGACGAGGACGCGTGGGCGTTCTGCTGGGTGGTCGACGCCCCGATGTTCGAGCCGACCGAGGAAGGCGGGTGGACGGCCGTGCACCACCCCTTCACCTCGCCCAACTCCACCTGGATGGACCGTTTCGAGGAGGCGCCCGACCGCGCGCTGGCGTACGCGTACGACATCGTGTGCAACGGCAACGAGATCGGCGGCGGCTCCGTCCGTATCCACCGGGCCGACGTGCAGCGCCGCGTCTTCGACCTGCTCGGCATCACGCCGGAGGAGGCCAACGACAAGTTCGGCTTCCTGCTGGAGGCGTTCAAGTACGGCCCGCCGCCGCACGCCGGGATCGCGTTCGGCTGGGACCGGGTCTGCATGCTGCTGGCCGGCGCCGACTCGATCCGCGAGGTGATCGCCTTCCCGAAGACGCGGGGCGGCTACGACCCGCTGACCGGCGCGCCCACCCCGATCACGCCCCAGCAGCGCACCGAGGCCGGCGTCGACGCCAAGCCCAAGGCCCCTGGAGACAAGCCCGGCACCGCCGGCGTCGCCGCTCCGGTCGAGCACGGCAACTAGCCTCGCCCGCCGCGCTTCACGACCAAACCCCGACCCCCGCCTTTCGGCGGGCGCCGGGCGCGCACTGTGCCGCGATGATCGTTAGCCCGAAATCCGCATTCTTCCCGGCGTGTCACACGGCTGTAGGGCTAACGATCATGGTCGGCCCAGATGCTGGGCCGCGACCCGTTGTGCTACCGCGACCAACCGATCAGGGTGAGTCGGCGGGCGTGAGGTGCGTCACGCTCTCCTCGCCGGGCTGCGGCGGCGGGGCGGCGGCGGTCCACAGAAACTCCTAGTCGTCCTGGTGGGCGACCCTCAGCGGGCCCAGGTCGGCGGCGGTGGCGCGGGGAAGGTGCAGCCACTCCGCACCGGCGCCGGCCAAGATCTCCACCGCCCGCGCGGGGTCACCCATCGCGCAGGCCATCAGGACCGTCGATCCACGATCCACCCATGCCGTGGTACCGGGCAGGAGGTACCCGGTCACCTGACCGTGGGTGTTCAGACGCGCGTACGGCGAGTCACCGGTCGCGGCCAGCACCGCCTCACGGCCCGTGATCATCTCCATGCGCGCAGCCTAGGCGGGCCGAGAAATGTCCACGGTGGACGCTTGGCCGGTTGTGGCGCGGGGTACATGAGGCGTGCACAAAACCCCCCTCAAGGAGGATTCATGTTCGCCATCGCTGCTGCCGCGGTGTTCGGCTTCGCCCTGCTTCTCGACCTGCTCGACTCCGATCTGGGTGCACCGGATCTCTTCAACTGGAACACCCTTGTCCTCATCGGCCTGTTCCTGCTGGCCTTGTACTTCGCCGGTATCGGCCGCGGCCCGGCCGGTGGCGGCGGCGGCGGACGGTGGTACCGCGGTCGGCGTCCGGGCCGCGGTTGACGATCGGCCGGTACTGTCTGTGGGTGATGGAGACCGACGGCCTGTTCCCCCTCGCGGCCACCGGCGTGCGCACGCCGCCCGCCGGGAGTGGCGCCACGGGTGGGTTCACCCCGCCCGGGGCCGACTCCCCGCTGCCCGTGCGGATGCGCCCCGCGTCGCTCGACGAGCTGGTCGGTCAGGATCACCTGCTGGCGCCCGGCGCGCCCCTGCGGCAGCTGGTCGGCGGCTCGACGCCGATGTCGGTGATCCTGTGGGGGCCGCCGGGCAGCGGCAAGACCACGATCGCGCACCTGGTGGCGGCGGCCACCGATCGGCGGTTCGTGGCGATGTCGGCTCTCTCGGCCGGCGTCAAGGACGTGCGCGCGGTGATCGACACGGCCCGGCGCGAGCGGCGCGCCGGCGGGCCGCCCACCGTGCTCTTCATCGACGAGGTGCACCGCTTCAGCAAGACTCAGCAGGATTCGCTGCTCGCGGCCGTCGAAGACCGCACTGTCACGCTTCTCGCCGCCACGACGGAAAACCCGTATTTTTCCGTGATCTCCCCGCTCCTGTCCCGGTGTGTGCTGCTCACCCTCCAGCCCCTCGACGACGACGCGGTGCGCGGGCTCATCCGCCGCGCGACCACCGACGAGCGCGGGCTGGGCGGGGCCGTCACCCTTGATCAAGAGGCCGAGGACCATCTGGTACGGCTCGCGGGCGGCGACGTGCGCAAGGCCCTGACCGCCCTGGAGGCGGCCGCGTCGTCCGCGTCGGCCCGTGGCTCGGCGACGATCGACCTGGCCACGGCCGAGCAGGCGGTCGACGTGGCCGCGGTCCGCTACGACCGCGACGGCGACGCGCACTACGACGTGACCAGCGCGTTCATCAAGAGCATGCGCGGCTCCGACGTCGACGCCGCCCTGCACTGGCTGGCCCGCATGCTGGTCGCCGGGGAAGACGCGCGCTTCATCGCCCGCCGCATGGTCATCTTCGCCAGCGAAGACGTGGGCATGGCCGACCCGACCGCGCTGTCGGTGGCGACGGCGGCCGCCCACGCGGTCGAGTACGTGGGGCTTCCCGAGGTGCAGCTCAACCTCGCCCACGCCGTCATCCACCTGGCCACCGCCCCAAAGTCCAACTCCGCCACGGTCGCGATCGGCAAGGCGATGGCCGACGTACGCGCCGGGCGCGGCGGCGCCGTCCCCAAGCACCTGCGCGACGCCCACTACCAGGGCTCGCGGGGGCTGGGCCACGGCATCGGCTACAAGTACCCGCACGACGACCCGCGCGGCGTGGCCACCCAGCAGTACGCCCCGGACGACCTGGCGGGCACCGACTACTACCGACCGAGCGACCACGGCTCGGAGCGTGCGGTGGCGGCCCGCCTGCCCGCGCTGCGCCGGATCGTGCGAGGTGAGGATGCCTAGGGGGCGCTGGGGCCGCGGAAAGGGCGAGGAGCCCGTCGACGAGCCGGTCAGCGGCGAGGAGACCGGCTGGCTCGACGACCTGCGCACGGCCAAGCAGGAGGGCGCCGCGATCGGCCCAGGCGCGGCCGGCGCGTCGGCGTACGCGAAGCTCCCGACCGGCGACGAAGACGAAGCCGACGAGGACGGCTGGCCTCCGCACCCACCCCGCCGCCCCGACGAGCCGGCCGGCCCCGCGGTGCCGCTGCCCAGCGCCCAACGTGCCCCCTTCGGCCCCGCTGGCCCCGGGGGACCTGGTCCGGGTCCTGGTCCCGGCAGCTCCGGTCCTGGCACACCCGGCCCGGGTGGCCCAGGCGGCCCAGGTCCTGGCATGGCCGGTCCCGGCCGTCCGGGTCCCGGCACGCCCGGCCACGGTGGCTCGGGCCCTGGCGTTCCCGGCCGAGGTGGCTCCGGTCCTGGCATGCCCGGCCCAGGCGGTGCAGGCCCCGGCATGCCCGGCCAAGGTGGTCCGGGTCCCGGCCAGGGCGGTCCGGGTCCCGGCCAGGGCGGTCCGGGTCCCGGCCAGGGCGGTCCGGGCGGCCGGGGTCATGGGGGTCCCGGTCCTGGCGTGCCGGGCGCGGGCGTCCCACCGCGTGCCGCCGACCGGTCCACCGTGCGGCGGGGGAGCGGTCCGGGTGGCCGCGAGGTTCCGCCGCCGGCCGGCCCTCCGGTCGTGGCCGGCCCGATGCCCGGCGGTGAGCCGCCCCGCTCCCGTCACGCCGACCCGATGCCGCCCGGCGGATACGGTGATCCGCCCCCGCCCGCCCGTCACGGCGATCCGGCCCGCTACGACGAGCCGGTAGGCCGCCGGGGCGAGGGCGGCGCCCGCGGCCGCTTCGACGAACCCGCCACCGGCGCCCGCACCGCCGGCCCACCCCGACACGGCGACTCCGGCGGCTTCCATCAGGTCCTGCCCGCGCCCGGCCCCGACGGCGCCGGCGGCCCAGGCCGCCACGGCGACACGGGTGACGTAGCCGCCGCCGGCCGGCGTGGCGACACAGGCGACATCACCAGCTCCGGCAGCCGCGGCGGCCCTGGCCGTCACGGCGACACGGGCGACATCACCGGCGGCGGCCGTCATGGCGGCACCGGTGACGTCATGGGCGGCGCCCGTCACGGCGGCACCGGTGACGTCACAGGCGGTGGCCGTCATGGCGGCACGGGTGACGTCATGGGCGGTGGTCGTCACGGTGGCACGGGTGACGTCATGGGCGGTGGTCGTCACGGTGGCACGGGTGACGTCATGGGCGGTGGTCGTCACGGTGGCACGGGTGACGTCATGGGCGGTGGTCGTCACGGTGGCACGGGTGACGTCATGGGCGGTGGTCGTCACGGTGGCACGGGTGACGTCATGGGCGGTGGTCGTCACGGTGGCACGGGTGACGTCATGGGCGGTGGTCGTCACGGCGGCACGGGTGACATCACCGGTGGCGGTCGTCATGGCGCCACTGGCGACATCGCGGGCGGCGGTCGTCACGGCGGCGGTCCCGGTCCGGGGCGGCTGAGCGACACCGGCGGCTTCGCGGCCGTCCCGCCCGTCGCCCGCCCGGGCGAGCCCGAGACGCGACGCCCCGACGGCGCGCGCGGCCGCTTCGATGGCCCCGGCCGCCACGGCGACAGCGTCCCGCCCCGCTACGACGAAGCCACCCGGCCGGGCGAAGCACCCCCACCTCGTGGCGCCCACCCTGGCGAAGCGCCCCCAGCACGCCACGGCGACGGCTCCCCGCCGCTTTACGGTGACGCGGCACCACCCCGTCACGGCACCGCCGCCGTGCCGGGCCGCCGTGGCGAGCCGGTGCCACCGGGTCGCTTCGACGAGGTGGCACCGGGGCGCTTTGCGGACGGGCCGCGGCACGGCGAGCCGGTCCCGGTCCGGCAGGGTTCCGGCCCGTCGCCACACGGTGAGCCCAACACCGGCGGCTTCCAGGCGATGGGCGCCGCGGCGGCGGCCCGGCCGGCTGCCTCCGACCACGGGCGGCCGGCGGAGACTCTGGTCCCTGAGTCCGGCAACGCGCCCGACGTTCCACCGTCCGCCCGCGAGACCACCGACCTCCCGCGTGGCGGCACACCCGGCCGCCGCGACGGCATCACCGAGCCACCGCGCGACGGCGGCGGCCGCATCGACGGCCCCCAGGTGCCGCTGCCGGGCACCCGCGCGTCCCGCCACGCCGACAACCAGGCCGCGCCCCCGGCCGGCCCGGTCCAGGACGCCCCCACCGAGCCGGTCATGCCGCCGCGCGGCCGTACCCGCGGCGGCGGGCAGCGCACGGTCCCGCGCGGCGACCGAGCGGGCGGAGGCGCCCGCTCGCGCTGGGTCGACCAGGAAGCCACCGGCGGCCAGCGCCTGCCCGACCAGCCAGCCGACACGAACGGCTGGGCCGAGCCAGACACCCGCGGCCCGGCACGCGCGGCGCAGTCGGGCCCACCGGTCGCGCGCCCGCCGATGCCCGACTCGCCGCCACCAGCGTTCGTCGACGGCCCGGAAGGCGGCCGCCGCCGTGCCCAGGGCGGACCCGCCGGCTACGACACCGGCGACGTGGCCGGCCACGACAGCGGTCACCGCCGGACGCGCGGCCACGACACCGGCGACATCGCCGACCCGGCCGCCCCGCGTCGCGGTGCCGCGGGCTACGACACGGGCGACGTCGCCGACCCGGGCGCCGGGCGTCGGGGCGCGGCCGGCTACGACACCGGCGATGTAGCGGGCCCCGACGGTGGCCGCCGCAGGACACGTGGCCACGACACCGGCGACATCGCCGACCCCGACGGTGGGCGCAGGCGGGGTGGCCAGCGGGCGCCGGCGGATGACGACGACCTGGAAGGCTTCGCCGGACCTGGCGGCCGCCCGCGCGGCAGCCGTGGGGTAGGCCGGCCCCGTGCGCCCATGGGCCAGGCGGGGCCAGATCTCGGACCTGGCCCGCGTGGTGCTCGCGGGCCGGGCGTCGCCCCCGTTTCGGACGGCGGGCCGGGCGCACCGGCGGGTCGCGCCGCGCCCGTCGCGCCACCCGTGGTCCCGGGCCGGCAGGGAGCGACACCGCCGGGTGGCGCACGCGGCCGTGGCGGCGGCCGTCCGGGTGGTGGACGCCCGCCGATGGACCAGGCCGGCCCCGGAGCCCGCTTCGGGCCGGAGGGGCAGTCCGGGTCGCGCCCGCCTTTCGGGCCGGATGTCCCGCCAGGGCCCCGGGGACCGCTCGGATCCGACGCCCCGCAAGGCCGGCCGGGCATGCCCGACGGCCCGCCGATGGGCGGACCGGGACGGCCGGGCGGGCCCCGATCGGGTGGTGAAGCTCCGGCCGGATCGGGCGGCCCAGCAGATGGTAGGCCCGGCGGCCGTGCGGTGGCAGGCGCGGCGGGAGTGCCCGGCGGGCCCGGAATGCCCGGTAGCCCAGCCGTTCCCGGCGGACCCGGCGTCCCTGGCGGACCGGGCGTCGCGAGCGGACCCGGCGTCGCGGGCGGGGCGCGGGTGCCCGGCGGCGGCGCCAACCGGCCGGCCGGCCCGCGTGGGCCGGCAGCGGATCGCCCTGGACCGGACGGCGCCGGGATGGCGAGCGTCCCCGGCCCCGGTGGACCGGGACGCGGCCCCGGCGGACGCGGCCCGACAGGCCCCGGGCCGGACGGACGCGGCCGCCCCGGCGTACCAGGCCCAGACGGAAGAGGCGGCCCCGGCGGACCAGGCCTAGACCCCCACAGCGGACCAGGCCCGGACATGCGCGGACCAGGCCCGGACGTGCGCGGTCCAGGCCCGGACGTGCGCGGTCCAGGCCCGGACGTGCGCGGTCCAGGGCCGGATGTGCGCGGCGGGCCAGGACAGGACGTCCGCGGCGCGCCAGGGCAGGACGTCCGCGGGGGACCAGGGCCTGACGGGCGTGGCGGACCCGGCGTCAACGGGCGCGGGCTCGACGGACCGGGCCCGCGCGGGTCCGGAGGGCCACGTGCGCGGGGTACCGCCGGGGGCCCACCGGGGTCGAGCCAAGCCACCGACGGTGCGCGCGGAGCCGCGCAGCCGGTGCGGGCCGCCGCGGCCGCACCTGTCGTTCCGCCCGGAGTGGCGGCGGGGGCCGCCGGCGTGGCTGGAGCCGCCGCCGTGCCGGGGCGGGCTGGTGTTCCGCTGCCGGGCGGGGGGCCGGCTGTGCCTGGCGCGGGAGCGCGCGCCGGTCGTGCCGCGCCACCCGGTGGGCGGGTCGTGCCGCCTGGCAGTCCCGTCGCGCCGACCGGAAGTCCGGTGGCGGGCGACCCCGAGCCGGTCGCTGTCGCGCGCGCCTCGGTGGCGCCCCCGCCCGAGCCGGGTGTGCGGGCGACGCGGCCGGCGGCGCCGCTCAGCCAGGCCGGGGACGGACCTGATTCCGTACCAGAGGAGAAGCTGGACCACGACGGTGGTGCCGGGCCGGCGGAGGCTCGGGAGCAGCGGACGTGGCGGCTTGTCGCTCTTGTGGTCGCGAGCTTGATCGTGTTGGGGGCGCTGCCGCTGTACTTCGGCATCCGCACCGCCACCCGCGACCCGGTCCTCAACTCGCTGAACGCCCTCAACGTCCCGGGCTGGGCCCAGGAGAACGCCCAGGACGCGGTCAGCGGCAGCCGGTGGTGCCTTGTGGACTGCCGTTTCCGGGAGCGGACCGCGCAGTCGCGGCAGGGGCCCGAGCAGACCACGTCGGTGTACGAGGCGGCGCTCGTCGAGGCGGGCTGGCGGCGGTGGGAGGCCGCGAAGCTGTGCCCCGAGCAGCCGGTGGCCGGCCACTACACGTGCTGGACGCGCGACGAGCTCACGCTCGACCTGTGGGTGCGGCCGCCCTCGTGCGCCAACCAGCAGCAGACCGAGGGTGCCACGCCGCCGCCGGCCGCGCCGGGTGGGACGTGTGAAGGCTCGGTGGTGTCGGTGAAGGTGCGCAACGCCATCGACGACGACCGGGTCCGGTCCGGGCCGAGCACCGACCCGTCGCTGACCGGTGAGGACCCCGATCCGGTGTACACCGACGATCCGCTCCTGGACGAACCGACGCCGACACCCTCCTGACCCGGCGGCCACCCGTCACTGACGGTAGGGTCTGCACGTTGGCGGATTGGGTGACTCCGGGCGGAGGAGGACGGCGTGTCGGGTGGAGAGATCGCGGCGCTGGTGGCGGCCGGTGCGTTTCTGATGCTCGTGCTGGTGCTGGCGGTGCCGATCCTGCGCCTGCGGCACACAGTGGACGCGGCGACCCGCGCCATCAACGACATCAACGACCGCACCGCGCCCCTGCTGGGCAACGTCAACACCACGATCGAGGAAGTCAACACGGCGCTGGGGCAGGTGCACACCACGTTGGACGGTGTAAACCTCCAACTGGCCAAGGTGGACACCATCACCGGCCACGCGCAGAGCGTCACGGCCAACGTGGCCAACCTCGCCACGGTCGTGGCCGCCGCCGCGGCCAACCCGCTCGTCAAGGTGGCCGCGTTCGGATACGGGGTGCGTCGCGCCGCCTCCGCCCGCCGCCACGCGGACGAGGAGCGCGAGGTGCGCACCACCCTCAAGCAGCGGCGCAAGGCGGCCCGCGCGGCCCGCAAGGCAGGACAGGCCACCGGTTGACCCCCCGGGTTCGAGGCGAGCGGAGCGAGCCAGCCGGCACAGACCCCGGGCGCGGGCGCGGTTGGCGGAACGGGAAGGATGAAGGCCATGAGGCGGTTGCTCTGGTTGGGTATCGGACTGGCGGTCGGCGCGCTCGTCGTGCGCAAGGTCTCGCAGAAAGCCCAGTCGTACACACCGGGCGGCATCGCCGCCTCGCTCTCGGAATCCGCTGGCGGGCTCGTGGAGTCCGTGCGTAGCTTCGTGGACGACGTCCGTGAAGGCATGGCCGAGCGCGAGCAGCAGATCCACGAGGCGATCGAGGCGGGCGTCCACTTCGAGGACGACGAGCTCACCGGCGACGAGTTCATGACACGGGAAGGCAATCGATGAAGACGGCGGAGATCAAGCGGCGGTTCCTGGCCCATTTCGCGGCCAACGGGCACACGGTCGTGCCCTCCGCTCCGCTGCCCGCCATCGAAGACCCCAACCTGCTGTTCATCAACGCGGGCATGGTGCAGTTCGTGCCGTACTTCCTCGGCCAGCGCACCCCACCCTACGACCGCGCGGCCAGCGTGCAGAAGTGCATCCGCACGCCCGACATCGACGAGGTCGGGAAAACCAGCAGGCACGGCACGTTCTTCCAGATGAACGGCAACTTCTCGTTCGGCGACTACTTCAAGGCGGGGGCCATCCCGCTGGCGTGGGAGCTGTCGACCAAGCCGGTGTCCGAGGGCGGCTTCGGCCTCGACGGCGACAAGATCTGGGCGACCGTCTACCTCGACGACGACGAGGCGATCGAGATCTGGCATAAGACGGTCGGCCTCCCGCTCGACCGCATCGTGCGCCGCGGCAAGAAGGACAACTACTGGTCGATGGGGATCCCCGGGCCGGCGGGCCCGTGCTCGGAGCTCTACTACGACCGCGGTTCCGACTACGGCCCCGAGGGCGGCCCGGACGTCGACGAAGACCGGTTCCTCGAGTTCTGGAACCTCGTCTTCATGCAGTACGAGATCGCGGACGTACGCAGCAAGGAAGACTTCCGGGTGGTCCGCGAGCTGCCGAGCAAAAACATCGACACCGGCATGGGCCTGGAGCGGATCGCGTCGATCCTCCAGGGCGTCGACAACCTCTACGAGATCGACGAGGTACGCCCGATCCTCTCGCTCGCGGCGGAGCTGACCGGCCGGCAGTACGGCGCGAAGTCCGGCCACGTGGCGGGCGAGTCGCACCCCGACGACGTGCGGCTGCGCGTGATCGCCGACCACGTGCGCACCGCGCTGATGCTGATCGGCGACGGCGTGACCCCCTCCAACGAGGGCCGTGGCTACGTGCTGCGTCGCATCATGCGCCGCGCGATCCGGGCGATGCGGCTGCTCGGGTGGCAGGAGCCGGCGCTGCCGCTGCTGCTGCCGGTGGCGCGCGACTGCATGGCGCCGTCCTACCCCGAGCTGGCGACCGACTTCGACCGCATCTCGCAGTACGCGTACGCGGAGGAGGACGCGTTCCTGTCGACGTTGCGGGCGGGCACGACGATCCTGGACACGGCCATCTCGGACGCGCGCGGCGCCGGTCAGGCGTCCCTCTCCGGAGACAAGGCTTTCCAGCTCCACGACACGTACGGCTTCCCGATCGACCTCACTCTCGAGATCGCGGCGGAGCAGGGCCTCTCGGTCGACCAGGAGGGCTTCCGCCGGCTGATGGCCGACCAGCGGGCGCGGGCGAAGGCGGACGCGCAGGCGCGCAAGACCGGCCACGCCGACCTCTCGTCGTACCGCGCGGCGTTCGACTCCGGCGGCCCGGTCGAGTTCACCGGGTACCACGAGGTGACGCGCGAGTCGCGGGTGCGCTCCGTGCTCAGCTCGGGCGGCGTGGCGCTGCCCGCGGCGGGCGAGGGCGAGACGATCGAGCTGGTGCTCGACGCCACCCCGTTCTACGCCGAAGGCGGCGGCCAGCAGGCCGACCAGGGCCTGATCACCGTCGGGGGCGGCCAGGTCGAGGTGCTCGACGTCCAGCAGCCGCTGCCCGGCCTGATCGTCCACAAGGCCCGCGTCGTGCGCGGCGAGGTCCGTCCGGGCGACACCGGGTACGCGGAGATCGACGTCACCCGCCGCAAGGCCATCTCCCGGTCACACACCGCGACCCACCTGGTACACCAGACGATGCGCAACTTCCTCGGCGAGTCGGCGACCCAGGCGGGCTCGCTCAACGCGCCGGGCCGGCTCCGCTTCGACTTCAACACGCCCGGCGCGGTGCCGCCCAGCGTGCTGCACGACGTCGAGCAACAGGTCAACGAGGTGCTGCTCGGCGACCTGGAGGTGCACGCGTTCATCACCTCCCAGGAGGAGGCGCGGCGCCTGGGCGCGATGGCACTGTTCGGCGAAAAGTATGGCGACGAGGTACGCGTCGTCGAGGTCGGCGACTACGCCCGCGAGCTGTGCGGCGGCACCCACGTGTCCCGCTCCGGCCAGCTGGGCCTGGTCAAGATCCTGTCCGAGGCGTCGATCGGCTCGGGCGTACGCCGGGTCGAGGCGCTGGTCGGCATCGACGCGTTCGGCTACCTGGCGCGCGAGCACCTGCTCGTGTCCCGCCTGGCCGAGCTCTACCGCGTCCCCAACGACCAGGTCGCCGAGCGCGTCGAGCAGACCGTGACCCAGCTACGCGACGCGGAGAAGGAGCTGGAGAAGCTCCGCGCCCAGCTCGTGCTCGGCGGCGCGGCGTCGCTGGCGTCGTCGGCCCGCGAGGTGGGCGGCATCGCCTACGTGGGCACCGAGGCCCCGGAGGGCGCCGGCGGCAACGACGTGCGCACCCTGGCCCAGGAAATCCGCGGCAAAATCGACCCGGCCCGCCCCGCGGTGGTCGCGGTAGCCGCCCGCGCCGGCGGCAAGGCGTCCCTTGTGGTCGCGGTCAACCAGGCCGCGCGCGGCCGCGGTGTGTCCGCCTCCGACCTGGTGAAGGGCGCCCTCTCCGGCCGCGGCGGCGGCAGTCCCGATCTCGCCCAGGGCGGCGGCCTGCCGGCGACGGAGGCCCCTCGCCTGCTGGCGTCGGTGGAGCAGGCATTGGCGACGGAGTCGTAGGGCTTTCGGCTTCAGCCCTAAACCTCCTAGATCTCAAAGCTCTACCCCGGGGCTGGTGACGCTGCGCTCCCACCGCAACCACCCCACCAACAGCGCACTAGCCGGGGACGGCCCGGCCGGAGCCCGAGGCCCCGCCGGAGGCGCCGAAGTAACCGCAACCCACAGCGGACGGGTAAGGCCGCGGGAGCAACGGAGAGCAACCACGACGAACATCGCGGTAGCTCGAAAAATACGCATGCCCCCGCCCCACGAGCACCCTCTTCATACGCGACGATGAGTAGATCAGGCGTGCGCGAGCAAAGGGAGCATATGGGCGAGTTTGTACGCGGCACCCGCCTCGGTGTCGATGTGGGGCAGGTGCGTGTGGGTGTCGCGTTGAGCGACCCCGATGGCATTCTCGCGACCCCATTGGCCACCCTGAGTCGCGACCTGAATGCGGAAGTTGATGCTATTCCTTCCGATATCTTTGAACTTGCGCGACTCGTAGATGCGTATCAAACCGTAGAGGTTGTGGTCGGGTTGCCGGTGACACTCGCCGGGAAAGAAGGACCCGCGGCAGTGCAGGCCAGGGCATATGCCGAGCGCCTGAGCAGGGCGATCGCACCGGTGCCGGTGCGGCTGGCCGACGAGAGGATGTCCACCGTCGCGGCAACCCGTAGGCTGGCCGAACGTGGCGTGCGGGGAAAGCGCCAACGTGCGGTGGTCGACCAGGCGGCCGCGGTGGAGATCCTACAGGGCTGGCTAGACGCGCAGCGGAGGCGAGCGTGATGATCGACGAGCTGGAGCTTGCGTTCGACGACGAACCCGTCGAACGGTGGCGACATCGTCGGGGGCGTAAGCGGGGCCAGAAGAAGCGTGGCGGCGCTGGTAAGAGCGTCGTCGCGTTGCTGGTGGTGGTGCTGTTGCTCGGCGGCCTCGGCGCCGGCGTGTGGTACGGCTACGACCGCGTGCAGGGCTTCTTCACCACCCCCGACTACGAGGGCGCCGGCCAGGGCACGGTAAACATCCAGATCAAGCAGGGCGACACCGCGACAGACATCGCGAACGCGCTGGTGACGGCCGACGTGGTGAAGAGCGCCAAGGCGTTCACCGAGGCGGCGAAGGAAAACTCGCGCAGCCAGAACATCCAGCCGGGCACGTACAAGCTGCGGCTCCAGATGAGCGGCGCCGCGGCGCTCACCGCGTTGCTCGACCTGAAGAACAAGGTCGTCAACGGCGTGCTGGTCCGCGAGGGGCTGTCGGCGAAGGCGACGTTCAAGCTCCTGTCGGAGAAGACGAAGATCCCGGTGAAGGACTTCGAAGCGGCGGCCAAGGACCCGATCGAGCTGGGCATCCCCGACTGGTGGTTCAAGCGGAGCGACGGCAAGCAGGTCAAGACGCCGACGATCGAGGGCTTCCTTTTCCCGGACACGTACGAGATCGATCCTAAGTGGACGGCGAAGGAAATCGTGCGCACGATGGTCGACCGCTTCCTGACGGTGACCGGCGAGCTGAAGTTCGACGAGAAGGCGCAGGCGCTCAACCTCGCGCCGTACGACGTCCTGATCGTCGCCTCGCTCTCCCAGGCGGAGGCGGGCATCAAGGAGGATCTGGGCAAGGTGTCCCGGGTCGCCTACAACCGGCTCTACGGCGACTTCCCGTGCGGCTGCCTCGAGATGGACGTGACCGTCAACTACTGGCGCGAGCTGAAGGGCCTGCCCATCAAGCCGTCCAAGGACATGACGGTGTCGGAGCTGGACGACCCGAAAAACCCGTACAACCGCAAGCTCAAGGGCATCATCCCCACGCCGATCAACAACCCGGGAAAGCAGGCGCTCGAGGGCGCGATGGCGCCGCCGCAGGGCAACTGGCTCTATTTCGTGGCGATCGACAAGTCGGGCAAGTCGGCTTTCACCAACGATTTCAGCCAGCATCAGAAAAACCAGCAGACCGCACGCGAAAACGGCGTCCTTTGACCGACACGATTCACCGGGCGGCCGTGCTGGGTAAGCCGGTCGCCCACTCGCTCTCCCCGGTCATCCACAACGCCGGCTACGCCGCGGCCGGCCTGACCGGGTGGTCCTACACCGCCATCGAGTGCGCCGAGTCCGAGCTCGCCGGCATCGTGGCCGGCCTCGGTCCGGAGTGGGCCGGCCTGTCGCTCACGATGCCCTTGAAAGAAGTGGCCTTGTCGGTGGCCACCCACGTCTCCCCGGTCGCGGCCGCGGTGGGTGCCGCCAACACTTTGGTACGGGCTGCGGGCGGCTGGCACGCGGACAACACCGATATCCCGGGGATGGTCGACGCGCTGGGCGGCGTGCCCACCGGCGCGACGTTCACGGTGCTGGGTGCGGGCGGCACGGCGCGCGCGGCGATCGCGGCGGCGGCCCAGGCGGGCGGCGCGGCGGTGACGGTGGTGGCGCGGCGCCCGGAGGCGGTGGCCGAGCTGCGCCCGGTCGCCGAGGCGGTCGGCGTGCCCTTCGAGGGAGCGGGTTGGGCCGACGCGGCGGCGTGGGTGGCGGCCGCCGACGTGGTGATCTCGACCGTGCCGAAGGGCGTGGCCGACCCGCTGGCCGCCGAGGTGGCGTGGCGACCGTCCACTGTGCTCTTCGACGCGCTCTACGACCCGTGGCCCACCCCGCTCGCGGCGTCGGCCAGCGCGGCCGGCTGCCACGTGGTCTCCGGCCTCGACCTCCTGCTCGCCCAGGCGATCGGCCAGTGGGAGCAGTTCACGGGCGTCGCGCCTGCCCCACGGGAGGCGATGCGCGCCGCCCTGGCCGCCGCCCGCGGTTGACCAGGGACCTGGCGGCAAGCCCGCCGCGGGGCTCGTGGCAGACTTTCCAGCGTGTTGCGTTGGTTGACTGCCGGTGAGTCGCATGGCCCCGCGCTCGTCGCTCTCCTGGAGGGCGTGCCCGCCGGGGTAGAGGTGACGAGTGCCGAAATCGGGCGGGAGCTGGCCCGGCGGCGGCTCGGCTACGGGCGGGGCGCCCGGATGGCGTTCGAGCAGGACGTCATCGAGGTGATCGGCGGCATCCGCCACGGCGTCACGCTCGGCAGTCCGGTGGCCATCCGCGTGGGCAACTCCGAGTGGCCCAAGTGGGAGACGGTCATGGCCGCCGACCCGGTCGATCCCGAGTTGCTCGCCGCGCAGGCCCGCAACGCGCCGCTGACCCGCCCGCGGCCCGGCCACGCGGATCTCGCCGGCATGCAGAAGTACGGGCACACCGACGCCCGCCCGATCCTCGAGCGGGCCAGCGCGCGGGAGACCGCCGCCCGGGTGGCCGTCGGCACGGTCGCCAAGGCGCTGGTCAAGCAGGCGCTCGGCATCGAGATCGTCTCGCACGTGGTGGAGCTCGGCTCGGTGGCCGCCAAGCCCGGCCTCGCTCCCCGGCCCGAAGACGCCGAGCGGGTCGACGCCGACCCGCTGCGCTGCCTCGATCCGGAGGCGAGCGCGCGCATGGTCGCCGAGGTCGACGCCGCCAAGAAGGACGCCGACACGCTCGGCGGCATCGTCGAGGTGCTCGCCTACGGTGTGCCGCCGGGCCTCGGCAGCCACGTGCAGTGGGACCGCAAGCTCGACGCCCGCCTCGCCACCGCGCTCATGTCGATCCAGGCCATCAAGGGCGTGGAGATGGGCGACGCGTGGCTACAGGCCCGTTCGCGCGGCTCGGTGGCCCACGACGAGATCATCCCCACCGCGAGCGGCGTGCGGCGGGTGACCGACCGCGCCGGCGGCCTGGAGGGCGGCATCACCACCGGCGAGCCGCTGCGGGTCAAGGCCGCGATGAAGCCCATCTCCTCGCTCAACCGCGCGCTCTCCACCGTCGACGTGAGCACCGGCGAGGCGGCCACCGCGATCAACCAGCGTTCCGACGTCTGCGCGGTCCCCGCGGCCGCCGTCGTGGCCGAGGCCATGGTCGCGCTGGTACTGGCGGAGGCGGCGACCGAGAAGTTCGGCGGCGACTCGGTGGCGGAGATCCGCCGCAACCTCGCCGGCTACCTCGAACACCTGGTCATCAGGTGACCCGCCCGGCCTGCGTCCTCGTGGGCGTGATGGGCGCCGGCAAGACGACCGTGGGCGAGCTGCTCGCCGCGCGGCTGGGCGTCACGTTCCGGGACACCGACGCCGACATCGAGGCCGCCGCGGGCAAGCCCATCTCCGAGATCTTCATCGACGAGGGCGAGCCGCACTTCCGTTCCCTGGAGGAGGCGGCGGTGAAAGCGGCGCTGGCTGCCTTCGACGGGGTGCTCGCCCTCGGCGGCGGCGCGATCCTCTCCGAGCGCACCCGCGCGGAGTTGGCCGGGCACGCGGTGGTCTTCCTGTCGGTCGGCCTGGCCGACGCGGTGAGCCGGGTGGGGCTCGGCGCCGGCCGGCCGCTGCTGGCGATAAACCCGCGGGCGACGCTGAAGCACCTGATGGACCAGCGCCGCCCGCTGTACGAGGAGGTCGCGACCTTCACCGTCGCGACCGACGGCCGCGAGCCCGAGCAGATCGTCGAGGAGATCGCCGGGTTGTTGAAGCCGGCCTAGCCCAGCTCGGCGAGGATCTCGGCCAGGCGCTTGGGCTCGCTCAGCATCGGCCAGTGGCCGGTCGGCAGGCCGCGGATCTCGCCGCCCTGGAAGGCCGCGAAGAACGGGTGGCCCTCGGCCACCATCGCCTTCACCTGATCGAGCGGAAACACGCACGCGACGAGCGCGACCGGCAGCGCGTCACCGGCACCGGTGCGCCGGACCGGCTGGGTGGCCGCGCCCAGCGGGTGCGGCGTCGAACGCTCGCGCAGCATCGCCAGCGTCGCCTCGTCGAGGCCGGCGAGCAGCACCGGGTCGGCGGCCGCGTCCCAGTCGCGGGCGGGCAGCAGGTGGCCGTCGCCGATCTCCGCGCGCAGTCGCTCCTGCTCCGCCGGCTCGTTGGTGTCGAACTGCGAGACGCCCTCGGGTAGCGGGCCGCTCTCGACGTACACGACGCGCTTGATCCGCTCCGGCACGCGGTCGGCCGCCTGGGTGACCGGCATGCCGCCACCGGAGTGGCCGACCAGCACCACGTCGCGCAGGTCCTCGTCTTCGATCAGCCGCACGATGTCGTCCGTGTGGGTGTCGAGGTTGGTCTCGGGCGTGGCGAGGTGCGCCTTCTCCGCAACACCGGTCAAAGTGATCGAGTGGACCTGGTGTCCGGCGGCGCGCAGCGGGGCGGCCACCCCGTCCCACGCCCAGCCACCGATCCAAAACCCGGGTACCAGCACAAATGTCGTCATGCGAGCAACGTTAGGATCGAATCCGGACGCATACCGCCCGATTAAGGAGCGTGACCTGTGTCACATCCTGCCTCACGCGTACTGGGCATGCTGGAGCTTCTCCAGACCCACCACCGCCTCACCGGCGCCGACCTCGGCGCGCGGCTGGGCGTGGACGAGCGCACCGTGCGGCGGTACGCGGGCACCCTCGCCGACCTGGGCATCCCGGTCACCGCCAACCGCGGGCGGTACGGCGGCTACCGGCTGAGCCCCGGCTACAAGCTGCCCCCGCTCATGCTCACCGACGACGAGGCGGCCGCCGTCGTGCTCGGCCTCCTCGCCGCCGAGCAGCTCGGCCTCACCACCGAGGCGCCGGCCACCGGCGTCGCGCTGGCGAAGATCGAGCGGGTACTCCCACGCGCGCTGGCCGAGCGGCTGGGCGCGGTGCGCGAGTCGCTCGGCTTCACGCTCCGCCCCCGCCAGGAGGGCACCGCCCGCCCCGCCACCGCCACGCTGCTGGCGCTCGGCGCCGCCACCCGTTCCCGCCGCCGGGTCAGCCTCACCTACCGCTCGTGGCGGGGCGGTGTATCGCTGCGCCAGGTCGACCCGTACGGCCTGGTCTTCCACGCCGGCCGCTGGTACCTGACCGGCCACGACCACCGCCGCGGCGAGGTGCGGACCTTCCGGCTCGACCGGATCAGCGCGGTGGAGGCCGGCACGGAGACCTTCGCGGTGCCGGAGGGCTTCGACGCGGTCGGCCACGTGACCCGCTCGCTGGCCGGCGTGCCGTACACCTGGGAGGTCGAGGTCCTCCTCGAGACCGACCTCGACCAGGCCCGCCGCCGCATCCCCCCGAGCGTGGCCGAGCTGACCGAGACCGCCGACGGGGTGCTGCTGCGCTGCCGCGCCAACCGCCTCGACGGCATGGCCCACATGCTGGCCGGCCTGGGCTGGCCCTTCACCGTCCTCCGCCCCGACGACCTCCGCGACGCGGTCGGCGACTACGCGAAGCACCTCGCCGAGATGGCCACCCGCCACCCGGCCCACACCTCCGCCTGACCCACCGGCGGGCACGCTGGACCCGACGCCTCGCCGCCGAGGCCGCGTGGCCCGCTGCTTGTCGCGGTCACCGCGCTGCCGTACCGGGCACGAGTGTCCGTGGCGAGAACGCGCCCCTATGGGGGCAACATTTCGCCACGGACGCCAAATCGGCGTGGGATGCGGGCGAGGGGCGCGGCAGGGCGGGTGGGGTGCGGGGCTAGGCTGCTCGGCGATGGACGATGTGACCACCATTGCGGTCGGGGGTGAGCGTCCCTACGACGTGCTCGTGGGGCGAGACCTTCTCGGCCACCTCCCGCGCCTGATCGACGGGGCCGCGCGTGCCGCGGTCCTCTACGCGCCACCGCTCAAGCCGCACGCCGACGCGATCGCCGCCGCCCTCGCGGACGTGGGCGTCGAGCCGCTCGCCGTCGACGTGCCGGACGCGGAGGCGGGCAAGAGCATCGACGTGGCCGCGCACTGCTGGGACCAGTTGGGGGCGGCGGGCTTCACGCGTACCGACGCGGTGGTCGGGGTCGGCGGTGGTGCGGTGACCGACCTGGCCGGCTTCGTCGCGGCGTGCTGGCTGCGCGGTGTGCGGTGGGTGCCGGTGTCGACGAGCCTGCTCGGCATGGTCGACGCGGCCGTGGGCGGCAAGACCGGCGTCAACACGGCCGCGGGTAAGAACCTTGTCGGCGCGTTCCACCCGCCGGCCGGCGTGCTCTGCGACCTGGCGCTGCTCGACACGCTGCCGCCCGTCGACCTCGTGGCCGGGCTGGCCGAGGTGGTCAAGTGCGGGTTCATCGCCGACCCCGCGATCCTCGACCTCATCGAGGCCAAGGGCGCCGACGAGGGCAGCCTGCGCGAGCTCGTCGAGCGGGCGGTGCGGGTCAAGGCCGACGTCGTCGGCGCCGACCTGCGCGAGGGTGGGGTGCGCGAGGTGCTCAACTACGGGCACACGCTCGCCCACGCGATCGAAAAGGTCGAGGGATACACGTGGCGCCACGGCCACGCGGTCTCCGTCGGCCTGGTCTACGCGGCGGCGCTCGGGCGGCTCGCCGGGCGGCTCGACGAGGCGACGGCGAAGCGGCACCGCGACGTGCTCGACGCGCTCGGGTTGCCCACCGCATACGCCAGGAAGGCCTGGCCGGATCTTCTCGCCACGATGCGGGTCGACAAGAAGGCGCGCGGCTCGCGGCTGCGCTTCGTGGTGCTCGACGGGCTCGCCAAACCGTCCATCCTGGACGGCCCGAGTGACGAGCTGTTGCGCGCCGCCTACGAGGAGGTCGAGGCATGAAGGTGTACGTCCTCAATGGACCCAACCTCGGCCGGCTCGGCACCCGCCAGGTCGACGTCTACGGGCTGACGTCGTACGCGGGGCTTGTCGAGCTCTGCGAGGCGACCGGCAAGGAGCTCGGCCTCGACGTCGAGGTGCGGCAGACCGACGCCGAGCACGAGATGCTGGGCTGGATCCACGCGGCCGCCGACGAGCAGGCGGCCGTGGTGCTCAACCCCGCGGGGTGGTCACATTACTCGTACGCGGTGCGCGACGCCTGCGCGCTCCTCCGCGCGCCGCTGGTCGAGGTCCACATCTCGAATATCCACGCGCGCGAGGAGTTTCGTCACCACTCGGTCGTGTCCGCCGTAGCGACCGGAGTCATCTGCGGCCTCGGCGTCGACGGCTACCGGCTCGCCCTCCACCATCTGGCGCGCCGGCAGGCCGACCAATAGCGCGACGCAGATCCACACGTAGGCGTTGGCGCCGACGAACTCGCCCGGTGCCCGCCCGTCCCACCACAGCCACACGAAGCTGCTGCACAGCACCACGTAGGCGGCGGCCGCGTAGCGGCGGTGGCGCGAGTCGGCGAGCAGCACCAGCGCGGGCAGCACCCACACGAGGTGGTGCACCCAGGTGATCGGGCTGACCAGGCAGCCGACCACGCCGGTGAGCGCGGCGCCGGTGAGCGGGTCGACGCGGCGGATCCGGTAGACCCACACGGCCAGCGCGGCGACTACCAGCAGCAGCCACCCCAGCTTGCTCGGCTCGGTCGGGTCGAGGCGGGCGACGACGCCCTGGAGCGACTGGTTGGACACGTAGGCGAGGTTGCCGATCCGGTTGGTGTCCCACAGCGCCTCGGTCCAGAACGTGCGCGAGGCGTCCGGCGCGATCGCCAGCCCCACCAGCGTCGCCGCGCCGGCCGTGCCGCCCGCCACCGCGGCGGCCCGGCGCTGGCCGGTGACCAGCAGGTACACGATGAAGATGCCCGGCGTCAGCTTGATCGCGGTGGCCAGCCCGATGCCCACGCCGGACCACCGGGTCTGCCGCAGCAGCCGGGTGTCGGCCACGACGAGCAGGAGCAGCACGAGGTTGACCTGCCCGAAGCTGAACGTGTCGCGCACCGGCTCGAACACCGCCACCGCGCACGCCGCCAGCCCGAATGTGAGGCCGCGGTGCCAGCCCTGCCGCTTCGCGATCGGGTCGATCAGCAGGCCGAGCAGCGCGGCGCCGGCGGCCGTGTTGATCACGAGGCTGAGCGCGATCGCGGGGTGCCACGGCAGCAGCGCGAGCGGGCTGAGCACCAGCGCGGCGAACGGCGGGTAGGTGAAGCCGTAGTTCGTCGGCGGGCGCAGGAAGTCGTACAGCTGGCCGCCGTCGCGCAGCCAGTAGTGCACGGCACCGTGGTAGACACCGACGTCGAAGAAGCCGCGGTGGGCCGGCACGTACGCGAGGAAGACGGCCGTGGCGACGGCCAGCCCGGCGATGATGTACCACCGGCGGTCCAGGTCCTTCACCGTGCGACCACCGGCGCCTGGCTGGGCGTGAGGAGCGCGGCGGCGAGGCCGGCGGCGAGCACGCACCCGAAGACCGCCTGCGCCACCTGCTCGGCGCCGAAGGCGAAGCCGCTCGGCAGCACCACCACCGCGAGCGCCGCGCAGGACACGGCCGCCACGCGCCGCACCCGCCCGTCGGTCGCCGCGGCGGCGAGGGGGACCAGGCCCCACAGCAGGTACCACGGGCGCAGCGCCGGTCCGAAGAGGACGATCGCGCTGAGGCCGAGGCCGACCGCGTACACCGGGCCGATGTGCGTGCGGCGCAGCCACAGCACCACCCCGACGGCCATGGCCGCCGCGAGGCCGATCCACCGCCACATCGGAACAGCGTGCGCGGTGCCCAGGATCGCGCCCGTGAGGCGGCCGAGCACGCTCATCGGTGACCAGTTGCCGGTGGAGACGGGGGTGTCGAGGGCGCGCACCCACCCGTACCCGGTGCCGGCGACGGCCGTGACCACGACGGTGGTGGCCGCGGCGACGGCGGCCGCGTAGAGCATGGTGCGGGCGCGGCGCCAGCGCCCGGTGGACTGTTCCGCCCAGATGGACGCCACGAAGAGGAGCGCGACCGCCGCCGGCGCCTTGACCAGCGCGGCGAGCGCGACGAGCGCGGCGCCCGCGGCCGGGTGGCGGGCGACCGAGGCGGCCAGGCCGGCGACCAGCAGGCCCACCATGATCGCGTCGTTGTGCGCGCCGGCGACGAGGTGGGCGAGGACCAGCGGGTTGAGCGCGCCGAGCCACAGGGCGGCGGCCGGGTCGACGCCGCAGCTGCGCGCGAGTCCGGGCAGGGCGGCGGTCAGCAGCACCACGCCGAGCACCGCGACGAGCCGCATGCCGAGCACCCCGGCGGCCAGGTGCGCCCCCGCGGCCGCGGTCACGCCGGTGGCGACCAGCAGGAAGAACGGCCCGTACGGCGTAGGGGTGTGCTGCCAGATCGCCGGCACCTCCGCGGCCACCGGCCCACCGTAGTAGGCCGGCCCGTGCTCGTAGACGTCGAGGCCGGAGCCGACCATCGCGCCCTGCGCGAGGTAGCTGTACACGTCGCGGCTGAAGAGCGGGGGAGCGAGGAGCAGCGGGGCCGACCAGATGGCGAGCGTGATCATGAGCTGCCGCGGGCTCGGCTTGTCGTCGGCGGCGCGCACCACGTGCCCGAGGCGCCACCAGGCCGCGATGAGCAGGACCAGTCCGGCGTACGCGACGACGACTCCCCACCCCGGGTGGCGTCGCAGGATCGCCAGCCCGAACGGGTCCTGCGCCGGCAGCGCGCCGGCGGCCAGGCCGCCCGCCGCGAGGAGAACCGAGCCCCCCAGTCCCAGTGCGCGGCAGTTGGTCAACACGGGTGCAGGGTGTCAGCGATTGGTGTCCTGGAAACAGACATCGGTTGACGTCTTCGTTACGTCTCCAGCCCCAGGGCGTGCTCTGCCGCGCGCCGGGCGTACCAGTAGACTTGGTGGGTCAATCATTCGGATGAAGATCAAGGCAGGACATGGCCACCACGAACGACCTGAAGAACGGACTGGTGCTCAACCTCGACGGCGAGCTGTGGTCCGTCGTGGAGTTCCAGCACGTCAAGCCCGGCAAGGGCGGCGCGTTCGTGCGCACCACGCTGAAGAACGTGCTCTCCGGCAAGGTGGTCGACAAGACGTTCAACGCGGGCACCAAGGTCGACACCGCGACCGTCGACAAGCGCACGATGCAATACCTCTACGCGGATGGCGAAGACTACGTCTTCATGGATCTGGACACCTACGACCAGATCCACGTCGCCGGCGGCACGGTGGGCGAAGCGGCCAACTACCTGCTCCCCGAGGCCGAGGCGACGGTGGCGACGCACGAGGGTGTCCCGCTGTACATCGAGCTGCCGACCAGCGTGGTGCTCGAGGTGACCTACACGGAGCCGGGCCTTCAGGGCGACCGCTCCACGGGCGGCAACAAGCCGGCGACGGTGGAGACCGGCGCGACGGTGCAGGTGCCGCTCTTCATCACCACCGGCGAAAAGATCAAGGTCGACACGCGCGACGGCCGTTACCTCGGCCGCGCGTGATGTCCCTTTCCGCTTGTGGGGCGCACGGGCATGGCTGAGGCGCCCAAGTCGCAGATGCCCGCGCGCCGCAAGGCGCGTAAGCGGGCGCTCGACGTGCTCTTCGAGGCCGACCTGCGCGACCTGCCGGTCGACGAGGTGCTCCAGGCGTACATCAAGCGGCTCGAGCAGCCGCGCCCCGAGCACCTCGGTTACGCGATCGGCCTGATCGAGGGGGTAAACGCCCACCTCGACCGGATCGACGAGCTGATCGCCAGCTACGCCGAGGGCTGGACCCTCGACCGCATGCCGGTGGTCGACCGCAACCTGGCCCGCATCGCCGTCTACGAGCTGCTCTACGTCGACGAGATCGACGACGCGGTGGCCATCACGGAGGCGGTCGAGCTGGCCCGGCAGATGTCCACGGACGACTCGCCCCGCTTCCTCAACGGCATGCTGGCGCGGATCGCGGAGTTCACGACACACTGACCATTCCTTGATCGGCGTCGATGGGGTTGCCGGGTTCGGGGTTGGTTTGTAGCGTCGTCGCGTGCCGCCTACCGATGAGGAGATCCGGGTCGCGATAGCGGCTCTCCGTTCCGACGCCGACGACTGGCGCGAGTGGGCCGGCACGCTGGCCCGAGCCTCCACTGTGGTCGACGAGCTGGGCCTCTCGGTCAGCGACATGTGCGCGCTGAGCGCGGTGGTCGGCCTCCCGGAGGCGTATGCCACGCTCCGGCACCACGCCCACATGCTGGCCGTGCAGGGCTCGCTGCGCTTCGCCGAGGTGGCCGACGCGCTGGCCGAGGCCGCCGACGGCTACGAGCGCGACGAGCGCGACGCGGTCCACCGCCTGCGCGGGGTGTGGTAGCCGTGACGGCCCCGCTGCCCCTGCCCCTGCCGATCGACGCCGCCGGCTTCGATGCCCTGATCGCGCGCGTGCTCCGCCTGCTCGACCGGGTCGGCGACACCGCCGACCGCATCATCGAGGGCGCGCTGCGCGTCGCGCGCGGGCTGCCCTCGTTTCTCGCCGGGCAGGTGGTCCGGCTGCTCGACGAGTTCGTGGCGATCGTCCGCCGGCTGCTCGACCTGGTCGGCGACCTGCTCGCGCCGTATGGCAACCCGGTCCGCGTGTGGGAGACCGGCCGCCGCTGGGTGCACGACTTCGGCGGCCCGCTCAGCGAAAAGGTCGGCAAGGTCGACCCCGACCACCTCGCCGCCGGCTACGAGTGGGAGGGCCGCGCCGCCGACGCCTACCTCGACGCCGCCGCCCGCCAGCGCGGCGCGCTCAGCGCGCTCCAGGCCATCGGCACCGAGGTGGACACCGCCCTGGCCCGCCTGGCGATCGGCATCTGCGGCCTGTGGGCGGCGATCGCGGCCGCCCTCTGCTCCGCCGTGATCCAGCTCGTCGGCGCCGCGATCGCCACCGCCACCGGCGTCGGCACCCCCGCCGGCCTCGTCCTGGCCACGACGAGCGTGGCGACGGCCTGCGCCGCGGTGGCGGGCGGGGCGGCCGCGCTGGCCGCCCTGGTCGAGTGGGTCAGCGACGCCATCACCACCATCCGCCACCGCCTGCTCGACCACGAGGCCTTCCCGGACCGCGCCTGGCCCGCGCCGGCGACGCGACGCTTCAACGACGGCTCACTGACCGACGGCACCCCGTCCGGCTGGACGCTGGAGCGCTAGCCAAAGATCTTCAGGCATATTTGCCCCCGTCCGCCCGGATGGGGGCGCGGGCCGGGCCGGCGCAGCCGGCGGGGTGGGCGCGACCAACAGCGGATGGGTGAGGCCGCGGGAGCGGCGGTCTGGACCACGACGGACAGAGATGATGTTTGTGAGCACCTCCCGTCGGGGGTCTGACCCTACGACGGACTGACTTCGGGTCTT